>CAZKTW010000177.1:0-7991 GCA_964555775.1 uncultured Bifidobacteriaceae bacterium | reverse complement strand
CACCGCCGGCATTGCCGCCGCCGGCCGCGTCGTAAATCGTAAATCGTAAATCGTAAATTCCCGTGGCGGGATTCGCCCCGCTGTTGAGCCGGCCCTGGTAGGTGAAGGCCGTTCCCTGCGCGAAACAGGTTGAGGGTTGAAGGTTGAGGGTCGAGAGCGCCAGAAGCATCAGCCATCCAGCGATGGTGCGGTTTTTTTTCATGGTTTGGGTCTTTTTGATTTTTTACTGAAACCGATCAATTTGGATCAGGGTGCATGGTTCAACCGCAGTTACTGGTTATAGGTGGACATCAGCGTGCCCGACCAGTAGTCGTCGGTGTTAAAGCGTGAGAGCGTCACCTGCGTGAGGTGCTGGCCGGCATTGTAAGTGATGCCGAAGGTGCATTCGAAATGGACGAGGTTGAGGGAGTTCGAGTAGATTTGCAGCGTCCCGGCGCTGGCCGAGCTGGCCATGTTCGTGTAATAGTTCCTGGCCGTCCCGGTGCTGTCGATGCCCATGCAGGCGATGGTCAGGTTGCCGGAATTGGCCGGATAGCGGATCTGAAAACCGGCGGTGGTACCGTCCCGCACCAAGGTGATGTTGGTCCCGTTGTTGTAGGTGCGCGCAACGGCCACCACCGAGTTGGCGGCAATGCCAGTTGAGTTGACCCGGCGCACAATCATGCCCGCCGGGCTTGGCGTTTCCGCCGTCCCGCTTTCCGAACCCGACCGCAACAGGCCGCGTATCCGACCGTCGCCTGCCACGTCGAGCGAGGCCGTTGGCAGGTTGGTGCCGATGCCGACATTCCCGTTGTTCGCTATGCTCAGGCGGCTGGCGCCCGCAGTGTAGAAATCCAGCCCGAACTGGTTGCCCCCGGTGGTGCTTCTGGAGCCGATGCCCTGGCCGCCGTTCGTGCCAAAGGTCAAGCCGTGATCCCAGGTGCCGGAATTCACGCCCTGCGGGTCAATAACCACATTGCCGGAGGAATTCCACGTGAGCGCCAGATTGGTGCTGGTGAAATTCTTGAAACCCAATGCCCCGCCGGAAAACCCGTACACGACCGGACCGTTGACCGGCACGCCGGCAAAAGTTTTGCCGACGCCGTACCATCCCACACCGTGAAACGTGTCGTTGCGAAGGAACATATCCAGGTCATTCAGAAAGCCATTGGCATAAAACTGAACCGTGTCGTCCAGATTAACCGGCCCACCAAAGGTGGACTCGGCATTGAAGGTTTGATTGGAATTGAGATAGGCGATGTTCGGCGGCAGGCCCACCGTCGGCAATCCAGTAAGGCCCGCGCCCGAGCCAATGAAGGCGGTGGCCTTGACCGTGCCGCCGACATTCAGGGCATAGGCGGGATCGTTGGCGATATTGAGACCTATCCCCTGGCTCGACGTGAGCGTGAAGTTGTTACCGACCGAGAGGGTCAGGTCATGGCTCACCGAGAGCACCTGGTCGTGGCCCACCGAAGCGGTCGCGTCGTGACCCACCAAAGTGGCCGTGTCACTTTCCACTTCAAGGTTCAGATTCTTCTCGGCGTGGATGGCGAGTTCTTCCGCGCCTTTCTTGTCTTCAAACCGGATTTCATTGTAGTTGGCAGGCGTTCCTCCAAGGGACGAGCGCGTCTTGACGCCGCTCTGCGTTTTATTGTCCGGCAAGGCATACGGAGGCATGTTGTCTGCGTTATAAAAGCTGCCGGTGATTACGGGCTGGTCAGGATCGCCCTGGATGAAGTTCACCATCACTTCCTGCCCGATGCGAGGGACAAAGATCATGCCCCACTGTTTCCCGGCCCACGGGCTGGTCACCCGAATCCACGCGCTCGCATGCTCGTCCTTCACTCCGTAACGGTCCCAATTGAACAGGACTTTGATCCGGCCGAATTTGTCAGTATAAATCTCTTCACCCGCCGGGCCGGTGACGATTGCCCGGCAAGGTTGCGCCGTGGGTTTGGGCGTTTTCCGCAACGGACGATAATGTGTGCTGGCCGGGACCACCTCAAACTCGTTGCCATAATAAAGCGTTGCCACGCCGTTGGTCAGACGGCGAAACGCGCTGTGGTGAACAGACGTAACGAGGTAGCTCCCGTCCAGGCCCGCCCCGGTCTGGTCCGCCAGCGTGAAGGTGCAACCGGGGCGCAAGTCCGGCGCGTTTCCGGTGCCGAAGGAGGTGTTGCGCTCCACCGACTGGCGTTCCAGTCGCGTTGCTGCCTGGGCCTCGGCATCAGCCTTCTCAGAGTAAGACGAACTGTAGTACATTTCACCCTGCCCCTCGGGGTTCGATTTTCGTTCCGTCAAGAGAACACTGGGGCGGGCCTTCGTGTAATCATAGTCCCGGCCGATGACGAACGTTTTCACCGATTCGCGGTTGGCGTTTCGGAAAGCGCGTATGTATTCAGCCCCCGGCGGAACATCGGCGGCCATATCGCCATAATAACGGTACGGCGAATTTGGAGCCGGGAGAAAAGCCCCAGAATCGTCTCCCAAAATCAACGTCGGAGGCGTGCCACCCGGTCCGAAGAAATAGCAGATGCCTTCTTCCTCGAGCAGGCGGCTGAAGAAATTCAAATCGGTCTCGCCGAACTGAGTCACGGTTTCATGGAGCGGGTAGGTGCTCGTCAACGACTGGTTCAGCCCAGTGCCTGTAACGTCTTCGTACAGTTGGGAAACCAGGTCCGGCGCAGAGATATTCTGGTTGATACGGTAATCGGACGAAAGCGCCAGATTGGCGAGCGTGGATTCGAGCCGGAAGGTGTAGCGGAAGCTGGTACCGTCGTAAGATGATTTGGAACATCCGGTGACGATGCCGGCGAAAGTCGTGGAGCGGCCATTCCGCACAAAGATCACGCGCGCCGGCAGGCCCAACTGCTCGTTTGGATCCAGTTCCGGCGCCGGATATATGACTTCGACAACGAATTCATAGGGTTCCGAAATGGCTTCATGGCCGACGAAGCCCGCCACCGTGCCGAAGGGTTCACCATTAAGCCAGAAGGTAAATGAAGGCGCGGCCCCGCTGTTGGAGGAAATGAGCGAGAGCGTGCTGAAAGGCAACGGGTCGGCGGTGCTGAATGCCCTGGCCGGTCCCAGGAATTGTTCATAGGCGGCACTCCCGCCGTCATCAATACCGAGGCCCGGCAACAGGCCGGTCAGACTGGCCGCGTTCAGATTGGTCAACCCCGCCGCGTTGCCGTTGAGCTGGCCGGCGATGAAGGTCTGGGTCTGACCCGAACCGATGCGGATGATGTTGGTATCAGAAGCCAAACCCGGATGGCCGATTTCGATGTTCGAACTGCCGGTGGTGAGGTTGTATCCCGCCTGATAGCCCAACGCAATGTTGCCATTACCGGTGGAATTCAAGTAAAGCGCCTTGTAGCCGCTGGCGGTGTTGTTGGAGCCGCTTGAGTTGGCGAAAAGCGCCTCGTATCCGTCGGCGGCATTGGCCGTGCCGTTCGTATTATGAATAAGCGATGCCGTACCAAAAGCCGTGTTCTGGCTGCCGCTCACGTTGCTGTTCAGCGCATTTACCCCGCTGGCGAGGTTTTCACCCCCGATCGTATTGGCACCCAACGCCCCCAAGCCATAAGCCGTGTTGTTGCCTCCGGTTGTGTTGGCATCCAGCGCAGCATACCCCACGGCCGTGTTGTAGTTGCCGCTCATCGTCAAATTGCCCGCGCCGTACCCGGCGAAGAAATTCATCGCACCGCTGCCACTGGCAAAGACAAACGGGCTGTTTCCGGAATAAATCATGCCGGCGCCGGTCGCAGGCGCCGGCAGGTACAGGTTGGTGTTGAGGTAAATGCTTCCGGCGGAAAAACTCCCGTTGGCATCGCGTTTGACCATCGTGTTGGCTAGGTTCGCATTCGTGGCCGTGTCACCCAGTGTCACCGCGCCGTTCACGGTACTGGCGGTGATGTCCGCATTGCCGGTGACGGAAAGAACTCCGGCATTGTTCAATGTCGTCGCGCCGCCCAGAGCCACCGATCCGCCGCCGTTCAAACCCGTCCCGGCGGCGATGGTGATGACATTGTTGGCCAACTGGCTGTTGGCCAGCGTGCCGCCAAGCTGGTTTGCTGGCAACGTGCCCAACAGGTTGCTGGCCGAGCCGGCCATGACCGCGTAGGGTGCGGGCGTGAGTTGCTGGCGCGGCGCAAGCGTGGCAAAGCTGCCGGAGCCATTCGTCCGCACGCCGATCTCCAGCCATCGGGCCGCGCCGGGAAACATTCCTGCGCCGAAATCCAGCGTGACGGTGAACAACCCATTGCTGACCGGCGTGGCGCTGTTCGTGAGAAGACTGCCTTGTTGCAAGCCGGCGGTAGAGGCATTGTACAGCCCGAAACGCAGATCGTAGTTGCCATCAGCCGGATTGGAGCCGGTATTCAATCGGCCTTGATAAGTAAAGGCCGTGCCTTGTGCGAAACAAGTTGCGGGTTGAAAATTGAGGGTTGAGAGCACGAGCAATGTCAACCATCCAATAACGGTACGGTTTGTATTCATGGATTGCGTTTCCCCGGTGTTTTGGCTGTTGCGAAGGATCCAGGCAAAATTTCAAGCCCGCTGGTGACGGAACATTTCCTTCCTGCTGACGATTCGAGGAAATACATCTCCGATGTCACTTTAAACTGGCAGTCTCCCGATTTGCTACTTTGTTTCAATTGCGGAGTGGCTTATATCCTCGCACTGTTGAAACAGGGATTCTACAAATATAATCATCTGTGATGTAAGTATTGTGTATTATTACTTATACAATTAGAAAACCGCGCCACCTACGACAAGGTGAAGGTGGAGATCAGGCAGGGTAGGTGTAGAACCGAAACGAGTTTGGGAGCAAACACGTTCCGTTGCTTCCCTGAAATCAGCATTCTGACGGAGCAGCACCCTTCAGGTCACGTTCCGTCAGGATGATAATCAACAAAAAAGCCGCGGAGAAAATCCGCGGCCGATTGAAAAATGATGGATGCGTTGCCGGTCTATTCGGCTTTCTTTTCCTTCTTTTCGGCCTTCGGAGCCTTGGACGCCTTTTCAACTTTTTCAGCTTTGGCGTGCTTCTCGGCTTTGGGCTTGGCTTCAACGGCTTCGGCCTTTTCAACCTTGGCGTGCTTTTCGGCCTTGGGTTTGGCTTCGGCGATTTCAGGTTTTCCGGCTTTTTCGCCTTCGGCGTGCCGGCCACGCTTTTCAGTCCGGGGTTTTGCTTCCGGAGCCGCAGCAACCGGAGCCGTCACCGGCGTGAGACTTTCAACGCGGACCTTCAGCGTGCCTTTGACTTCCGCATGCAGGTTCAATTCGATTTCGTGATCACCCAGCGCGCGAATCGGGTGTTCAAGATGAATTTTCCGCTTGTCGAGGGTGATGTCGAACTGGTGCTTCAATTCGTCGGCAATCACGCCGGCGGTCACCGAGCCGAACATCTTGCCGTCCTCGCCCGCCTTGACCTTGATGAGGCAGATGAGTTTGGCCACGCCCTTGGCGAGCTCGCTCATGGTGTTGAACTCGTGCGCTTCGCGGTCGGCGCGGCGCTGGCGCAAGGCCTCGATTTGCCGCTTGTTGGACATGGTCAGCGGAACCGCCAGGCGTTGCGGAAACAGATAGTTGCGGGCATAGCCGGCAGCGACCTTCACCTGGTCGGACTCGGCCCCGAGGCCGATGATGTTGTGCGTGAGAATAACTTCAGTCTTTGGCATATGAAAATGGTTGAGAGTTGAGAGTTGAAGGCTGAGAGATGAAATATCTCCCGGGCTTGTGGTCAAAAAGGTACGTCATCTCCTTCGGGGGGGCCGTCGGCCTCGCCGCCTTCGGGTGCCGGAGCCGAAGCGGTTGCCGCCGGACGCGGAGCCCGTGGCGCTTCGGCACCACCGCCGCCGCCGCCGCCTTCGCCGCGGTTCGAGTCAATGAACGAAAAACTTTCGAGCACCACCTTTAATTTGCTTTGTTTCTGCTTGGTGTTCTTGTCTTCCCACGTGTCCTGCTTGAGGCGGCCTTCGACGAGCAGCGGGCGGCCTTTTTTCATGTACTGGGAAATGACCTCGGCCTGCCGCCCCCAGATGTCCACGTCCACAAAACTGACCTCTTCCTTGCTTTCGCCATTCTCGCCCTTCCAGGTGCGGTTGACAGCCAGCGTGATGCGGGCGACCGCGGTGCCCTTGGGGGTATAGCGCAACTCCGGGTCGCGGGTCAGATTCCCGGCGAGGATGACTTTGTTGAAGTTGGCCATGACGGGACCTTTCGTTACTTGGCAGGTTTGGGTTCGGGGGACAGGGTGAACAGCACGCGGAACACCTCTTCGTTCAGCGCGAACTTGGTGCGCAACTGCGAGATGATGGCCGAGGAGCCGGTGAAAATCACATTCGCGTAAAAGCCGGCGTTGTGTTTTTTGTCCGTCACGCGCGCAAAACTTTTTTTATCCATTTTTTGCACGGTTTCGACCTTGCCGCCGGCCGATTCGATTTCCGCGGAAATTTTATCGAGCGCGTCCTTGACGCCCTCTTCCCTGCCCGCCAGGTTCAAGATGAACAGACCTTCGTATCGTTTCATTTTTCTTAAATCGTCAAATTGTTGAACGGTTCAACCGTTGAACCGTAAATCCGGTTCCACGATTCAACTTTTTAACGTTTCAACGCTTCCGTTAAACTGGTTCATTGCTCTTTCAATTCCGGCCGCCAGCCAGCATTCAACCTGGTCGGCGGCACGGCCAAAAACCTTTTCCATCACCGCAGCCTCGGCCGCGTCAAACCGTCCCAGCACGTGGTTCGTGATTTCTCGCGCGCCGTCCGCCCGGCCGATGCCGAGCCGCAACCGCGCAAATTCAACCGACCCCAGGTGCTGCCCGATGGACTCAAGTCCATGGTGGCCACCACTGCCACCGTTCGCCCGGAGGCGAATCTCACCCAGCGGCAGATCCGCATCATCCACCGTCACCAGCAGCCCCGTCAGCGGCAACTGGTAAAAATTCACCAAGGCGCCGACCGCTTCGCCACTCAAATTCATGAATGTCTGCGGCTGGCAAAGCAGCACGCGTCCGCCGTTGCGTTCGGCCCGCGCGACCCGGGCATTGAACTTTCGTTCGTTCGCCCAGTCCGCCCGCCAGCGCGCGGCCAGGATTTCCACCATTGTGAATCCTGCATTGTGGCGCGTCTTCGCGTATTCCGCGCCGGGATTGCCCAAACCCACGATGAGATGCAAATTCTCCATGCGCGGCGCGGGCGCGGCGACCCCTGCGGACCGCCGGCAAAACTATTTCTTTTTCTCCGCCGGCGCTTTTTCGCCGGGCTTGGCGGCACCCTTCTCGGGAGCTGCGGCAGCGCCCTTCTCGGCGCCCTTGGCCGGCGCTTTTTCGCCGGGCTTGGCCGCGCCCTTTTCGCCCTTGGCCGGGGCCGCGCCTTCTTCGCCATCTTCCTTCTTTTCCTTGATCATCTCGACATCGCCGGCGGCGGCTTCGCCTTCGGCCGTGGCCGCCGTTTCCTCTTCCTCCGTGCGCGGGATGGCAACGGAGATGACCGAAATATGTTTGTCACCGAGAATTTCAACTCCGGCCGGCGGCTTGATGTCGCCGAGGTGGATGGATTTTCCGAGTTCGAGACCGCTGACATCCACAATCAACTGTTCCGGCAAATCCTTGGGCAGGGCGCGCACCTTCACCTTGAAGACCACGTGTTCGAGCACGCCGCCGCTGTTTTTCACGCCGGCCGCCTCGCCGGAAGTTTCCAACGGCACCATGATGACGACCTTCTCGTTCTCGGTCACTTCATGAAAATCCACATGGAGCACGTCGCCATCCAGCGGATGGTGCTGGATCTCCTGGACCAGGGCGAGGCGTTTGGCCCGCGCGTCGTTTTCAACCGACAGGTCCACCAGCAGATTTTCCGAGGCGGAACGGTGGATGAGGTCGCCGAATTCCTTGGCGCTGACCTCGACGTTTTGCGGTTTGTCCTGCTGGCCGTAAATGACGGCGGGGACACGACCGGCGGCACGCAATTTCCTGGCCCCGTTCCGACGCGACTGCGTCCGGGGAAACG
>CAZKTW010000176.1:0-8003 GCA_964555775.1 uncultured Bifidobacteriaceae bacterium | reverse complement strand
GACCGCGCCACGGGCCGCCCGCTCATCATGGCCAGCACCGAAGGCGGCATGGACATCGAGGAGGTGGCGGCCAAAACGCCGGAAAAAATTTTCAAGGAATGGATTGATCCCGCCATCGGCATCATGCCGTATCAAGCGCGCAAGATTGCCGCCGCGCTCGGGCTCCAGGGCGAATTGTTCAATGCCGCCGCCAGATTCGTCGCCGGCGTTTTCACGACGTGGTGGGAATGCGACGCGTCGCTCGTGGAAATCAACCCGATGTGCGTTGTCGAATTGCCGGATGGCAGGGAATCGGTTGTGGCGTTGGATGCCAAGATTTCGCTCGATGACAACGGGCTTTACCGCCACAAGGACATCCAGGAAATGCGCGACCTCAATGAGGAGGCGCCGCTGGAAATCGAGGCCAGCAAGTTCAACCTCAATTACATCAAGCTCGACGGCAACATTGCCTGCCTCGTCAACGGCGCCGGCCTCGCCATGGCCACCATGGACATTATCCAGCATTTCGGAGGCATGCCCGCCAATTTTCTCGATGTGGGCGGTGGCGCCAGCAAGGAACAGGTCACCGCCGCCTTCAAAATCATCCTGCAGGATCCAAACGTGAAGGGCATTCTGGTGAATATTTTCGGCGGCATCATGGACTGCAACGTCATCGCCACCGGCATCGTCGCAGCGGTAAAGGAAACCGGCCTGAAGCTGCCGCTGGTGGTGCGGCTGGAAGGTAACAACGTTGTGGCCGGCAAGAAAACCCTGGCCGAATCCGGCCTCACCCTCATCACGGGCGACTCCATGGCTGACGCCGCCCAAAAAGTGGTGAAAGCCGTGGGTAAATAGATTTTTTGACGAATTAAGGCACATGGCTCGGAGCTGGAAAGAAAATCCGGGGATGAAGATGGTCACGGAAGACCTGGAGCCTTATCGTCGATTGGTGGAATTGCAGAAGCAAATGATTGAACTGGCCCAACAACACGAGCAATCGAAGCGCAAACGCGACGCCCTGCGCGAATTGATGGAGCGCGCGGTCGCGGACCGGTTGCCCGGCCGCCGTGGTTTGCGGCATCGCCTGCAACAGTCGGCGGCAAAATTGTTGCAACGCGTGCCGGGATTTGCAGCGGAGAAAACCAACCCGGGCACACCCGACAACAAGGAACTCCTGTCATGTTAAAAATCACCGAAATCGCCTTCAGTTGTTATCCGGTCACCGACATGGCCCGAGCGCGCAAGTTCTACGAGACCGTGCTCGGTCTGAAACCCGCCTTCACCATGGGTGAACCCGGCGGGATGCAGTGGACGGAATATGAAATTGCCAGCGGCACACTTTCCCTGGGTTGCGGCGCGCCGGACTGGAACCCGCGATCGGACGGCTGTTCCGTCGGTCTGGAAGTGGAAGATTTCAATGCCGCCATTGCGCATTTGCGCGCAAACGGCGTGAAGTTCAAAATGGAGCCATTCCCCACGCCGGTCTGTCAGATGGCATTTATTTATGATACCGAGGGGAATTTCATTTGCATTCACAAACGGAAGGCAAAGTGATTGATTGAAAATCTGAAATCGTAATTTTCGCATGTCCATTCTCGTCCAACCCAACACCAAGGTTCTCATCCAAGGCATCACCGGCAGCTTCGGCGCGCGCCACGCCCAACTCTCGATCGATTACGGCTCGCAGGTCGTCGCCGGCGTCACTCCCGGCAAAGGCGGCCAGGTCTTTGAGCACGGCGGCAAAAAAGTCCCCATTTTCGACACCGTCGCCGAAGCCATGAAACAAACCGGGGCGACGGCTTCCGCGGTTTTCGTTCCCCCACCCTTTGCCGCCGATGCGATTCTCGAAGGCGCGGATGCTGGCCTCGAGCTCGTCGTGGCCATCACTGAAGGCATTCCGGTGCGTGACATGATCCGGGCGAAGCGCGCGTTGGCGGGCAGCAAAACGCGGCTCATTGGGCCGAATTGCCCCGGCGTCGTTACCCCGGGCGAAGGCAAGGATTCTCACGGTGGCTGCCGCATCGGCATCGCGCCCGGTTATATTCACAAAAAAGGGCACATTGGCGTCGTTTCGCGCAGCGGCACACTGACCTATGAAGCCGTCTGGCAGCTCACCACCCGCGGCGCCGGCCAAAGCACCTGCGTCGGCATCGGCGGCGACCCGGTGAACGGCACCTCGCACCTCGACGTCATCAAGCTTTTCAACGGCGACCCGGACACGCATGGCATCATCATGATCGGCGAGATCGGCGGGAGCGCCGAGGAAGAAGCCGCCGAATGGATCAAGCAACATTGCAAAAAGCCGGTGGCGGGATTCATCGCCGGCACGACGGCGCCGCCGGGACGGCGCATGGGCCACGCCGGCGCGATCATCAGTGGCGGCAAGGGCACGGCGGAGGCCAAGATCGCCGCATTCAAGGCCGCCGGCATCGGCGTCGCCGCCACCCCGTCGGAAATGGCAGACACGCTGTTGAAGATGATGTAAGACGTGAGGCGTGGAACGTAAAGCGTGATTCGGCATTGCGCATCCGACTTGCATCACGTATCACGTTTCACGAATCACGTTTCATGGCCCTGATTGATTTCATTTTAAACCTTGCGGGCCTGCTGCTGTGGCTTAACTGGCGTTCAGTCGGCTTCGATCCGCTGGGCAAACGGAAGCCCGCGACGTTGATCGGCACACTCCGGCGGGCCGAGCCGCAGCGTTTGCGCCTCTGGCATCTGCTGGTGGCGCTGACCGGGCTGCTGCTGTTGCGCGCGGGAATTTATTATGTGATCGGTTCGGCCACCAAGCCGGTTTGGGCGGGAACCCTGAACCTCGGCGTGGTAGTCCCCGCCTTCGTCAGCAATTCATTTGTCCGCATGATGTTGTTCTCGTGCCTCAGCTTCGGAGTGATGCTCGGGGTGTTCTATCTCGGGGTGCTGCTGCTCTCCATCCTGGCCGGACCGGAACCGTTTCATCGTTTCGTGCGCATGCCGCTGGGCGGATTGGACCGCTGGCCCCGCTGGGCTAAATGCCTGCTGCCATTCATCGCCACGGGATGCTTTTGGTGGCTGGCCGGCTGGCTGTTGGTGCCGCTGCAGGTGATTCCAAAACCGGTTTCGCCGGCACATCGCCTCGAAGAGACGGCGGTCATTGCCCTGGGGAGTTATCTGGTTTGGAAATACGTGATTGGCGCGTTGCTCGCCCTGCATCTGTTGAACAGTTACATCTATTTCGGCAAGCATCCATTTTGGGCTTACGTGAACACCGAAGCGCAAACCCTGTTGTCGCCCTTGCGGGCGCTGCCGCTCCGGGTGGGCAAGGTGGATTTCGCGCCGATCGTGGGTATGACGCTGGTATTTCTGGTGGCTGAACTGGCCGGCCGCGGACTGGTTTTTCTCTACGGCAAACTGCCGTTCTGAGGTATTTCGGCCTTCAGCCGGCCGCTTCAGTCTTCATCTTGGGAAATTTGGCCGCGATGACGGCACCCGTATTCGGCTCGCTCACGATGGAAAGCGTGCCGCCATGCAAGGCAACCAGCCGTTTGGTGATGGCCAGGCCGAGACCCAATCCCTGCTGTTCCTGCATCTGACGGTCAAATTGCATGTAAGCGCCAACCCGCGTGATCTGCTCGGTGGAAAACCCGCGCCCCTGGTCGCTGATCGTCAGGGTGATGGCGTTGTACGCCTCCGCCAGGGTCAGGCGCACGGGCGTCCCGCGATCAGAAAATTTAAAGGCGTTCTGCGCCAGCTCGTCCACAACCTTGCTGAGATATTCCTCGGCCATCGGCACGGGGATGTCCGCCAGTTCCAGGGACAAATCCGCGGAACGATCCATTTGCGCCGCCTGCGCCGCGGCATGCTTTTCAATCAGCGCCGCCGCCTGTTCCGTCCGGCCAATGCGCAAGGCATTGACGTTTTTCGGGTCGGCGGCGATCAATTCCAGCTGCGCGTAAATAAGAAAGTTTTCGATGAGCCGCTCCAGCCGTTTACCGGACTGGTGGACGACATGGCCCATTTCGGCGATCTCCGCCGGCTTGAGTTTGGTGGCATCGGCGGCGAGAATTTCGCCATAGGCGAGGATGCCGTTCAGCGGCGTGCGCAACTCATGCGGCAGCATCAGGCTGATGTTGTCGCGCAGGTGGGCGAGTTTGCGTTCGGCCTCATCGCGGACGGTCTGGGCCTTTTTCAGGCGCGCGTCCACGGCGGCGTAAAGCGCATCGGTGGTGAAAGGTTTTGGCAGGTAATCGTCGGCGCCCAGTTCCATCCCGTGCCGCATGCCCGCATTGTCGGCCAGGCCGGTCATCAGGATGAATGGAATGGAGGCCGTCGGCGCTTCGGTGCGCAACGAGGACAGGGTCAGGTAGCCGTCCACCTTTTCCATGTTCACGTCGCACAGGATGAGGTCGGGCAGCTCCTTGCGCGCCTTTTCGATCCCGTCCGCGCCGTTGATGGCTTCAACCACTTCAAAGCCCTTTTGCTTCAGCGCCAGGTGGATCATCTCCCGCAACCATTCCTCATCATCTATGACCAGGATTTTCTTCATCAGATTTGCCTGAAATGAGCAGGATGTATGCCTTTCGGCCCACGGAAACACTTTCCAATTCTGAAAACAAAACCGGAAAATACCAGCCCCATTTTGCCCATTTGCTTCACTTTTTGCCCACTTTATTTGCGCTCGCCCAGCGGCACATAAGAGGTGACCGTGCGCCCGGTGTAAATCTGCCGCGGCCGGTAGATCCGGCTCTTCGGCTCCTCCATGATTTCCTTGTAATTCGCTATCCAGCCGGGCATCCGGCCAATCGCAAAAATCACGGTGAACATCTCGATCGGAATCCCGATGGCCCGCATGATGATGCCGCTGTAAAAATCCACATTCGGATACAGCTTCCGCTCCACAAAATAGGCGTCCTTGAGCGCCGCCGCCTCCAGCCGTTTGGCGATGTCCAGCAACGGGTCAGTGATGTGCAACTTGGACAAAACATCGTCGCACGCCTTCTTGATGATCTTGGCGCGCGGGTCGTAATTTTTATAGACGCGATGGCCGAAGCCCATGAGCTTCTTGCCGCTGTTTTTGTCCTTCGCCGCCGCAATGAATTTTGAGCCGTCATCACCCTCGCGATGGATTTGTTCGAGCATTTCGAGCACCGCCTGGTTCGCGCCGCCGTGCAGCGGCCCCCACAACGCGCACACCCCGGCCGCACAACTTGCAAACAGGTTGGCCTGGCTCGACGCCACCATGCGCACCGTCGAGGTGGAACAATTCTGTTCATGATCCGCGTGCAGCAGGAAAATCAGGTCCAGCGCCTTTACCACCTCCGGCTTCAATTCAAAATCCTCGTACGGCGTCGAGAACAACATGTGCAGAAAGTTCGCCGTGTATTTGTAGGCCTTCTTCGGATAAATCAGCGGCAGGCCGCGCGACTTGCGATACGAATAGGCCGCAATCGTCCGTACCTGCGAAATCAACCGCGCCACGTAAATGTCAAAATCCTTTGTCTCGCCCCATTTCCAGCTCATCAGGCGCTCGTCAAAACAGCTCGCCGCGTTGATCATCGCCGAAAGAATCGCCATCGGGTGCGCCCCCGTCGGAAAACCCTCGAAATGAAACTTCATGTCCTCATGCAAAATCTGGTTGTCGGTGAGCAGGTCCGAAAACCGTTTCAACTGGGCCCGGTTCGGCAGGTCGCCATAGATGATGAGGTACGCCGTTTCCACAAAGTTGGATTTCTCCGCCATCTCCTCGATCGGAATGCCGCGATAGCGCAGGATGCCCTTGTCGCCGTCGATGAAGGTGACCTTGCTGACACACGAACCCGTGTTGCCGTAACCGTCGTCCAGCGTGATGTAGTTCGTGCTCGCGCGCAGGGACGAAACGTCCACCGCCTTTTCGCCTTCCGTGCCTTCAAATGTCGGTAAAACATATGCCTTACCATCCAATTCCAGTTTTGCCTCTTTGCTCATGTGCTCCTTATTTAATGTCGGTTATTAACGCCTTTAACGCCTGTTTTGGAAAGTTTGCTCGCCGCCGGAATATTTTGCAAGCGGCTAAAACCTGATTTTTCATGCCAGCTTGAATTGCTCAACCTGTCAACGGTCTTCCCGGCCCCATCTGCAAACGGCAACAATTCGACTTGGTGCGATGACCGTGGGACCTTGCTTACCCTCGCCCGCTTCTGGTTCATTTGGACCGTTGTCTTTCGCAGCATTGCCAAAGGGGACGACGCGGAAACGTTGCTCAAGCGCGTCAATCGCTGGCTCCTGCGCGCCAGTATCCTCGAACTGCTCGTCGCCGTCCCCAGCCACATCATTGTCCGCCACCGCGACGATTGTTGTGCGCCCGCCGGCACCTTCTGGGGCATCGCCACCGGAATTTCCCTCACGCTGCTCTGCTTCGGCCCCGGCGTGTTCTTCTTGTTCATGGAACGATTCAAACGGCTGCACCCCAAACCGCCTGGGGCCGGCTTGCCGCCGACGGGGAAATAATTCCGGCTGCTTCTTTTCCCTCCGTTAATTCGCTGCGACCCGATAGGCGAACCAGGCGCCAACCGCCAGCGAAATGACGTAGATGTACTGGAAATCACCAAACATGAAATAAAGCGTTCCGGCATTGGCGGCCAGGGCGAGCACGGCGGCAACAATTCCCAGGGTCGAATCCGTCCCCCGACCCAGCAACCGGGCGCCATAGCCTGCCAGGGCACCAATGCCCACTCCCATCAAGGGAAACCGAAAATGGACCAGTTCGAAGAAACCATACATCAAACCCGCGCCCAATCCTGCCCCCAGCATCGCGCCCCCAATTCCCCGGCCCAGACTGAATTCGCCGGTGTGTTCAACTGGCGCCGGTGCGGAGGGCATCCCCGGCCGGATGGGTTGCGGAAAAGTCACGCTGGCCGGCAAGGGTGGCGGGGGAGCATCAACCGCCGGCGGAGGCGGGGCCATTTCCAATGCGGGTTCAGCCGCTGGTTCGGGAAAAATCTGGGTCAAAATGTCATTGGCCTCCTGGGTCCCATCCGCTCCGCAGGCGGGACAATTGACCGCCGCCGGCAGTTGCCCGTTTTCCGGATCAAATTCAAATATGTATTTCTGACCGCAACCGCATGCGATTTTGATTTCCATGTGGCCTCGTTTTTTGGTTCAAGCCTGCATCCGATGGGAATTCACGCGGCGAATCCTAGGATTGAAAACCGGCGGTGTCCATAGCTTTTCACACCCGGACAGTCCGACAGCATCCTTTCATGCCGACGTCAACCCCTGGGAGCGCCGGCTTCCCGCCGGCTCGTTGCAGGCGAACAGGCCAATCCAGGCCGGCTGGACGCCAGCGCTCCCAGACAGGAGAAGCCTCGCTGCGTTGATAGAGGGTATTTGCCCCGACTTTCCGCTTTTCTTTCGCGCGTCACACCTTAACTTTGCGGCGCAAACGCAAATGGCCCTGAAACTCTTCAACACCCTGTCCCGCTCGGTCCAGGAATTCACGCCGTCCCGCAGTGACAGGACCGGCCTCTATTGCTGCGGACCGACCGTCTATGACTTCGCGCACATCGGCAACTGGCGCACCTTCGTCTTTGGGGACCTCGTCCGCCGCACCCTCGAATTCCAGGGCCACGCCGTCACCCACGTGATGAACATCACCGACGTGGAGGATAAGATCATCAAACGCGTCCGGGAAACCAAGAGTTCCCTCCGTGAATTCACCGGCCAATATGAAGCGGCATTTCTCGGGGACCTAAAAACCCTGAATTGCCTTCTGCCGCACCACCTGCCACACGCGACGGAACACATTCCCGAAATCATTGCCCTCATCGAAAAACTCATCGCCCGCGGCATCGCCTACCGGGCCGCCGATGGTTCGGTTTATTTCAGCATCGAGAAATACCGCGGCTGCGGCTGCACCTACGGCAAGTTGCTCAAACTCAATTTCGACGAGATGCGGGCCGGCGAGCGGGTCAAGAGCGATGAATACGCCAAGGAATCCGTCGCCGATTTCGCGCTCTGGAAGGCGCGGGTGCCGGAGGACGGCGAGGTTTTCTGGCCCAGCCCAT
>CAZKTW010000175.1:0-8116 GCA_964555775.1 uncultured Bifidobacteriaceae bacterium | reverse complement strand
ACGCTTTTAACGGCACTGATTTCATCTTTAAATGCTTTAAATAAATTGTTTGGCGCTAACTGGTGCGCCCGCCTTTGAATTCAAACAGCGAATTCACCGACGAATTGCTGTGAATCCGTTTGATGGCTTCGCCCAACAACCCGGCCACTGACAACGTGGTAATCTTCACACCGTCAATTGCAGGGCGTTGGACTGTATCAGTTGTAATCAATTCGTCAATCACCGATTTCTTCAATCTTTCGATGCCCACGTCGTTCAAAATGGCGTGGGAAACACAGGCCAGGATCTTTTTGGCCCCCTTCTTTTTCAACAACGCCGAGGCCTGGGTCAGGGTCCCCGCCGTTTCCGTCAAATCGTCCACCAACAGCACATTTTTGCCCTTGATCTCACCGATGACGGCCATGGATTCGACTTCCGTCGCGCTCTTGCGCCGCTTGGCGACGATGGCGAGGCCGCCGCCCAGCACCTGGGAATAAGCATGCGCCATTTTCAAACCGCCCACGTCCGGGCTGACCACGACGAGGTCGGTCAGGTTTTTTTTCTTCAAATACTCGTACATCACGGGGGCGGCGTAGAGATGGTCCACCGGAATGTCGAAGAATCCCTGGATTTGCTGCGCGTGCAGATCCATGGCGAGGATGCGACCGGCACCGGCGGCCACGAGCAGGTTCGCCACGAGTTTGGCGGTGATGGGCACGCGGGGCTGGTCCTTGCGGTCCTGGCGCGCGTAACCGTAAAACGGCAGCACGGCGGTGATGCGCGTCGCGCTCGCGCGCCGCACCGCGTCAATCATGATGAACATCTCCATCAGATTGTGGTTCGTGGGGGGCGACGTGGGCTGGACAATGAACACATCCTCGCCGCGCACATTCTCCTCGATTTTCACGAACGTCTCGCCGTCGGGGAAAGGCTGGACAGTGCACTTGCCGAGTTCGCTGCCGATGGATTTGCAGATGGCCCGGGCCAATGGTTCATTTGATGTGCCGCTGAAGATTTTCACGAGTTAAAGTTCTTTCTGGTTAAAATGAAAAAAACCGCCGCTGTCGGCGGATGAAATTGCAGCGCGCACTTTAACAACCAACGCACTCGAAGCAAGTGTCAATTTTGGAAAAAACCTGCAGACGGACCGGAACCGGGTTCATCCTCCCACAAACAATACACCCGGTGGGAGGGCCGTTTTCGGACGGTGGATTACAACGCAAACGGCATCGTTCGCGGCATTCTAATTTGACGCTTAATGAATGGCGAAATCGCCGTAATCGCCCACCGGCGGATCCGCCAGGGCGTCATAGTAGGTCACAAAATAGCTGCCAGCCCCCTGGCTTGTGAACGTGATCTGGAAATAAGCCACACTCCCGGCCAGCACGCCGCCGTTGTACGCCAGCACCAGCATTCCACCCACCGGACCGTAGGGTGTGAAAGTATAGGTGCCCGAAGACACGCCGGGGTTGCTGGAACCCGTTTCGCTCTGGCTGAATGTCCCGTCTCCGTTATAGGTCACCGCGTCAACCACCCCTTCCGCATTCGTGGTATAAACGGTGTGTCCGGTCAGTGAGGCCGGAACCCAGTTTGTCGACGGAGCCCAGAAGCTCATGGCCGCGAGGGTGTTGCTGCCGTCCTGGTTGGTCAACACGCAGAAATTCGGCGCGATAAATGTCAGCATCATCGGCCCAGCGGTATTGGTCACGGTTGGCGGCGAGGTGTAGGCCAGGCTCAATTGGGCGCTGTTCGTGCCCATCCGGGTGTAACTGTAAGTCCCCACGCCGTTGGCGTAATTCGCGGCGGACGAGTTCTGGCTGAACGT
The DNA here is from genome assembly GCA_964555775.1 of uncultured Bifidobacteriaceae bacterium. Taxonomy (GTDB): domain Bacteria; phylum Verrucomicrobiota; class Verrucomicrobiia; order Limisphaerales; family UBA11358; genus UBA11358. The sequence continues at coordinate 6,312 of CAZKTW010000175.1, read as the reverse complement.
CGCAATCCCGAAGCCCATCGCAAACGTGCCATCCGGTTGCGTCACCTGCGCCACCTGACCCGTCAATGCATTCGGCGCATTTCCCGCGGGCGATTGCGACAAATTCGCAAAGATGCCGGCCCCTGCCTTCGGCGCGTTGCTTGAACCAACGTAGGAAGTGTCGGCAAAAACGCCGTAATTGGTCGCGGCAAAGGTAAGTTCCAGGAAGTTCGTTTCCTGTGGCAGTATCGCCGTCACCAGCGCTCCGACGGGGCTGTATTGCTTGAGCGTATAAGTCCCGTTCTTGACCTGGCCAATGGCGTTGGTCATGGCGAGGGTTCCGGCCCCAAATCCCAACGTGGTCTGTTCTCCGCCGGCGATGAGCATCGTCTTCTTTCCATTCAACGGCACCGCGGCCCAATTGGGCACCGGCCAGAAGTCGATCGTTCCTGTGTTCCCCGCGTTGTCCTGGTTGCTGAAGACACACACGTTGTTGGTGACGAACGCCAGCGACACGACCGTCTTGGAACCAGATAAAACAGGCGGGGCAGTGTAGTTGAGGGTAACCTGCGCGGTATTCGCCGTCAGCTTCTGGTAGCTGTAGTTGCCAACGCCATTGTCATAGTTGGTACTGCCTGAATTCTGGCTGAAGGTGCCGGCGCCGAAGCAAAGATAGAATGTGCCACCGCCATTCTCGTTTACGGCGCCCATCAACCCCGTGATCGAAGTCGGCGCTGAATCATACACCAAACTGACACTGCTGGTCGCCGAAATGTTTCCACTGGTATCCGCCACATAAACCTGGAGCGTGTTCGGCCCGGGCGTCAGCGTCATGTTTGCCGTCCAAGTGATCAGGCCGCTGCCCGCGATCGTCGCCGTGGTCCAGGCCGATCCGTTCAACGAGTAATACACCACTCCCACCGCCACGTTGTCCCGGGCATACCCGGTTGCCACGAAGGCCGCGGTGGTCACGTGCAAATTCGCCACCGGCGTCACGATCGATACCAAGGGCTTGGTCACATCATTGAAATTCGCCGTAAGCGACAGGCTCGGGGCCATGGCAAACGATATCACCGTACGATTGGTCACCACATTGCCGTAGCCATCCGTCCAATTGGTGAAGACACAACCCGCCGCCGGAGTGGCCGTCATCGTGTAGGGCTCCCCAAGCAACAGTTGCATCCCGTTGTCATTCGGACTCACGGTCCCGGCCCCGTTGACCTTCACGATCATCGCCGCCTTGACCACATAGTGGAAGCTCACACTGTTGGTCGGCGAAATGTTCCCGCTGGTGTCCACCGCATAGGCCTGAAGTTTGTTCGGCCCCGGGGTCAAAGTTACGTTTGCCGTCCAGTTCGTCCAGCCGTTGCCCGTGGTCGCTGCCGTCCAACCCGAGCCGTTCAACGAATAATACACCGTCCCCACCGCCAGGTTGTCAGTGGCCTTGCCTGTCACCGTAAATCCGCCATTGGTCAACTGCTGGTTCGCCGTCGGGGTCACGATGGTCACCACCGGCTTCTGCACATCCACAAAATTCGCCGTCAGCGACAGGTTGGTCTTCATCGTGAACTGCAAGGCGGCCCGATTGGTTATCACGGTGCTGGAGCCATCCGTCCAGTTGGTGAACCAAAATCCTGCCGCCGCGGTGGCTGTCATTGTGTAGGGTTCATTGATTGCCAGCAATGTGTTGTTGTAGTTGGGGTTGATCGTACCGTGGCCGACAATCTGCACCGTCAAGGGCTTCAGTACCATATAGTGGAAGCTGACACTGTTGGTCGGCGAAATGTTCCCACTGGTGTCCACTGCATAGGCCTGAAGCTTGTTCGGCCCCGGTGTCAATGTCACGTTTGCCGTCCAGTTCGTCCAGCCGTTGCCCGTGGTCGCTGCCGTCCAACCCGAGCCGTTCAACGAATAATACACCGTCCCCACCGCCAGATTGTCAGTGGCCTTGCCTGTCACCGTAAATCCGCCATTGGTCAGCTGCTGGTTCGCCGTCGGGGTCACGATGGTCACCACCGGCTTCTGCACGTCCACAAAATTCGCCGTCAGCGACAGGTTGGTCTTCATCGTGAACTGCAAGGCGGCCCGATTGGTTATCACGGTGCTGGAGCCATCCGTCCAGTTGGTGAACCAAAATCCCGCCGCCGCGGTGGCTGTCATTGTGTAAGGTTCATTTATCGCCAGCAAAGTGTTGTTGTAGTTGGGATTGATCGTACCGTGGCCGACAATCTGCACCGTCAAGGGTTTGAGCACCCTATAGTGAAAACTCACGCTGTTGGTCGGCGAGATGTTCCCATTGTTGTCCACCGCATAGGCCTGGATCGTGTTCGGTCCCGGCGTCAACGTCACATTTGCCGTCCAGTTCGTCCAGCCGTTGCCTGTCGTCGCTGCCGTCCAGCCCGAGCCGTTCAACGAATAATACACCGTCCCCACCGCCAGATTGTCAGTGGCCTTGCCTGTCACCGTGAATCCGCCGTTGGTCAGCTGCTGGTTCGCCATCGGGGTCACGATGGTCAACCCCGGCTTCTGCACATCCACAAAATTCGCCGTCAGCGACAGGTTGGTCTTCATCGCGAACTGCAAGGTGGCCCGATTGGTTATCACCGTGCTGGAGCCATCGGTCCAATTGGTGAACCAAAATCCCGCCGCCGCGGTGGCTGTCATTGTGTAGGGTTCATTGATTGCCAACAAAGTGTTGTTGTAATTGGGATTGACCGTGCCGTGGCCGACAATCTGCACCGTCAAGGGTTTGAGCACCCTATAGTGAAAACTTACGCTGTTGGTCGGCGAGATGTTCCCAGTGTTGTCCACCGCATAGGCCTGGATCGTGTTCAGTCCCGGCGTCAATGTCACGTTTGCTGTCCAGTTCGTCCAGCCGTTGCCTGTTGTTGCCGCTGTCCAAGCTGAGCCGTTCAACGAATAATACACCGTCCCGACCACTAGGTTGTCAGCGGTCTTGCCTGTCACCGTAAATCCGCCATTGGTCAACTGCTGGTTCGCCGTCGGGGTCACGATGCTCACCGCCGGCTTCTGCACATCCGCAAAATTCGCCGCAAAGGTCAGATTCGTTTTCATGGTGAACTGCAACGTGGACCGATTGGTTATCACCGTGCTGGAGCCATCCGTCCAGTTGGTGAACCCAAATCCCGCCGCCGCGGTGGCTGTCATCGTATAGGGTTCTCCGACCATAAGCCGCATCCCGTTGCAATTCGGACTCACGGTCCCGGCCCCGTTGAGCTTCACCGTCAGCGGCGCATACACCACATAGGTGAAGCTGACGCTGTTGGTCGGCGAGTTGTTCCCACCCCCGTCCACCGCATAAGCCTGAATCTTGTTCGGCCCCGGCGTCAACGTCACGTTCGCCGTCCAGTTCGTCCAGCCGTTGCCCGTGGTTGCCGTTGTCCAGTTTGATCCGTTCAACGAGTAATACACCACCCCCACGGCCAGGTTGTCCCGGGCCGCCCCCGTCACGGTGAAGGCTGCATTGGTCACCTGCAAATTCGCCGCTGGTGCCGTGATTTGATCGGTGGGCGGGATAAGATCACTGACGGCCAGAACGGTGACCGTAAAGGTCCGGGCCACGACGTTATTGCTGGTTCCACCATCGTTGACGTTGACAGTGATGATGGCCGAACCGCTGGAGTTGGTCGCCGGCGTAAAAGTCAAGGTCCCGGTGGGGTCCGGGCTGGTGTAATTGATTGTCGGAGTCGGAATCAACGCCGGATTGCTCGAACTCGCGGTCAAGGTCAAGGTCTGGTTTTCATTCGCCGCCCCGGAACTGATGCCGGACAGATTCACCGTTTGCAGCCCGACATTCTTGTTGATGGCCAGGTTGCCGAGCGCGTTCAAGGTCGGCGGCTGGTTCACCGGGCTGGCCGTGACCGTAAACGTCCGCGTGATGATATTGTTGCTGGTTCCGCCGTCGTTGACATTGACGGTGATGGTGGTGGTTCCACTGGCATTGACGACCGGCGTGAAGGTCAGGCTGCCGGTGGTGTTGGCGCTGGTGTAGCTGACCGTCGGGTTGGGAATCAATCCGGTATTGCTCGAGGTGGCCGTGACGGTCAACGTCTGGGATTCATTGGCTGCCCCGGAGCCGATACCGGACAAACTCACCGTCTGTAACCCGGCGTTCTCATTAAGGGCCACGTTGCCAATGGCGCTCAACGTCGGCGACTGGTTCACCGGGCTGACCGTGACCGTAAACGTCCGCGTGATGATATTGTTGCTCGCTCCACCATCGTTGACCTTGACGGTGATGGTGGCAGTGCCATTGGCGTTGATGACCGGCGTGAAAGTCAGACTGCCGGTGGTATTGGCACTCGTGTAGTTGACCGTCGGGTTGGGAATCAATCCGGTGTTGCTCGACGTTGCTGTAACCGTCAGCGTCTGGGATTCATTGGCCGCGCCGGAACCGATGCCGGACAGATTCACCGTTTGCAATCCGGCGTTCTCATTGAAAACCACGTTGCCGATCCCGTTCAACGTTGGTGTCTGGTTTACCGGATTGACCGTAACCGTATAGGTCCGCGTAATAATATTGTTGCTGGTTCCGCCATCGTTGACCTGAACGGTGATGGTGGCGGTTCCGTTGGCGCTGGCGACCGGCGTGAAAGTCAGGCTGCCGGTGGTATTGGCACTCGTGTAGTTGACCGTCGGGTTGGGAATCAATCCGGTGTTGCTCGACGTTGCTGTAACCGTCAGCGTCTGGGATTCATTGGCCGCGCCGGAACCGATGCCGGACAGATTCACCGTTTGCAACCCGGCGTTCTCATTGAGGGTGAGGTTGCCGATCGCATTCAACGTCGGGGTCTGGTTCACCGGGTTGATTGTGACCGTAAACGTCTGGGTGACGATATTGTTACTCGCCCCGCCATCGTTGACCTTGACGGTGATGGTGGCCGTTCCATTGGCGTTGACGACCGGCGTGAACGTCAGGCTCCCGGTCGGGTTGGCACTGGTGTAAATGACCGTCGGGTTGGGAATCAATCCGGTGTTGCTCGAAGTAGCCGTGACGGTCAGCGTCTGGGATTCATTGGCCGCGCCGGAACTGATGCCGGACAAACCCACCGTTTGCAGTCCGGCGTTCTCATTGAAGGTGAGATTGTTTAAGGCATCCAAAGTCGGTTGATTGTTCACGGCGTTGACCTTGACCGTGAAGGTCCGGGTGACAATGTTGTTGCTCGCCCCGCCGTCATCAACGGTAACCGTGATGATGGCCGTTCCGTTGGCATTGATCCCCGGCGTAAAAGTCAGGGAACCGGTGGAATCCGCACTGGTGTAGTTGACCGTTGGATTGGGGATCAGACTGGGGTTGCTCGAAATAGCCGTCACGGTGAGGGTTTGCGTTTCATTGGTCGCACCGGAAGTGATGCCGGACAAATTGACAGTTTGCAACCCGGCGTTCTCATTGAGGGTGAGATTGCCTATGGCGTTCAACGTCGGCGGCTGGTTCCCCGACACCACCAATGGCACTTGATAGGATATTTCCACGGAGAAGGGGCTTTCCAGGTCGTTGGCATTGTACGTGGTCGCGGCAAAATAATAGGTGGCTCCCGGAATCAGGCCGGAGATGGTGGCATTCGTTGCCGCACCGGCGGAAATTTCGTTGGTATAGGCGAGACTGGCTCCGCCATAATAAACGTTGTAACCCACCACGAGCGGATCCGTGCTGGTGTTCCAAGCCAACGTTACGCTGGCGTCAGCGAAAACGGAAAACCGCAGGGATAAAAACAAGGCGAACCAAAGAAAAGAACCAAGACTAAAGCGCCCTGAACGAACCGGTGCTGCTCCTACTTTGTACATCTTGGGCATTCTCTACGCATAAGGCTTGCCAACGTGCCAACTTGGCCACATGCATTTTTTGGAAATGAGTGGCACACTTCTGGACAAGGGAGATCCCGGCAATTGCTTTGCAGAACTCTGGGCTTTCGCTGCCGCCTGTGGAAACCCAAAGTAATCCGCATATCCCCTGCCTCAATTGACGGCAGTCCGGCCCACCCGGCATGAAAACCTTAAGACAGAGGTTGTCTTGAAAACGAGCAGGGGTATTCACAAATCGCACACCCAGGGACTTCCCAGCACGCCGCCGCCGCCACTCAAGGGCTTTTAATTTTTAATATCTGGATGAAGGAAGCCGCCGGCCGTTTCTGAATTCCAAAAAAACATCGTCGCGGAAACCTTTCCGCCAGCCAGGCCTCTCAACTTTGGTTTTTCCACTAACCCCTGTGGGTGGAAATAACCGGGACGGGTTTAGTTGTTTCCCGTCTTAGTCGTATTTAGGGCGGCGCGGAGGGCGCCGCCCTATTTCATTATCCACCCGCCGCCCACCAC
>CAZKTW010000174.1:0-8134 GCA_964555775.1 uncultured Bifidobacteriaceae bacterium | reverse complement strand
CCCCAGAAGGCCATGACGCAGTCGCCAATGTATTTGTCGAGCGTGCCGCCGTGCTTTTTCACCGCGTCGGCGACGGTGGCAAGATAAAGGTTCACCGTTTCGAGCGTTTCCTGGGCGGATTCCTCAATGCATTTGTCCGCCGACTCGGCGTCGAGCTGGTGTTCATTGATGAAATCCGCCACGCGTTGGTGCATCTCGTCGGTCAACGTGGTAAACCCGCGCACATCCGCGAAAAATATGGTCACTTCCCGGCGGGCACCGCCCAGGGAAAGCTTTTCTGCGCCGAGCAATACATGCATCACGTCCGGGGAAACGATTTTGGAGAAGACGGATTTGACGCGGCGCTGCTCGCGTTCCTCAAAAACCACGCGGTACGCGATCAAACTGACATGTTCCACCAGTATTGCTCCCGCAATGGGAAAGACCAGCGGCAGCCAATAGCGAAATTTTACAAAGACAAAAACCGCGAGAGCGGCATAAACCGCCGCCAGCAAAAAAGCTCCGCCGAGCGCCGAAAAGGCCCGCAATTGCCAGGTGAGAAAAGCCGTCAAGGCGCCGAGAAAAACAATCAGCACGAATTCCATGGGCAGGGACGCACGGCGAATGAATTGGCCGGTGATGACGGAGTTGGCGACGTTCCAATGCTTGCTAACCAGCAACGTGTCCTTTTCCAGCGGCGTCGCACCGCGATCCGTCAGATTGTTGCCCGACTGCCCGGAGCCCACCACCACGAGCCTGCCGCGAAAGCCATCGCGCAATCCATTGGTCCGGTCCAGCAGCCGCAGTTTGTCCTGCCAGAGCAAATCTTCAATCGGTGCGCGCAAGAGTCGCGGATCATCCAGTTTCAGGCGCCAATCAATGTAAAAATAACCATTGTGATCCACCGGAATCACACGCTTGATCCCGTGCGTCCCGTACAACGTGATCCGGCCATGTGCCAGATCCAAATCCGGGTGGGCGAGGTCGAGATTCAAGGACAACGCCGCGAGCAGGATGCCCATGTCCCAATAGCCCTGATCGTCGAAAGCCCGGACCCGGCGCAGAACCCCATCGGAATCCTTTTCCGTGGAAATGTCGCCGGTCGCGAGCGCATTGGTCAAAAATAAATCGGGGGGCACAAGTTCGGGCTCAACCGCGAGCAGGACGTTCGCAGCACGGCGCATTTGCAGCGCAAAGAATTCGTCGGACTCAATGAAACTGCCATTGGCCATGGTTACCAGCGGATGGTCGGTGCGTAATTCCCCAAAGAGCACGTCGAACGCGACGGTTTTGGCGCCTTGAGCGGACAATTCTTCGACGAGCCGGCCATACACCTGGCGCGGCCAGTACAGGCCGAAGTGGTAGCCCAGTTTTTGACCGTTTACCCTTCCGCTTTGCACGGCGGCGATGCTGGAATCTTCGATGGAGACAAACGCGAGGTTGGTGGCGACCGGTGCGGGATAATGCAACGCTGCCTGCACCCGCAAGTCGTAGGTCATGCGCTCCAGCCGCTCAAAAAAATCCACCCGCAGGAGCCGGGCCCCACAAATGAGCGTGAGGACAAAAACCGCCAGAATCACCGGTGCGCGCTTTAATGGCTTGAACTTCACCGCACCCAATTAAACAAAAAACCAGAGCAACTCAAGGCTGCTCTGGTTTATCGATCAAGGCGTCAATAAATCAATGATGACCGGCGGTTGGCGAAATGTGGCACAGGGTCCGGTCAAACGTGAAGTTAACCACTCCGAAAAACATCGTGCGCATCGCCGTAAGGGTTTCATCGAGCTTGTTAAGGGCCCCAGGCGCCATCGGGCCGGTCTGCCCGGATTGCGGATTAAACTCGTTCCCTTCACCCACCACCACGGTTGCGGGCTTGCCGTCCCCGCCAATGAGGGACAACACCACGGAATTTTTAAACACGGAGCACGCGCCGGTGGCGCTGATGAAGAACAACGTGCCGCGCACGCCGGCTATGCCGTTCGGAATTTTAATCAGATACTGGGACGCACCGGAAAGTTTCTTGACGCTGTTGTAGATGCCGCCCTGGCGCAAATCCAGTTCCGTGTCGCTGACCGAGTCCAGCCCCGTGTCGGAAACGGTCAACTTGTCAATGGCCAGCACGGTGTCGCCGATCATGCGAATGGTGTTTTGTTCCGCTGAAGGTTTGTAACTGATGAACCCACGCACTTCCGAATCCGCCGCTTCCGAGATCCGGGTTGGCGCCGGGTTGGCCTGGGGCATCATTACTGACTTGCCCAAAACAATATCCACGGTGGAATCGGGACCCGATTGAATGACGGAACCGGCCGCAAGAATTTTGCCGGCCACGAGCGGATGCCAATTGCCATCGCCCAATGAGTATCTGGCTTCGCCGGAAATGCGAACCACAGTGGCCACTCCGGGTTTCACAGATTGTGCGGTTGCACTGGCGACCAGCGTCAAAACGCAGCCGCATACCACCAAGGAGATCAAGGTTTGAATATATTTCATAACGCTTTAACAGTTCGCTTTAACAGTTTTACTGCTTTATGAAATATAAGGATGCGCGGTCAAATGTCAACAGCGAATTACCGGCTATTTTTGCTCCAAAACAGCAGGTAATGGGCTGGAACCGGAAGCGTTCTCCAGCAGCTTACGCTCGGTGATTTCCAGATAAGAGGCGGCGGCCCCGTTTTCCTCCCAATGAAGGCGCAACGATCGCTCCAGCCAGGGCCGGGCGGCAGCGTAATCCCCGGTTTGAACGTAATGCCAGCCGACGTTCGCCGCGGTGTAATAGCCATTGGGGTCGAGGGCATCAGCCCGGTTGAAATAAGGGCCGGCTTCAGTGTGTTTGTCCAGCCAGTCAAGGCACATGCCATAACGCAAATAATTATAGCCGTAGTGCGGATCAAGTTTCATGCCGCGCGCAAAACACTGCATCGCCGTTTTGGCCAGGGCTTCGAAATTTTCCCCACCGTCAAAGCTTTCCACGCGATACGCCTCGCCGATATTGTAGGCTGTTTCAAAATTCATCGGCTCAATGTCAAACGCCTTTTCCAAAGCCGCGGCCTGTGCCGGCGAATAAACCGGCGACTGCGCCGCCCGGGCCAGCCAGACCGCCTCCCGGCCGCGGCGCCAGCACTGAGAACCCAAATAAGCAATTCCCGCAACCAGCGCCAGGGTGGCAAGTATTCTGACCGGCAAGCGCGCACTCTGCCAGTGGCGCTCCGTGGCAAATCGTAAATTACTGCTTAACAACGCGAGCAACGTCACCCCGAGGATCGCATTGGCCGGAATGTGCAGATTGAAATCCACCACGGAATGCACCGCCAGCGCCAGCAGCCCGGCGACGGCGCCGAGAAACAGGGCAAAACGATTGCTCATGCCGCGGCCAAAATCATTTTCCTGCGGATAGACGGATTTCCAGGTTTTTCTCAATCCCGCACCAAACACCACCATGCCGGCCAGCACGACGATTCCCCCAGCCGCGCCCCAATCCGCCAGCAGGTTCAGGTAATCATTATGCGCGCGGTCGGGACTCAACTGGACGCTTTCGGGACGATATTCCCGGAAGCGATAATCGTAATGCGCCGGCCCGACCCCCCACCAAAAATTGTCCCGCCACATTTGTTCCGCCGCCACCCAGATGTCGCGCCGGACGGAAAAATCGATTTGTCCGCCGGTTTCGGACGTTCCCACCCGGCGCATGTAGCTGACCGTCTTCGATAAATACTTGGTGACGAAAACCGTTCCCCCTCCGGCCAAAACGATCAAGAGCAGGAGCGCGGGCAGCCGGTGGTTGCGATGAAAAATCAAGACGCCCAGAAGCACCAGCAAAGCCAGGGCGACCGCCACCCAACCGCCCCGCGAAAAAGTCACCGCCACTCCCGCCAGCATGGCCAGGGCGGCATAACCCATCAAGATCCGGGTGATTGGTTTTATGCGCGCCACCAGCAGATAAGCGACCGCCAAAGGCAGAAGCATTTCCAGAAACCCCGCCAGATTATTAGGCGAAATGTAAGTCCCCGAAGCGCGTCCGGGATAAGGTGAAACCGAATCCCAGACGCGGTTCGAATGCGTCAAAAACTGGAAAACGGCATAGCACGAAATCCCCACTGCCAGAATGATCAGCGTAAAACCGATGATCTGGGCCGATTCCTGCCGGTACAAATTGTTGACGATGACAAAAAACAGGAACGCGTACATCAACACCTGGATCATTTCCTGCCGCGCCACGTATTCGATATCCGCCGTGAAATAACGCCCGATGGCCAGGGCCGCGAACGCCAGCACCACCCAACCCAGTGGCGGCCAGAGCAATTGCGGCTTCGGGTTGACCCACCAGCGCAGCGCCCACACCAACATCACGACCACCATCAACCCTTGAACCACCAGAAATTCCGGCACGTCCACCGCCCCCATTGCCAGCGGGCCAAAAACCAGGATGCCCAGCACCAGACCCAGAATGCTCCGCTCGCACCAGCGATCCAAGATTTCGCGGTTCATTCTTTAGTACGCCCGAATGGTTCCCTCGTGATTCAACGGCAGAAACAAGTTGTTGCCGGCGTATATCAATTCAATCGCGCTGTGCTGCGAACCGGCCAAGTAACCTGCCGTACCGGTCGTCGTGCTGCTTTGGGACGATACGTAAATATTGCCACCATAGACCGCCGCCGCAAACTGGCTGCCGTCGGCAGAGGAAGCAATGGCCGACCACGAAACCGTGGGTGTTCCAGCCGGCTGTCTCCAAGTCGCACCGGAATCAGGCGAGATAACAATGTTGCCTGCCGCTCCCACCGAGGGTCCGCCCGTGGTGACCGCAAGCCGCGAACCGTCGGCCGAGGAAGCGACGGACGTCGAGGTGCCGACGACCGGCGAAGTCTGTGCAATCCAAGTGGCGCCGGAATCCGTGGAAATATAAATTTGGCCGCCGCTGGCTGTCGCGAGCAGCCGGCTACCATCTGCCGAAGACGCCACGGCGATCCAATTTGGGCCACCGCTACCACGCAATGTCCATAAACCCCCGGAGTTGATGGAGGTGTAAATGGAGCCGTTGTTCTCCACTGCCACCAGTTTGGTCCCGTCGGCAGAAGACGCGACGGAAGTCCAAAGCAAACCATTTAACCCCACCGGTCCCGCGACCCAGCTGGCCCCTGAGTTGGCGGAGGTGTAAACCTGTCCACCGCGAACCGCCGCCACGAGCTTGGTCCCGTCGGCAGAAGACGCGACGCAAGACCAGTTAAGGGTTGCAGAAAGGGGTGCAGCAGTGTGCGCCGCCCAAGTTGCCCCGGAATCAACTGAAGTGTAGATGGCTCCGAGCGGACTGGTATTATAAATGGTATAACCGACGGTTGCCACCAGCTTGGTTCCATCAGAAGACGAGGCGACGGAGGACCAAAAACGGCTGCCGCTGCCGCTCTGCTGTGTCCAGGTCGCACCGGCATTGGCTGAAGTCCAGATAAACCCGCTGTTGACGGTCGCCACCAGTTTGGTCCCGTCGGCGGAGGAGGCAATGGCCGACCAATTGAGAGCGGAAGCGACAGCTTTCCAGTTTTGGCCCACCGTGTCGGACAGATTGCCCGCAGCGACCAGTTGATTGGCATTTTGCGCAACAATCCAGCCTCCCGCACCCACGCCGGCAACCTTGTACACATCGCCGACACTGGGTGATAAAGGCAGCGTCAATGTCACCACCGCGGTGTTGTTGGTCGCGATATAACCAACGTTGGGGAAGATTTGAGAACTGGTTCCCGCCACCGTCACCCAGAAGAATGCGCCCGGCACATTGGTCAATCCGTGGCCAGCCCCGGTGAAGTTGGTGGCGGAAACGGTGCCGGCGAAAATCAAGTTGGGATTGCTTTGCAACGCCACGTTCGTTGACAACCGCGCGTCGGGTATGGTGCCGGTAAGGCTGGTGGCCGGCAGACTGGTCAGGCCGGAACCATTACCGGAAAAACTCGTGGCGGTCACACTGCCGGAAAAAATCACATTATTGGTGAGGATCGCCACGTTGGGGGACAGCAAGGAATTGGGAATGGTTCCGGCAATATTCGTCGCCTGCAACGGGGCCGTCAATGTTGCCGCATTGGAAGCGCTGAGCGACTGGATCGCATACGGAACGGAGGTCAGGACCTGGCGCGGCGACAGCACGGCATAGGCACTGGTATCCCCGTTGGTGCGCACACCGATTTCCAGCGAACGCGTGCTGCCATCAAAAACATTTGCGCCAAAATCAAGGGTGACCGTGAACAACCCGTTGGTGACGCCGACCGGCGCGTTGGTGATCGGCCCGCCAACCACGGAATTGGCCGCGTTGTAAATTTGAAACCGGAAGTCGTAAGCCCCGGTGACGGTTGCGTTATTGTTGTTTAACCGGCCTTGATAGGTAAAGGCCGTGGTCTGGGCGCGCAACCCGGTTGCCGACAACACCAGCGCCGTTAGCACGATGAAACAAGATTTCATGCGCGGATATTATCATGGTTGTGTCCGGGAACAAGTCACAATGACTCCACTGGACAAAATCATCCGTACGACTAGCTTTGAAGCCATATGACCGACCCACGTTACAAAAAACTGGCCAAACTGCTTGTGGAATACTCCACCCGGATCAACCGGGGCGACCGCGCATTGCTCGACCTGATTGACGTGCCCGATGAATTCTCGGTCGAACTGGTCCGGGCGGTTCGCGCCGCCGGCGGCATCCCGTCCGTCGAAGTCCGCCGCACCCGTGTCACCCGCGAGCTGTTGCGCGAAATGAACGATCCGCAAGCCCGGCTGGCGCGCGATGTCGAATTGTTCCGCATGAGGAAAATGCAGGTTTACATCGCCATTCGTGGCAGCGACAACATGAACGAAAACTCCGACGTGCCCGGTGAGCGCATGGCCCTCTACTCGCGCGTGCTGCGGCCGGTGCTCAATTATCGTGTCAACAAAACGCGTTGGTGCGTGTTGCGCTGGCCAACGCCCAGCATGGCCCAGGCGGCGGGTTTGAGCACCGAGGCCTTTGAAAACCTGTACTTCGACGTTTGCACGATGGATTACCGCAAAATGGCCCGGGCGATGGTCCCCCTCGAACGCCGCATGAAGAAAGCCGGCCAGGTCCGCCTCACCAGCCCCGGCACCGACCTGACCTTCAGCCTCAAGGGCATCGGCGCAAAAATGTGCAGGGGCGACCGCAACATCCCCGATGGCGAGGTCTTCTCCTGCCCGGTGAAAAATTCGGTGAACGGCGTCATCCAGTTCAATACCCCGACGATTTATGCCGGCACAAAATTTGAAAACGTCCGGCTTGAATTCACGGACGGCAAAATCATCGGCGCCGCGGCGAACAACCCGAAGCGATTGAACGAAATTCTGAACACGGACCCCGGGGCGCGGTATGTGGGCGAATTTTCACTCGGCTTCAATCCCCATATTTTGAGTCCGATGTGCGACATCCTGTTTGACGAGAAAATCGCCGGTTCGCTGCACTTCACGCCCGGCCAGGCCTACGCGGAATGTGACAACGGCAACCGCTCGGCGGTGCACTGGGACATGGTATTGATCCAGCGTCCCGAATGGGGCGGCGGCGAAGTGTGGTTCGACGGCGAATTGATCCGTAAAAACGGACTGTTCGTGCCACAGGATTTGAAACCGCTGAACCCGGCCAATTTGAAATAGCGGCTTACGGCTGCGCTTCCTTCAGCAGCGTCAGGAACTGTTTCATCGCCGGCGAGAGCACCTTGTTCTTCTTGTAAATCGCGGCAATGGGACGGAAAAAGTCGCCGTCCTCGATCGACAGCGCGGTGAGGGTTTGCTTGCTGATCTCCTGCGTGATCGTTCCGCGCGGCACAATCGAAATGCCCGCGTCAATCTCCACCGCGCGCTTGACCGTTTCGATGTTGTCGAACTCCATGGCGTGTTTCGGATCCACCCCGTGCTCCTTCAAAATCCGGTCCAACGCCTTGCGCGTGGGAATGTCCGGCTCGAACCCGATGAATTTCTGCCCGTTGAGCGCCTTGAGGCGGATGGACTTCTGCCGGGCAAAGGGATGCTGCGGATGGCAGATCAACACCAGGGGGTCCTTATGCAACGCAATAATTTCCAGTTTGGAGTCCTTGGCCGGATACGCGACCAACCCCATGTCCACCACGTTGCTGAGCACGTCATCATAAACCTGGTTGGCCCGGCGGTATTC
>CAZKTW010000173.1:4428-8141 GCA_964555775.1 uncultured Bifidobacteriaceae bacterium | reverse complement strand
TATCCGGTCTATATCTGCCACATCCTTGTGAAGTGGGGTTTGCTGGGCCTGATGGGAGTCAGCAAAAAAGGCGTGACCAGCCCGCCGGGCTGGCTATTGTTGCTCGGAGCCATTGCACTGGCCGCGTCGCTGCTGTGGCTGATTGATTATCCGATTGACCGCTGGCGGCAGCGGCGCGTGAAAAAATTTCAACATCAACCCAAACTCGCCGCTGAAACTTGACCGCCCGCTGAAAAGCTCTTTCCTTGTAGGGGCCGGGGTAACGAGGCGTTGACCAAATTAAAATAAATCCAACCCGAATCTCGTGACCTCGATTCCTACTGGGGGATAGGCGACGAGTCTCATTCATTTGGAACTCTCAACCCCTTGACTCGCCGAAACCCGTTCAAGAACAGCTTGCGTATTCGCACTACAATTGTGCAAATCTTTGTTTTCCTGGCAAAGAATTGGCCGCGAGAGAAAACAAAGAAAAGAAGTTGTGTCTCTGCGTTCCTTGCGTTCTTTTGCGGCTTTCATCTGTGGTTGCGGCGCAAGCTTCGTCAGGTTCATTCGTGTCCATCCCTGGTTTAATTACCTTCCGGCCTTTAGCCTTTTACTCTACCAACCGCTGGAACAACGCCTCGTAGCGGCTGCAAATCACCTCCCAATCGTAATGGGCCCGGACCCGTTGTTGCGCCAGTTCTCCCAGTCGCGCCGCGAGCGCCGCGTCCGCGGCCACCTTCTGCATGGCCGTCGCCAGGCTCTTCTCAGGATCGGCATGGCTGAAGGTGATGGCCGTGTCGCCGACCACTTCCAGATTTCCCGGCGTGTCGCGCACAATCACGCAATTGCCAAACCCCATCTGGTCCAGGAGCACCGGGCGCGTCGCGTCAATGGCCGTGGGCAAGATGAAAGCCCGCGCATGAAAGCTCAGTTGCTGGTACGCCTCGCCGAATAAATAGCCGGTCATCACGATGTTTCTGGATTTGGCCGTGATGGACTTCAGTTTCGCAATGTATTCGTGCTGGTAGGGGGCATCGCCGATGACCACCAGCGGCAGGCTGGCGCCGCTGGCCTGATGAGCGGTCATCGCCAGGTCCGCCGCGTTCTCCGGCGTCAGGCGCGAAACATAGAGGAAATAATTTTTCGGCGTGAGGTCAAATTTCTTGAGCGCGTCGCTCCCCGGATCCTGCGTCACCACGTTCGCGCCGTAAGGAATCAATTCCGTGTCAGTGCCGTAAAGTTCCCGGTAACGTTGTTTAATGGTGCCGTTGTCAGCGACCACCGCATCCGCCAGGCGCGATGCCCAGAACTCGCTGCGATGCAGCCACCACCGCCCAAAGCCGCTCCACTTGGCGCGGGCAAAATCCGCGCCATCGACATTTACAATGGTTTTCATCCTCCGCAATTTGGGAACAAACGAAAACAGGCTGTTACCCACGCCACAGAAATAGGCGATGTCGTAATCCTGGCCCAACGCATGCACGACACTGAGCGCCGTGTGCACAATGGTGTCGGTGCCCTTGGTGGGAAGGGTCGGCAACCGGACGATACGCACACCTTTGAAGGTTTTATCCGGATGCCGGTTGAACGGAATGCGATTATAAACGGTGACGCTGTGCCCGCGTTGCACCAGCCGGACGGAGAGTTGCTCGACAAAAGTTTCAAAACCTGAATAGCACGCCGGGATGCCGCGCATGCCCAGGAAACCGATTCGCATCGGCTTAATCTAAGAAGCTCATTGCCCAAGTCGAGTGTTCTTTTTTCCAAATCTGGCAGGAAGGGAGGCGCATCTCTATTTTTGGAAGATTGTGTCCCGAAGGGGACATTTTGAAAATAGCCCGGCGTTTTAACGCCGGGGGTTTGACAGTATCACAACCAGTCCCGCCGGGACGGCTGAAATTCATTTCCATAAGTACCGCTCGTCATATTCGATGCGGTGTTTTTTTAATAACGCCAGAAATTCCTGCTGAAACGTCATTTTGCGGTGATGGGCTTCCTGTCCTTTGATGTACTCGATAATTTTGTCCAATTGCGACACACTTACGCTGAACGCGCCGTATTCCTCCTGCCAGGCAAACGTGCGGTGTTCTGGAAAAGTTTCATGAATCCATTTTGACGAGCCGCCCTTCATCAATTGCAATGCCTTGGAGATCGCCATTGTGGACGGCAGCGAAAGCAAAATGTGGACGTGGTCTTCCACACCGTCGATTTCGATAGCCTTCATTTGGTTCTGCCGGGCGATGCCGCCCAGAAAAGGCCAAAGTCGGTCACGCAATGCCGGTGTGATCAATCGTTGTCGTTCCTTGGTGCTCAAGACACAATGGAAATACGAACTGATGTAGGACACGGAATCCATTCAGCCGTTCCTGCGGAACTTGTGCAATTCCTAATTTACCCGGCGTTGAAACGCCGGGCTATGGTCGATTGTTCCTCTGGAACAGAATGTCCCGGGAAAATTCATTTTGCGCGGCTGGCGGCAATGGGCTAGTTTCACGGCGGTTTTTCACATCATTGGCCATGCCAGACCCGTCATACCGGCTCCTCCAAATTTTTAATCGCCCCCTGGGCGGTGGCGGTGAAGGGCTGGCCACGGAGGAAATCGCCCGGATTCTTTCCAAGGATCCCGGCTTCGCCGAGGCTATTTTCCAAAGCGCGGAATGGACCGGTCCGCAGGCGCCGCCCCACTGGAAACAGGCCGCCCTCACGTTTTACAATCCCCGCTCGGTTCGACGCCTGCGGGTGGCGCAGGAAAAAACCGGAGCCCAAGCGTGGATTTTGCACAATTATATTCCGGTGGTTTCCGGCGGCGTTTTCCACGAGGCAAAGCGGCAGCAGGTTCCCATTCTTCAATACATCCACAATTTCCGGCCATTTTCGGTGAGCAGTTATCTTTGGGCCGGACGGCGGCTGGATCCGGCGCATTGGCCGGCAAATTACGCCCGCGAAATCGCCTATGGCGCCTGGCAGGACTCGCGGCTCAAGACGGCCTTTCTGGCGTCGTTTCTGGCCACGCTCCACCTCACGCGACAATTCCGCGCCATCAAGGCCTGGGTGGCGGTGTCCAAATTCATGCGTGAAAAATTCATCGCCGCCGGGGTCGCGCCGGAATCCATTTTCCAGCTTTACAACCCCTGGTCCACGCATTGCACGGAACCGGATTCCCCCGAGGGCGATTACTATCTTTTTCTGGGCCGCCTCATGGAGGAAAAGGGCGCGAAGGTCGTGGTGAACGCCTGGAATTTGCTACGCCGGCTGCAACCGGACAAACCGCCGCGCCTCATCATCGGCGGCGATGGCCCGCTCACCGACTGGGTGAAGGCGGCGGCGGCGGAAAATCCGCTGATTGAATATCGCGGACACGTCAGCGGACAGGCAAAAGATGAATTGATCCGGCATTCGCGCGGTTCCATTGTGCCATCCATCTGGTGGGATCCGTTGCCGTATGTCTGTTATGAGGCTTATGATTTTGGCAAACCGGTGCTGGCCGCCACCTCGGGCGGTTTGACCGAACTCGTGCAGCATGGCCGGACCGGGTTTCATCACACGCCCGGCGATGCCGAACAACTGGCCCGACAAGTTTTGGAACTGGACGCCCATCCCGAAACGCGACGGCAAATGGGTGCCAATGGCCGCGCCTGGCTTGCCGCCAACACGCGGGAGGAAGTCTGGAAAAAAGGGTTCTACAAAATCGTGGATTACGCCGTGGGTGCCATGCCCGAAAAAGCCCGGGC
>CAZKTW010000173.1:0-4328 GCA_964555775.1 uncultured Bifidobacteriaceae bacterium | reverse complement strand
TGATGGGGGACGCCATCATGAGCCTGCCGTTTGTCCGGGCCGCGCTGGAGAAATACAACGTCTTTGTCTGCTGTCAACCGGCGGTCAGCGACGTGTTCCGGCTCCTGCTGCCAACAGAACAGGTCATCGCCTGGCGTCCGCCCTGGATCGATGAGGCCTCACAATATGGCACCGTAACCCGCAAGAACGCCGGGATGCGGTCCGTGCTCGAGCGTCTGCAAAAAGTCCGGGCGCAAACCGCCATCTGTGGCTGGGCCGACACACGGGTCCATGTCTTGATGGCCATGACCGGGGCGGAAGCGCGGATTGGCTTCCCGATGGACAACGGAAATTTCTATGCAAGCGAACTGCCGTGGCGACGCCGGAAAATTCTCATTGGGAAAGGCATGAACTTCGTGGGTGGCCTGTGCCTGGGTGGGGAATTGCTCACCCAAAAGCTCCATCGGGGCGATTATTTCCAGCATCACATGGAAGATTGGCGGCAGGTGGCTGAAGCATTGAATTTGACTTGGAGCACTGTGCTTCCCTGGTTTTCGGCGCCGAAAACCTTCCTGCTGCCGGAGGTTTCCGAATGGCTGCAGGCAGCCCGATCGCAATCGCAAAAAATCTGGCTGTTGCATCCCGGCGCGCGGGCGCCCGGACGCCGCTGGCCGATTGAAAAGTTTCGCGCTTTGATCGAACAGACCTTTCTCCCCAACCGGATTCCACTAATCGTCATCGACCCGATCGAATCGCCGCTTCCTCGCGACTGGATGCCGGGAACCATGACTTATCGCCCGGGCAGCCTGACGGAATTTATGAGCCTGGTAAACACCGTTGATTGTGTGGTCTGCAATGACACCGGGGTATCGCATGTCGCGGCCGCGCTCGGCAAACAGGTGGTGAGCATTTTCAGCGCGAATCTTCCGCGGTGGTTTGCGCCTTATCACAACCTGGACCTGGTGGTGGAGAAGGATGTTTGTCCCCACCGGCCCTGCTTTGACCGTTGCGTTATGCCTTCTTACGTCTGCCTCGAAGCCGTGACCGTTGAAATGGTGCAACGGATGGTTGAAAAAGTGCATTTTGCAGGACCACATTGAGTCGCCGCAAAAACGCATAAAAGCCTTTGTGGAATTGGCGAGCTTGGCGTGCGTTCAACTTCGAAATTCAGGTTAACCACGGATGGACCTAACGCGGCTTGCGCCGCAACCACAGGTACGAGCCGCAAAAGAACGCAAGGAACGCAGAGACCCGCACTTCTTTTCTTTGTGTTCCTTGCGTTCTCTCGCGGCCAATTCTTTGCCAAGAAAACAAAGATTTGCATAATTGTAGTATAGATGCACACGGACGAAGAATGGCCGCAAAAAGGCGCAAGAAAAACAGCATAGCGTAACCGCAACTTGATCTTCCTGGACTAAGAGCTTGGCTGAAAATGTAGCGGCGGGCCTCCCGGCCTGCCGTAGAGGGCGGCATCCTGTCGCCCGGAAAAATCGCCGCCATGACGCCGTTGCCCGGGATTTCAAAGGCGTCAATGATTGCGGACGGTTTTTTCCGCCGGCTGGAAGCCCGGCTCTACGTCAGCCAAGATGGCTGACGCTACATTTGCAGGCCACAAAGAAAAGATTTCCCATCTCTGCGTTCTTTTGCAGCCATCTGACCTTGTCTGTGGTAGGGACATCGCGCTGCGATGTCCCCGCCCGCGCGGCCGCGGGCGGAACGAACGCCAATGAACGAACGGGGAATTGCGCCGTTGGACGCGGCGCGGATGGCGCAGCGCGCCATCCCTACCAAGGACAGTATGCAGATGCACCCCGCACCGCGTGGAATCAATGAAGGATTTGGCCGCACGTTTGTATTGAGTAAATTAACTCAGGATACTGAGTAAATTGTATGATACGCCGGTTGCCCTATGCTGAACTGAGAATCTGAATTCCGGGGTTGAGTTCCACGCCAGGGTCGCCAAGTCCGCAAAGGCTGGCGATAATTGGAAAAAGCCTTTTATCTCTGTGCTCTCTGCGTTCTCTGCGGTTAAATTGTTTTGGTTCTCTTGGCAATCATTCGTGTCAATTCGTGAAATTCGTGTCAAATTCTTCAGACTTTTTTACGCGAGCTTTCCACCGTGTGAAGCGAAGCTTTTTACACGGACTTCCATTTCATCCCGCCCTTTGAGCACTTCACGCATCCGCCAGCACCTTGACCTCACGGTCCAACCGCTTGCCAAGGCGTTCCTCAACCACCTCCAGATCGTAATGCGTTTGCAGGTTCAGCCAGAATTGCCCGGACATCTTGAAATAGCGGCCCAATCGCAAGGCCGTGTCCGCCGTGATGGCCCGTTCGCCCTTGACGATTTCATTAATGCGGCGCGGCGGCACCCCGAGATCCATCGCCAGCCGGTATTGGCTCAAGCCCATCGGTTTGAGAAAGTCCTGATCCAAAATCTCCCCCGGAGTGATGTTCGCCAGCAATTTGCTTTTCATGTTTATTCAATGATAACTTTAAGCCTGGCGTTAATAACGTCAAGCGGTCCTCCCTGGCCAGCGTGTCTCAATTTACGCCGGCTGCCCCATGCTGAAGTGTGAAGCTGAATTCCGAGGTTGAGCTCCACGCCAGGGTCGCCAAGTCCGCAAAGGCTGGCGACAATTGGAAAAAGCCTTTTATCTCTGTGCTCTCTGCGTTCTCTGCGGTTAAATTGTTTTGGTTCTCTTGGCAATCATTCGTGTCAAAGCGTGAAATTCGTGTCCAAGCGATTAACCTTTACCCAATTTAAAGGAATCGACGGAGCGCAACCCATGCGGTGAATAGCAGCCTTTATCACCGCATATAGTGCGTAGAATAATCTTGCTGGTGCGGCGAATGGCGGCTATAATCCCCTTATCAAATGCGGAGATTATATATATGTATATCCACGAACGCGATGCCTGGCCGGAATTGAGTTGGAATCAAGCAAAGCTGGCGAACCTGCTGGCCGAGGTGCGCCACTGGCAAGGCCGCTTTTTGGGGCGCATGGAAGGGTTGGGTTTTGGCTTGCGTGAGGAAGCCACGCTGCAAACGCTGACCCAGGATGTCACTAAAACCAGCGAGATTGAAGGCGAGAAACTGGACACAAAACAGGTGCGATCTTCCATCGCCAGACGGTTGGGTCTGGATATGGGTGCCACGCTTAAGATTGACCGCAACGTGGAAGGCATTGTCGAGGTCATGCTGGATGCCACGCGCAAGCATGACGCGCCTCTAACCCAAGAGCGATTATTTGCCTGGCTCGCCGCATTGTTTCCCTCCGGCAGGAGCGGCATGCAGCGCATCACGGTTGGGGGTTGGCGCACAGAAGCCAGCGGCCCGATGCAGGTCGTATCGGGACCCATCGGGCGGGAATGGGTACATTATGAAGCGCCGGCATATGACCGATTAAAGAAAGAAATGGCTCAGTTTCTCAAATGGTTTAATGCCCCATCGGAAACCGATCTGGTGATCAAATCCGCACTCGCGCATTTCCGATTTGTGACCATTCACCCGTTCGACGACGGCAACGGGAGAATTGCGCGGGCGATTACGGATATGGTGTTGGCGCGATCCGAGAAAAGCGCGCAGCGGTTTTACAGCATGTCCGCTCAAATTCAGCGTGAGCGGAAAGCCTATTACGAGGTGCTGGAAAACTGTCAGAAAGGATCGCTCGACATCACGCCCTGGATTGAGTGGTTTCTGAACTGCTTCAAACACGCCATCAGCGCGTCGGAAGAAACGCTGGCAGCCGTGCTGGTTAAAGCGCACTTCTGGAAAGTTCATGGCAGCGATTCGTTCAATGAGCGCCAGCGAACCATGATCAATCGCCTGCTGGACGGGTTTGAAGGAAAACTGACCTCCTCCAAATGGGCAACGCTGACGAAATGCTCACAGGATACCGCGCTGAGAGATATTAGTGATCTGTTGGATCGTCAGATTTTAGCCAGGCATGAAGCCGGGGGGCGCAGCACGAGTTACGAACTCCACTTGCGGGCGCGCAAGGCCGCGTAAAGTTGCGCCACGCGGCCGACGCACTCGGTAAAATGCATGATGCGCCGGTTGACCCATGATGAACTGTGAAGCTGAATTCCGAGGTTGAGCTCCACGCCAGGGTCGCCAAGTCCGCAAAGGCTGGCGACAATTGGAAAAAGCCTTTTATCTCTGTGCTCTCTGCGTTCTCTGCGGTTAAATTGTTTTGGTTCTCTTGGCAATCATTCGTGTCAATTCGTGAAATTCGTGTCAAAGCCGGCAGACTGCTTACGCGAGTTTCCACCGCGTGAAGCGAAGCTTTTTACGCGGCTCTCAACCAAAAACTCTCAACCCTCAACAACCCCTCACTGCCTCCGCAA
>CAZKTW010000172.1:0-8206 GCA_964555775.1 uncultured Bifidobacteriaceae bacterium | reverse complement strand
GATTCATGCGGATTCATTTGCAGGCCAACCAGGGGGGCAAAATCACCATGAACATCCCGGCGAAAGAATTTCGCAGTTGGGATCCGGCCAAAAAACAATACACCGTCGAGCCCGGCAACTACGAACTGCTCGTCGGCGCGGCATCCGATGACATCCGCCTGCGCGCGCCGCTGACGATTGCCGCGGCGCCATAACCTCGCGATTTTGAAAAAAATCCGATCCCCCGACGGCAAAGCTGAGAACGTGTTTGCATGAACCAGAGATTCAAGAAATTCACCACCACCGTCTTGGGGCTGGTCAGTCTGGGCGCCGGCGCGGCATGGCCGGCCGGCGATCTGGTGCTGTGGTATCAGCAGCCGGTGGGTAACACCATCCGTGGAACCGCCCCGCCTTTCATCAATGAAGCGTTGCCCATTGGCAACGGACGCCTCGGCGGACTGATTGCCGGGGGAGCTGCCCGCGAACGGATCGTGCTCAACGAGGACAGCCTGTGGACCGGAGGCGAAAATCCCTCGGGCAGCGACAACGCCATGGGCGCCTACCAGTGCCTCGGCAACCTGTATCTCAATCTGCCGGGACATGAAAACCTCGTCAATTACCGGCGGGACCTCGACATCGGCAATGCGCTGGCGCACGTGAGTTACCAGTCGGGCGGAGTCAATTACCAGCGCGAATATTTTTGCAGCAGTCCCGACGGCGTTCTCGTTGTGCGGCTTACCGCCGACCGGCCCGGCAGTTACACGGGCAGCCTCGAATTGAGCGACGCCCATGGTGCGCCAACCGTTTGCGGGAAAGACCACCTGGCTTTTGCGGGCGCGCTCAACAACGGCCTGAAATATGAGGCGCAATTGATTGCGGTCCCGGACGGCGGTTCGCTGCAAACCAACCGGGCAACGCTCGAATTCAAGAATTGCAACAGCCTGACACTCATCATTGCCGCGGGCACGGACTACACCATGGATTACAGCCGGAAATATCGTGGCGAAAACCCGCATGCGCGCGTGACCAAACAGGTCGAAAAGCCCGCCGCCAAAAAGTACGATGACCTCAAAGCCAACCACGAAAAGGATTTTCATTCATTATTCGACCGCGTTGCCCTTGAACTGGGCAAATCCTCCGCCGAACAACTGCAGATGCCCACCGACGTGCGCAAGACCCTGGCCGTCGGCATCACCGACCCCGGCTTCGAAGAACTGCTGTTCCAGTACGGCCGTTACCTGCTCATCTCGTGTTCGCGTCCCGGCGGCCTCCCGGCCAACCTGCAGGGCCTCTGGAACGACAACAACAGTCCGCCATGGCATTCCGATTACCACGCGAACATCAATGTGGAGATGAATTACTGGCCCGCCGAGGTCGCCAACCTGCCCGCCTGCCATCAACCCTTTTTCAACCTGGTGCTGAGCCAGCTCCCGGCCTGGCGCAAGGCCACCGCCGCCTCGCCCGAACTCAAAACGCCCGACGGCGCCATGACCACCCGCGGCTGGGCCATCCGCACCTCGCACAATATCTATGGCGGCATGAGCTGGAAATGGGACAAAACGGCCAACGCCTGGTACTGCCACGGTTTCTGGGAACATTACGCCTTCACCGGCGATAAAAAATATCTCAAGCAGATGGCCTGGCCGCTGATGAAGGAAACCAGTGAATTCTGGATGGACCACCTGAAGGTATTGCCCGATGGCCGGCTGGTGGTGCCCAACGGCTGGTCACCCGAACACGGCCCGACCCTGGACGGCGTGAGTTACAACCAGGAAATCGTCTGGGACCTCTTGAACAACACGGTGGCGGCGGCGGACACGCTCGACGAGGACAAGGCGTTTCGTGATAAAATCGCGGCGCTGCGGGACAGGCTGGTCACCCCGGGCATCGGCCGGTGGGGCCAGTTGCTCGAATGGATGACCGAGTTGCACGACCCGAAATATCCGGAGCTCGACACCACCAATGACCATCACCGCCATACGTCGCATCTGTTCGGGGTGTATCCCGGTGCGCAGATCAGCATCGTCAAAACGCCCCCACTGGCGGCGGCGGCGAAGGTTTCCCTCAACGCGCGCGGCATTGCGCCGGACAGCGACGTGCGCGAGTGGTCGTTCGCCTGGCGCACCGCCCTGTATGCGCGCTTGCACGATGGCGAAAGCGCGCACCAGATGCTCCAGCAGTTGTTCGCCACGCGCAACACCTGCCCCAATCTCTTTGGCCTGCATCCCCCCATGCAGATGGATGGCGATTTCGGCATCACCGCCGGCATGTGCGAAATGCTGCTGCAATCCCACGAAGACGAGATCAACCTGCTGCCCGCCCTGCCGAAAGCGTGGCTCGACGGGAGCGTGAAGGGCCTGCGTGCCCGCGGCGGCTTCGAGGTGGACATCGTCTGGAAGGATGGAAAACTGGTCTCCGCAACCGTGCATTCGCTGCTCGGCAACAATCCCTGCCACCTGCGCTATGGCAACGTGACCTGCAGCGTGAAAATCAAGAAGGGCAAAGCGTTCCAGTGGGACGGGCGGCCCGCGAACAAACCAAATTGACCCGAGAGCCTGATGGTAAAAGCCAGCCGGCCGGCCCCCCCCGCCGGATCAACCAATTTGCTTCAACGCTTTGCGCTCGCAAGCAGCGAACCTCCCAATGAGCTTGTCGTAAACTTTTGCCGCCTTCGGGTTCGGGCGGATTTCGCTGTTCGGAATCGGTTTGGTGAAACCAGCCACGATTTTTTCCCACTTCGGTTTCTTCCCGGCCTGGACGAGCCAGCCGTGTGCCGCCTGCAATGCAGCTCCCAGTGCCGCACTCTTGGAAACCTCGATGCGCTCGACGCGGCAGTTCATCACATCGGCCATCACCTGCAGGAGCTGCGGGTTGTTCGACGCGCCGCCGGTCGCGAGGATTTTTTCCGGCGCGACCTGCATCCATTTCGAGTGCAGCCGCATCGACATCATCTGCGCCTCGATAATGGCGCGGCCGTTGGCCGCGGCGTCCTTTTCATCCAGATAAAAGCGGTGGACTCCGGGCCGGTTGACGCGTGGGACGATTTCCGCATCGAACCACGGCAACAGGATTCCGCCGCCGTTGCCAGGTTTGGTCTGCGCGAGCAGTTTGCCGAACGCGGCCCAGTCCTTGAGGCCGTAATGTTCGCGGATTCTTTCCCGGGCCAGCGAGCCGTTCTTGAAGCAAATCAACGTCATGTAACCGCCGGCGGGCGAACCGAACACGTGGCCTTCGCCGTGCGCATCGGTCTGGCATTTCTTCATCGATCCAAAATACGTGTCGCTGGTGCCCAGGCTGATGGCGACCTGGCCGGGCTGTATGAGGCCAAGGCCGATGACACTCGCCGGATTGTCGCCGGTCCAGACCGTGGCCAGCGCTTCGGGATTAAGGCCAAATTTCCGGACAAAATAAGCGCTGACCTTGCCGACGACTTTTCCGGACGCGGCAAGTACGGGCAGTTTTTTCTTCAAATCCGGTGCAGTGGCCTTGAGCGCACCCGGGTGCCAGGATTTTCTGCGGATATCCATCAGGTTCATGCCCGCGCCGTCGCCGTAATCCATCGGTGCAATTTTGCCGGCGAGCAACGACGCCATGAACGAGCTGACCAGCGCGATGCTCGCGGTCTGGCCGTAAGCCTTGGGTTCGGTCTTGTAAAACTTGCGGATTTGCGGGCCGGTGAAACGCTCGAACGCGTCCGAGCCGGTGGTGGCGGCGGTGGCCTTGATGCCGCCGAGTTTTTTCCGGATTTCGGCGCATTCGGCGGCGGTCGAGGAATCCATCCAGATCGGCGATGTTTTGCGCGAGAAAACACCCCGCAGATTTTCGACGAGTGATTTTTTGGGATTCAGGTTCGCCAGCGCATCGGCGGCACGCTCATTGAGACAAACCGACCCGTGTTGCTGGCCGCTGCCGCTGATGGCCAGGATTTTGCCAAGGGCCACGCCGTCCTTCTTCATTTGGGCAAAGATCACATCGAGCGCCTCCGCCCACATCAACGGCGAGCTGTGTTTGACCAGCGAATCGGGATGGAGCAGGACGCCGTTCTGCGTGCCGTAATGCGGCAGCGCCTGGTCGAAGTTCAGCGATTTTTCATAAACCACCTTGCGGGTGGCGAGGTCAACGACAACTGCGCTCAAGCTTTGGGTGCTGGAATCAAGTCCGAGAAATAAATTAGCCATGGAATTTTGAATGTGTTGTTTGCTCCTGATTAGGTAACAATAAATTTGAACCATGCAATCGAAAACCGCGTTTTGGCTCCATTTTCATAGTATTGTCCTGCTCGGTGCGGTTGCCGCCCTGGCCGCGCCGATTGACCGGCAAGCACTGGTGACGCGGCACAATGTCGTGCTGCATCAGTTTGATGGGGCCAATCCGCTGACCGTCGGCAATGGCGGGTTCGCCTTCACCGTGGACGCCACCGGGCTGCAGACCTTTCCCGAAGCGTTCGAACACACCACACCGCTCGGCACGCTGTCGGACTGGGGCTGGCACACGTTTCCCAACCCGAATAACTGGAGCATTGACCGCTTTGCGTTCACGGAATTCCCCGACTTAGACGGCCGGCCCGTGCCGTACGCCGATGTGCCGCACAACCAGCAGACGCCGGAAATCAAATGGCTGCGCACCAATCCGCACCGGCTGGATCTCGGCCAGATCGGGTTCATCCTCACCCACACCAACGGTTCGCCGGCGCAAACGAACGAGTTGACGGACATCGAACAGACGCTGGATTTATGGAACGGCGAAATCGTGAGTTCCTTCAAGTTCGACGGCCAGCCGGTCAGGGTGGAAACCGTTTGCAATCCCAATCTTGATGGAATTGCCGTGCGCGTCGAATCGCCGCTGGTGAAATCGGGCCGCCTGGCGATTCAGATTCATTTTCCCTACGGCACGGGCGACACGAAGACGGCGGATTGGAGCCGGCCGGAGGCGCATGAAACGGTTTTGAACCAGCCCAGGCCGGAGCAGGCGGAGTTCTCCCGCAAGTTGGACAATGACGTGTATTTCGTCGCCGCCCGCTGGACAGCGGGAGCCACGCTCACCAAAGCGGCAAAGCATGAATTTGCAGTCTACGCCGCCGCGGATTCGAAGGCCGGAGCGCCGGTCTCCGCCCCGGCGCATTCAGGCAACCCACCGCCCCGGGCCGGGTCGGAGACCGGCGCTCCATCCGATACGCTTGAATTCGTCTGCGCTTTTTCGCCGATGAATCTGACGGCTAAAAGTCTGCCGTCATTCGGGCAGGCAAAACAGGCGGCACAAAAAAACTGGAACGAATTCTGGGCCACAGGCGGCGCCATTGATTTGTCCGGCAGCCGGGATCCGCGCTGGTTTGAACTCGAGCGCCGCATCGTGCTGTCGCAATACCTCACGGCCATCCAGGACGCCGGCCGGTATCCGCCACCGGAAACCGGACTGACGTACAACACCTGGGAAGGCAGGTTTCATCTGGAAATGCACTGGTGGCACGCGGCGCACTTTGCGTTGTGGAACCGGCTGCCGCTGCTGGAAAGAAGTCTTGGCTGGTATCAAACCATTCTGCCGCGCTCCAAGGCCACCGCGCAGAAGCAGGGCTACGCTGGAGCGCGCTGGCCGAAGATGACCAGCCCCGGCGGGGCGGAATCACCGTCACCCGTCGGCCCGTTCCTGGTCTGGCAGCAGCCGCACCCGATTTTCTATGCCGAACTCTGTTTTCGCCGACACCACGACCGGGACACGCTGGAAAAATACCGGGACCTCGTTTTTCAAACGGCCGACTTCATGGCGAGTTATGCTACCTGGGATGAAAAGACAAAAAGGTACGTGCTCGGGCCGGTGCTGCAATGCGCGCAGGAAGTTTTTCCAAAGAACAACACATTCAACCCAACATTTGAACTGACCTACTGGCGCTGGGGATTGGAAACCGCCCAGGAATGGCGGCTGCGCCTCGGTCTCCCGCGCGTGGCGAAGTGGGATGCCATCCTGAAGGATCTGGCCAGACCGCCGGTGAGTGATGACAAATATCTTTTTGCCGAATCCGCGTCGGATTCCTACACCAACCCAAAGTGGAACGCCGATCACCCGGCCGTGGTGGGAGCGCTGAGTTTTGTGCCCGGGCCGGGTGTGGACACAAACGCAATGCGGAACACGCTCGAATGGATTTGGAAGAACTGGAACTGGCCGGACACCTGGGGCTGGGACTACCCGATGCTGGCGATGACGGCTGCCCGGCTGGGTGAACCGGAACGCGCCGTGGACGCGCTGCTGCTCGACACACCAAAAAACCATTGGGCGCTCAACGGCCAGGTTTATCAACGGCCCGGCCTGACGATTTACCTGCCCGCCAACGGCGGCCTGTTGTATGCCACCGCCCTGATGGCCGCGGGCTGGGATTCGCTTTCGCCTGCCGGCTCCAGCGTGACCGGCGGGGCACCAAAACGCAATGCACCCGGGTTCCCGGACAACGGCCAGTGGAACGTGCGCTGGGAAAATCTGCAACGAGCGCCGTGAGTTTTTGCTGCCGGCCCAATGCCCTTCACCATGACGCTTTCATTGAAAACGAGCATCACCGGCCCATCCGCAACGCCGACACTTTGAATCATGGGCCGGCGGGGTTTTCCGGGTCCCATTTGCCCACGAACGTCCAGGCAGCGTGGATTTGCGCCGGCGCAAGTGTGCCGGCAAGGCAATTCTCCAGAAGCCATCTCTTTTTCCGGCAGCACTTGCATTTGCAACAAGGTTTGGACTCGTCCACAATGGAATTTGCCGGGCTCAAACCCAATGAGTGACACCAACTATTCGAAAGGACGATGCCAAAACTGTGGCGGACACCTTGAGTTTCCCGCCACCGGTACGGGTCTGGCAGTGGCTTGTCCTCATTGCGGCATCCTGACCACCCTGATTCCCAATCTGCCCGGGACGATCCCACCCAACGAGGATTCCCCGGCGCAACCCAGGAGCAGACTTCACGTCCTTTGGCGTTCAGTTGTGCTTGTCCTGATTTTGGCGGCGGCAACCGCGGTGTTTTTTGGGTTCAAAAGAACGGGAGCCAACCCGCCGGTGGCAACGATGGCCACACCTCCAGTTGTTACGCATTCCGAAATCGCAACCAAACCTTCCCCGCCGCCGGAAACCAACGACCTGTTCGTTACCGGCACGGTCCTGCTGCGAAAAACGGAAGGCAGCGCCTTGATCAATGCGGTGGGAGCGGTCAGGAACAATTCCAACCGCCAACGGTTCGGTGTCAGAATCGATTTGGATTTGCTCGACAAAGAGGACAATATAATTGGCACGACCGGCGATTACATCGCCGTTCTGGAACCGCATCAAGACTGGCAATTCCGGGCGCTGCTGACGCAGCCCAAGGCCGTCAAGGCAAAGGTGGCAAAAATCGAGGAACAAAAATAACCGGTGCAGGCTGGTTTGATTTTGAGGTGGGGTCATCGCGGTGCGATGACCGCGCCGCGGGCAGCGGCGCAAAAGGGAAAGCAACCAAGGTTGTTCCGTCCGCTGCACGCGGACGGGGACGCCGCAGCGCGGTATCCCTGCCCAGGCAAATTGAACCACCGCCAAATAATCCTGTTACTTTCGCGTATGGCCATTCGTCTAAACAGCTAATGTCATCAATTAACAAAGAACATCGATATGTTTGAGACGTGCCAGGACCACGATTTTCGGCCGGAGAATTATTTTCAAACCCGCCGGCAATTTCTCCGCCGGTTCGGCATGGGTTTTGGCGCCATCGGCCTGGCCGGCTTGCTGGGGCCGGAGCTGTTGTTTCCCCCGGACGCACAGGCTGCCGAGGATATTGCTTCGCTGGCACCCAAAGCACCCCCGTTGCCCGCCAGGGCCAAGCAGGTGGTTCACATTTTCGCACAAGGAGCACCGTCACACATTGACACCTTCGATCCCAAACCGTCGCTGGTCCGCTACGACGGCCAGCCGCTTCCGGGCTTGGGCGGCGTCGCCATGCCTTCGCCGTTCAAGTTTGAGAAGAAGGGACAATCCGGCATTGAAGTCAGCGAGGTGTTTCCCTGCATCGGCGAACACGTGGATGACATGGCCATCATTCGCTCGATGTGGACGGACATCCCGGCGCATGAAATTGCGACCGTGATGATGAACACGGGGTCGTTGCGGATTGCCAAGCCGTGTCTCGGTTCGTGGGTTGTTTACGGTTTGGGCACCGAAAACCAGAACATGCCGGGGTTTGTTTCGCTGCGTCCTGGAGGCGCGCTGCCGCCCGGCGGAT
>CAZKTW010000171.1:0-8212 GCA_964555775.1 uncultured Bifidobacteriaceae bacterium | reverse complement strand
AATACATTGCCGAGGGCAACAATCCCGACCAGCCCGGACGCCTCGTGCAATGGCTCTATCCGCGCACGGCGGTTTACACCTGGCGCGTGCCCGGACTCTGGTTCGACATCGGCTCGAAGGAAACCCTCGAAGAGGCGAATACAATATTCGCGAAGTTTTAGAACTGCCAAAACCATTCCCTGCGACTATTGTTTGGGCTACAAACAAACCATGGTCCATGGACTTTTTTGACCAGGAAGCACATGCCCGAAAGCAGACCCGCCGGTTAATCTGGCTTTTCGGGCTGGCGGTGCTCGTGGTGGTGACCCTGACCAACCTGGCGCTGGCCGTGATCATTCATGCTTTCCAGCATCCATTGTTTTCCGGGAGCTGGTGGAATCCGTTTATATTTTTGATCACGTTGCTGGATCTTTGCGGGGAAGCGGTGGTCTTTCCGATGGATTTTCTGAAATCAATCTGGAATCCGTACCTTTTTTGCTGGGTCACGCTGATTTCATTGACTTCGGTTACCCTGGGCAGCCTGTACAAAATCCGCCTGCTGTCCGCCGGCGGTTCCGCCGTGGCCGAATTGTTGGGCGGACGATGCGTTGAACCCAACACCGCCGACCCTGATGAACAACGATTGCGCAATGTGGTGGAGGAAATGGCCATCGCTTCAGGAACTCCCGTGCCGGAAATTTACGCGCTCGACAACGAGCGCGGCATCAACGCCTTTTCCGCCGGACACACGCGTGACGACGTGGCCATTGGCATCACCCACGGCTGCCTGAAGCTGCTGACCCGTGATGAATTGCAGGGCGTCATCGCCCACGAATTCAGCCACATTTTGAATGGCGACACGCGGCTCAACCTGCGGCTGATGGGGTTGATGCATGGGCTTTTCTGGCCCACGCCGGTCGGCCGGATTTTGGTGCGCGGAACCCCCCAGGCCCGGGATCCGGACGAGTCCATTTTTGACGACGACACCATCCCCTTTTTCCTGCCCACCGCTCCCATCGGCGTTCTGTTTCTGATCGTCGGCAGCATCAGCTCGCCCTTTGTGCGGTTGATCAAAAGTGTGATCTGCCGCAAACGGGAATGCCTGGCGGACGCGACGGCGGTGCAATTCACCCGCAACCCGGCTGGTATCGCGGGTGCGCTCAAGAAAATCGGCGGACTTTACAAGCAGGGACGGCTCGACACGCCCCACGCGGAAACCGCCAGTCATTTGTATTTTGCCAATTCAACTTTCGACTCTTTATTCGACTTTCAGTCCACGCATCCACCACTGGCAAAACGAGTGCTGGCGATCGATCCAACTTTCGACGGCCAGTTTCCCAAGGTCAAAACGCTGCCGCCCAACCAGTTTGAACGCGACCAGGCTTATGAGCAGTCCGTGGCCAGGTTCATTGCCGTCAATCAGAAATCTCCTGACGCCGTCACTACGGGAATTGACCGCCTGATCCGGAACCCGGCGAAAGCCTCGAGCCTTCCGGTTGCGGTCGTTACCGAGATCGATCGCCTGACCGCCGAAAAAATCAAGGCGGTCGCAGCCATGCGCTTCAACCTGCCGCCGGAAGTGAAACAGGCCCTGCGCAAACCTGCGGGTGCAGCCGGCCTCGTTTATTCGCTGCTCCTGAGCGAGGACGAGTCGGTGCGCGGCCGACAAATGGAAATTTTGCGCACCAATATCGAGCCCGTTTTATTCACGCAAGCAACCGCGCTGGCTTCGCAAATCC
Source organism: uncultured Bifidobacteriaceae bacterium (assembly GCA_964555775.1). Lineage (GTDB taxonomy): Bacteria > Verrucomicrobiota > Verrucomicrobiia > Limisphaerales > UBA11358 > UBA11358. Next base: position 6,494 of record CAZKTW010000171.1, on the reverse strand, counting down.
AGGCCTTGGGTGTCAGATACAAGCTCACACTGGCTGAACTTGCCGTGCCGGCTCTGCGCCAGCACAGCCTGGATGAATACACCGCTTTTACTGAAACCGTCCGAAAACTTGTTGAATGTGACGGGGCCATCGAGCTTTTCGAATATGCCTTGATGAAAATGGTGGCCCGCCAGCTACAGGGCTATTTCGAAGGCCCGGATCTGGACCAGGCACGGTATGGGCGGATCCGGGACGTACTGCCGGAATGTACGCTGCTCCTGTCCGCCCTGGCGCACATGGGCCAGGAAAATGAGCCGGAAGCACGAATCGCCTTCGCCAACGGAAAAGAGTTTCTTGACGCGTCCGAGGCTCAAATCCAGTTCATCCCGCGCAGCGAATGGGATCTGGACAAAGTTGACGCCGCGCTGGCCCGGCTGGCCAAATGTCCGACCGACGTTCAGCGAAACCTCCTGCTGGCCTGCGGCAAGACCGTTGCGGCCGACGGCCACGTCACCGGGCGCGAGGCCGAATTGCTCCGCGCCATCGCCGATTCGCTGAATTGTCCCATGCCGCCGTTCGTGGACGCCATCCGCAACGAGGAGCTGGCGCAGGATTCTTGAGGCCGGCCAGCCTGGGAACCAGGCCTCCTTGGCTCCCAGGCAAACGAGCGGATCTTGAAGTTTCAGCTACATTTTTTCCCAGCCTCTCCGATACCAGAGGAGGCCGGTTGCAGGGCAAACGATATTGGCCAGGCAAACCCGGTGTCAGCCTAAGCAACCAAACATTCAAGCCCGCGCGCACCTGCATCCGCATGAACAAAACCCTTTCGCCTTCCGACATCCGTGAATATGTGTCGAAGCATCTGGGAGACGTATTTGACACGATGCTGTCCTTGAAGGCCATTCCGGCGCCAGATTTCGATTTGCGCCAATTCTCCGGCGAACGGGTCAGCGGTTCGGTGGGCCTTGCCGGAAACACGGTGACGGGTTCGGTTTATCTTCACGTTTCTGCGTCTTTTGCCTTACAAGTGACGGCGGCCATGCTGGGTCTGGCTCCGGAAGAAATCACCGGCCACACCGAAGTCAATGATGTGGTCGCGGAAATCACCAACATGTTGGGTGGCGGGCTGAAATCCTGGCTTTGCGACGCCGGCGCGACCTGCGCGCTCACCACTCCCGCAGTCATTCGGGGCGCCGCCTATGCCATTTCAGCGAAACCGGACGTGGAATTGATCCTGATTGGATTTGCCTGTCCCAACAGCCGCGGTCTGGTGGAAATTCATCTGAAAATCACCTGACGTCCGCCTTCCCTTTTGCCCCAGCCACCGGGAAAACCCGCCGGCACCGGCCGGTCGTGGTTTTTTTGGGGTGTGCACTCAAACGCACACTTGTCCCCGGTTTGATTGGGGTTACGGTGCATCAAACATTTTGCAACCAAAATGGCTACCAAAGAAAGCAAACGGCAGGTCCGGAAACTGGTGGAAGAACTGGAGCAACGGGTCCATGGCGGCCCGGCCATCCGAAATGGCGAAATCCAGTCGGCGCGCGATTTCCTCCGTCAAAATGACTTTTCTCCCTCCAGCGATTATTTCCACCGGTTGATCCACATTGAAAACCGGCTTCAGGGCCGGCCGATGGAAATCTCCCGGCCACCCCAGGCAAAACGCAATTACGGCGGACAGGGTGGCGGGTATCAAATGCAGGTACAATCCATCCACGACCATGTAATCCTGTCCACCTGTTATGCCGGCGAATTCAACGGCAAACGCGGCCGGGTCAAGATTTCACACCGGTTCAACCAGGGGGGCCGGATGGATTTCGTTGAATTGAAGTATCTCCGTTCCCTGCACCCGCCTCTGAATGGAGAACTGCGAAAATTATTGATCCTGCGGGATTATTCGTCGCTTCCGAAGGATTGGTTTGAGGCGCCGGCCTCCGTTTTGAGGGTTCTGCCTCAGGAATTGATTTTCCTTTTCGATGGACTCTTCCGGTGTCAAAGAGCAGAACTCTTCGCCTGGCTCCTGAACATTGGACACGGAATTGTGAGCGATCTTTTGCAGGATTTGAATTCACGCAAACGGGATGAACCCGTTTCATCGGACCTTCCCTTCATCCCGGAAAACAATGTGCCTGTCCCCGGCTGGTCCCCGGAAGCTTGGAGCCCGGATGTGGATCGCTCGATTTCGGGAAATGGCCGCCCCCAGGTTGGGTGTGCGGTGGCGGAACCAACTGGAATTGCCTGTGAACCGCAAACCTCACGACCGGCCGGAAACCCGGACCAACTCCCCCTGGACGCGCTGCTGCGGGATGCGGTGGCCTTGCCGATATTGGAGAAGGCCGCCGGCCTGGAATCGGTGGTGGAGGTTCAAAATGACACGGAAGTTCTGGTCCGCTATCTCAGACGGCTCTGATCGCGAGTCCGTTTAAAACATCTTCTTTTGTTGCAGCCGACGTAAGGAGGCTCAAGTACCCGGCAGCTTTGCACGGAAATGTTAGAGCCTCCTTGGCGCCTGACTGAAAATTGTAGCGTCAGCCATCTTGGCTGACGTAGAGCCGTGGCTTCCAGCCCGGCGAAAAACCGTCTTCCACCACCAGCCTTGTAAAATATGAGCGTTACCGTAACACGAGCGGTTTTTCCGGGCGGCAGGATGCCACCCTCTACGGCAGGCGGGACGCCCGCCGCCACTTTTCAGAGAGGCTCTCACGTCAGCGGCCGCGGTTCACTTCGCCGTCACGACGACGTAATTCTTTTTGCCTTTGCGAAATAGAAGATATTTGTCAAAAGACAAATCGCTCGTAAGGATCAATCCTTGCGTATTCATTTCACGCACATTATTCAAGTAGATGCCGCCGCCTTCGATATCCTTTCTTGCTTGGCCTTTTGACGCACACAATCCCGCGTGAACCAAGATATCGACGAGTGGAATCCCTGCACCTTCGAGTTTCGCTTTTTCAATTTCTTTCGTCGGCACTTCTCCAACAATTTCTTTAAATGTTGCTTCATTCACACCGGCGAGTTCGCCACCGAACAGAATTTCGCTGGCACGGATGGCTTCCATCGTGGCCGCCGGCCCGTGAACCAAATCGGTTGCCGCCTTGGCCAGGGCCTTCTGCGCCTCGCGCGCGCCGGGATTTTCGGTGTGCTTCTTTTCCAACGCTTCAATTTCTTCCTTCGACAAGAACGTGAAAAACTTTAGATACCGGATGGCATCCCGGTCATCGCTATTGATCCAGAATTGATAAAATTTATAAACGCTGGTCCGTTTTGGATCCAGCCAGATGGCCCCGGCCTCGGTCTTGCCGAATTTGGTGCCGTCCGCGTTGGTGATGAGCGGCAGGGTCAGGCCATAAACGGTTTTGCCGAGTTTCTTGCGCGTGAGTTCAATGCCGGCGGTGATGTTGCCCCACTGGTCGCTGCCACCAATCTGCAGTTCGCAGTTCTGGTCACGGCACAGCACCAAGAAATCAAACGCCTGCAGCAGCATGTAACTGAATTCGGTGTAGCTGATGCCCACCTCGCGGTCCTCCATCCGGGCGCGGACGCTTTCCTTGGCCACCATCTGGTTGACGGAAAAATGCTTCCCAATGTCGCGCAGAAAATCGAGATACGGAATGCCCGCCGTCCACGAGGCATTGTCCACCAGCCGGGCCGGATTTTGTTTCGTTTCAAAATCGAGCAACCGGGCCAGTTGGACCTTCACGCAGGCGATGTTGTGATCCAAAGCCTCCTTGGTGAGCAATTGCCGCTCGGCGGTTTTGCCGCTCGGATCGCCAATCGAACCGGTCGCTCCGCCGGCGACGGCAATGGGATGATGCCCGAGCAACTGAAAACGCCGCAGTGCCAGCAACGGCACGAGATTGCCCACGTGCAAACTTTCCGCCGTGGGATCAAAGCCGCAGTAAAGCGTGATGGGCGCGGCAATTTTTTTGGCCAGTTCCGCCGCGTCGGTGCAATCCGCCACGAGCCCGCGCCACTTGAGTTCTTCCAGGATGCTCACACCCGCAGATTAAATTGCCCGCGCCCGATTGCCAATGGTCAATTGCGGCGGTGGTTTTTTCTTGCTTGTCACCGCCATTGCAGGTGATGTGAGCGCCGCGCCGATGAATCTGCCTTCGAACAAAGCCATGCCCGCGGGGACGCTGACCACGGAAAGCCCCTTGCACGATCTGGAGGTCCTCATTCGCTCGCGCACACCCTTGATCGCCGTCGAAAGCAATGAGGAGCCGCAGATCGTCCGCTTGGTCCGGCAGATCAGCCAGCGGTTGCAATTGAAAGCGTATCGCTGGACGGTCACCGAAGGCCTGCAGGCGTTCGAGCCTTGCGACCAGCCGCTGCAGTCCGTGATCAAATCCTCGGAGGTTCTCGATTACATCAAGACCACCGCGAAATATTCCCTGTTCGTGCTGCTCGACTTTCATCCCTACCTCGAAGACGCGGTGCACGTGCGGCGCCTCAAGGATATCGCTCTGACCTACGCGAACCATTATTCCACGGTGTTGATCGTCGGCTACACGCTGCGGCTGCCGCAGGAATTGCAGCCGTTCGTGGCCTCTTTTCGATTACCGCTGCCGACCCCGGACGCGTTGCGGGGAATTGTCCTCGACGTGGCCGGAGACTGGGGCGCCGAGCACGGCCATCAGGACGTTCAAACCACCAACAAAGCCATTGACCTGCTGGTGCGCAACCTGGCCGGTCTCACCGCCACGGACGCCCGGCGGCTCGCCCGGAAAGCCATCAACAACAATGGCGTAATTTCCGAGTCGGACATGCCCGAAGTCATGCGCGCCAAATACGAGCTGCTGGGACGCGACTCCCCGCTGTCGTTTGAAAATGAGACCGCCCAGTTCGCGGAAATCGGCGGCATGCAAAAACTCCGGCAGTGGCTGACCCTGCGCAAGGATTTCTTCCTGGGCGAACCGACCAACCTCGATCCTCCGCGCGGCATGCTGTTGCTGGGCGTCCAGGGTTGCGGCAAGAGCCTCGCGGCCAAGGCCGCCGCCGGCATTTTTGCCGTGCCGCTGCTGCGGCTCGATTTCGGCGTGCTGTACAACAAATACTACGGCGAAACCGAGCGCAACCTGCGCAAGGCGCTGGAAACCGCCGAAGTCATGTCCCCCTGCGTCCTGTGGATGGATGAAATTGAAAAGGGACTGGCTGTGGATGGCGATGACGGCGGCCTGTCCCTCCGGGTTTTGGGGACATTGCTGACCTGGCTGTCCGAAAAGCGGAAGCCGGTTTTCACCGTGGCCACAGCCAATGACATCACGCGTTTGCCTCCCGAAATGGTGCGCAAAGGCCGGTTTGACGAGATTTTTTTCGTGGACCTGCCTTCGGCCCAAAACCGGCGCGACATCCTCACCATCCACCTTCGCAAACGCGCCCTCGACCCGGCGCGCTTCAACCTCGAGGCGCTGGCCGCCGCCACGTCGGGTTTTTCCGGTTCCGAAATCGAGCAGGCCATTGTTTCCGCCATGTATGCGGCACACGCCCAGGGCGACGATCTTTCCCAGGCGGATTTGCTCGCGGAAATCCGGCAGACCAAACCGCTGTCCGTCGTGATGTCGGAAAAAGTCGAGGAAATCCGCAAATGGGCCGAAGGCCGGACAGTGTCCTGTGATTAACCAGTCTGGCGCCAACTTTGGACTTTAGACTTCAGGCTTTGGGCCCTAGCCTTCGCCCGATGTCACAGATGCTCAAGTCATCCGGCGCCATGGCTGCCGCCACGCTCACCAGCCGCGTGCTGGGCATGGTGCGCGAAATGGTTTATGCGCGGTTCATGGGCGACGGTTGGGTGGCGGGCGCGTTCCAGTTTGCGTTCACGATTCCGAACCTGTTCCGCCGGCTGCTCGGCGAGGGCGCGCTCACGGCCGCGTTCATCCCCATTTTCAAGGAAAAGGAAATAACCCACGGCGAAACGGAAATGTGGCGGGCGGCCAATGCCGTGATTTCCGGCCTGATCATCGCCGCCAGCGCCGTCATTGCGCTGGTGCTGCTCGGCCTTTCCCTCGTGCTGGCCGTGCATCAGTTCGAGACCCAGACCGAACTCATGCTGCAACTGTTGCGCGTCATGTTTCCCTACATGCTGCTCGTGTGCCTCGCGGCGGCGTTCATGGGCATGCTCAACGCCCGCAGCCATTTTTTCATCCCGGCCATGGGCGCCACCATGCTCAACATCGTGATGATTGCCTCCGTCCTCTGGCTCGCGCCCAAACTGGGCTTGAATTTCCCCATGGAAGAAAGGCTGCCGCACCAGATCTTCGCCCTGGCCTTTGGCGTTCTGGCGGCGGGCGTGGCGCAGGCGGCGTTTCAACTGCCGACCCTCTGGCGCGACGGTTTTCGTTATCGCTGGGTTTCCCCGTGGCAGAATGAAACCGTGCGGCTGGTCGTGACGCGGATGATTCCGGGCACCATCGGCGTGGCGGCGTTTCAGCTCAACGTGACGCTGGTGCTGGCCATCGCGTTCTGGGTCAGCCCGCAGATCGTCGCCTCGTTCAACTACGCCGTGCGCCTGATGG
>CAZKTW010000170.1:0-8213 GCA_964555775.1 uncultured Bifidobacteriaceae bacterium | reverse complement strand
AAGCGGCTTGATGCAGGATATTCGCCCTAAATGGCGAATTGATGGTTTTATCATATTCGCCTTTAGTGACGATTTGATTGACATTTAGGCTTTAACTCGCCATAAAAGGCGTGTTATGAAGATAGCTAAACAAGCCACGGACGAAGTGATTCTCGAAGAACTGGGCGGGCGGCTGGCCAAAATCCGGCTGGATCGCAATCTCACGCAAGCGCAACTGGCGTCGCAGGCCGGGGTCGCGAAACGCACGGTGGAACGGTTGGAAGCGGGGACGGTGGGAACCCAGTTGTCAGGCTTCATCCGCGTGTGCCGCGTGCTCGATGTGATTGAGCGCTTGGATCTGCTCGTGCCGGAACCAGTACCCAGCCCGGTCGCGCAACTGAAAATGGCTGGCCGGAAACGCCAGCGTGCTTCCACCGCCAGGCCTGCCAAGCCTTCGGCCAAGAAATGGCAATGGGGAGCTGAACAATGACTTTGGCCGAAGTCCAACTGTGGGGCCGAACCATCGGGGCCGTCTCGCTGGAGGACGGAGGCCAGTTCGCAGCGTTCCAGTATGATCCGGCATTCGCGCAGAGCGGGATTGAAGTTTCGCCGATCACCATGCCGCTCGGCGACCGGGTTTATGTCTTTTCGGATTTGCCGCAAAAAACGTTTCACGGGCTGCCCGGCCTGCTGGCGGATTCACTGCCCGACCGGTTCGGCAACGCCCTGATCGATGCGTGGCTGGCGACGCAAGGCCGGACATCCGAAAGTTTCAACGCGGTGGAGCGGCTCTGTTACACCGGGGCGCGCGGCATGGGTGCACTGGAGTTCGCGCCGGCCATCGGCCCAAAGCCGCAGTCGGCGAAAAAGATTGAGATTCACGCCCTGGTCAAGCTGGCGTCGGAAGTTTTAAGCCATCGCAAGAATTTGAAAACCACTTTTGCCAGCGCGAGCCGGAAAAACGCCTTGAACGACATTCTGCGCGTCGGCACCTCCGCCGGCGGCGCGCGGGCCAAGGCGGTCATTGCCTGGAACCGCGAAACCAACGAAGTCCGTTCGGGGCAGATCACGGCTGGAAAGGGATTCGAATACTGGCTGCTGAAATTTGATGGTGTCACCGGCAACAAGGACAAGGAACTCGAAGACCCGAAAGGCTATGGAGCCATTGAATACGCATATTATTTGATGGCCAAGGCGGCGGGCATCACCATGAGTGAATGCCGTTTGCTGGAAGAAGGCGGTCGGCGCCATTTCATGACCCGGCGTTTTGACCGGCTTGAAGGCGGTGAGAAATTGCATATGCAGTCGTTATGCGCGCTGGCGCATTTTGATTTTAACCACGCGGGCGCGTATGCCTACGAACAGGCGTTCCTCGTCATCCGTCAGTTGAATTTGCCGATGGCAACCGTGGAGGAGCAATTCCGGCGGATGGTGTTCAACATCATTGCCCGTAATCAGGACGATCACGTCAAAAACATCGCCTTCCTGATGGACAAGACAGGGCGCTGGTCCCTCGCACCTGCCTTCGATGTGATTTACAGCTACAACCCGGACGGCGATTGGACCGCCCGGCATCAAATGACGATGAACGGCAAGCATGATGGATTCACGCTGGCCGACTTTCGCACCTGCGCCAAAAGCGCCTTGATGAAACGTGGTCGGGCCGAAGTCATCGTTGAGGAAGTTCGGGATGCCGTGGCAAAATGGCCAGATTACGCGGAGCAGGCGCAGGTCATGAATGATTGGCGTAAACAAATCCAAAGCAGACTTCGATTGAATTTACCGGGGATAAATGTGGTTTAATCCAGCTTCGGTCTGCGGTTCGGCGAGCGGAAACAGTGGAGCACAGGCGGAGGGACAGCGGGAACGGAGCCGGAGTGCAACGCCACCGCCGAGCCGCAGACGGAAGCGCGCCGCGATTGTGGTTTGACGAGACAGCCTGCCTGCTGCTCGACTTGAGCATGCCGGGAATCCGGGCTCTGCAAAAACTTCATCCACTCCTTCGTCGCCTTATCCGGCTGGCTGAAGAGATGGGGTCTTTGTCATCCTGCGCCATGGGGAAGTGACGTCACGCTCCCAATCACTGATTGACGTAGAAGAAATTTCGATTTTTCAGGCAACCGCCAAAAACACCCGGGCCTTGGCAACAGATACTTGTCAACATTACTGAAACAGTGAATGTTCGAATGGAACTTTTTCACTCGCTGCTTGTATAACCCTCATAGAAATGGTCAGCGTATATCGCATCCTGAATGCCGGAAGATTCTGACATTGTTAAACACGTCCTGAAAGGAGACGTGGATTCCTTCCGAATCCTGGTGGAGCGGCATCAGCGACCCGTTCTCAGCATGATACGACGACTCATATGGGACAGCCACCGCTGTGAAGAAATCGGCCAGGACGTTTTTGTCGCGGCCTTTCAGAAATTGTCCACGTTCGATCCGGCGCGCAGCCAGTTCTCCACGTGGTTTTTTACCATCGCCCGCAATATGAGCATAAACGCCTTGAAGAAAAAAGCTCCCATCCCGGTCGAGCATCTGCCCGAGGTCCTCGATTCCAGAGATCCGTCCGACGAGTTTTCGGACAAGGAATTTTTTACCCAAATGGATCAAACACTCAAAACCTTGCCTGGAAAGTTGCAACGCGCCTTCATCCTGGCTGAATTTGAACAAATGCCTTACGAAGAAATCGCCCGTATCGAAGGCACCCGTCTCGGCACCGTCAAATCACGGATCAATCGGGCGCGGTTGCGGCTGCACGCCGCCATGAAAGGCATTGAAGGAGGAAAAGCATGAACCATGATGAGAAATATCGCGCCTGGAAAGAGCGACCCTGTCCCATGGATGTTCCGGCGGATTTTTCCGCAGATGTCATGCGCCGGATTCGCCGGGAAGTGGAGCCGCGGCAAATAGCCCGGCAAAATTGGTTCGGCTTTATTGAATTTCTCCCCCGTCCAGTTCAGTTTGCGCTGCTCGCCGCTGCCGCCATTGTCGGGCTGGGTCGTTTTGGCTTTCTATTTTCCATCGTCTTGAATCCTTGAACTCATGAATGTTATATGAACAACGCCTTCCCAACCGCTCCATATCGCCGGTCGCCCTGGACCGCTGCCGTTCTTTCATTGATCATGCCCGGCCTTAGGCCAGGTTTATACCGGCGCGCTGGCGCAGGGACTGGTCTGGATGTTTCTCTGCGGAACATTCCTGGTGACGGGATTGACGCTGCTCGCATTTCCCTCGGCCCATTCCTGGACTTTAGGCTGCGTGGCGGAATTATCATCACTCGTCATCTGGCTGGCGGCGGCGGCGGATTCCCGCCGGCTCGCCTTGCGTTGCAAACCAGATTATGAACTGAAGGATTACAACCGATGGCACGTCTATGTGCTGCTTCTGCTCATCGGCACCGGCGGCCTGTTGGCTTATGGGCTTTACGCGCGCGAGCAAGTGATTCAGGCTTTCCGCATACCTTCGGCGACCATGTATCCAACCATTCTTCCCAAGGACTGCTTAATCGCTGTCAAAAACGCCTATCGAACCGCTGACCCCAACGGGGCGACATTGTCCTTTTTGTCTATCCCGATGATCGTCGTATCTTCTACATCAAACGCGTCGTCGCCCTTGCCGGCGACATGGTGGAAGTTAAATCGGGCAACTTGTATGTCAATGGCATGGAGCTTCCCCGCGAAGCCATCGGGCTTGCCACAATCAGCTCCGCCAATACGACTTCCACCGGCAAGGTTTTCTATGAAAACAACAATGGCGCAAAATATCGTATTTTCATCTCCCAAGAAAAGCCCGCCGCCGATTTTGGTCCCATCACCGTTCCTAAATATGATTGTTTCGTCATGGGAGACAATCGGAACGACTCGTTGGACAGCCGGCATTTCGGCTCCATCGCCGTCACCAGCCTCAAAGGCAAGTTTGAATATCGGTATTGGCCGATCAGCGGCGGGGCACATTGGGGCACCATCCAGTGATTTTATGGAGCAATGGGCCGGAACTGGATCATTGCCGGAGTCGCCAACCAGCCTGAGGATAATGGCTGCAAATGGGCCGTACAAATATGAGTGTGCTCATTTTTATTTGACAGCGGCGGCCGGTCGGCCTATATATTGGAAATATGAGTTCACTCATATTTAACTTATGAAATCGAATTCCGCTAAACCCCGGTCCAAGGAAAAGCGCGGCCGGCGGGCCGAGAACAAGGATAAGACGAAACAGGCTATTTTGGAGGCGGCCCTGCGACTGTTTGCTGACAAAGGCTTTTATCACACCACCACCAAAGCCATCTCCCGGAAAGCCGGCATCGCCGAAGGCACGCTCTTCAATTATTTCCAGACCAAAGAAGACCTGGCGCTCTACTTTTTCGAACGGGAACTGGATGCGGTCATCGAGTGGTACAAGCACGATCCGCGCATCCGGCGGGCGGCCCTCCCGGAAAAACTATTTGCGATCATACAACAATCTCTCGATCGTCTGGCTCCCTACGAGGAATTCCTCGGCGCTGTTTATCTGCGCTCCTTGATGCCAGCCTCGAAGCTCAGCCCATGGAATCTTCAGAACCAGGAGCGTCATTTGCGCTATTTGCGGTTCATCCGCGCCATCCTCGCGGACGCCGAAGCGGCGGAGGAAATCCCGCCGTTTGGCGACTTTGGCGCGTATGCCTTCGGGCTTTTGCACCTGGCGATGATCACGTACTGGCTGCAAGATTGCTCGCGCGGAAAAGAGCAAACGCTGGCGTTGCTCGATCGTTGCCTAAAGATGGGCACACACTTTCTGAACAAGGGAGGCTGGGAGTGGTGAACTCCAAAACCAACAGCGGCGCATTGACACGCGGTTTTCGGCTCGGAAGACTGGGATTTACGCTGGCGGGGAGCTATCTCGGGTATCAGGCGCAGAATCTTTTTTTCGGCGAAGGAGAGAGGTCACAAAGGAAGGCTCGTTTCCATCAGGAAGCTTCGCGGCGGGTGCGCGAGGAACTCGGGGCGCTGAAGGGACCGGCGATGAAGCTTGGGCAATTGCTAAGCATGCAGAACGGGATTTTGCCCGGGGAAGCGTTGCAGGAACTGGCGACCCTCCAAATGCAGGCGCCGGGAATGCACGCCAGCCTGGCGCGCGCCCAGTTCAAGTCAGCGTTGGGCAAATATCCCGAAGAAGTGTTCCGGGAGTTTGGTCCCGATCCATTTGCCGCGGCGTCGCTCGGACAGGTGCATCGCGCCCTCACGCGCAACGGGGAAACGGTCGCGGTAAAAATCCAGTATCCGGCGATACGGTCCGCCATTGAAAACGATTTCAAATTATTGCGATCCGCGACCCTGCCGGCCAAACTTACGGGCCATGTCCCGGCGGCCTTGCTGGATGAAATCCAACGGGGCCTTCTGGAAGAAACCGATTATGTGCGCGAGGCGGACAACCTGGAGCTCTTTCGCAACGGTTTGAGCGGACTGGATTTCCTGACCGTACCGCGCCCCGATCGAGATTTAAGCACGGATCGTGTGCTGACGATGTCGTATATCGAAGGAGAAAAGCTGAACGATTTCCTGAATCGAAAACCTTCCCAGACGCTGCGTAATCTGGTGGGATCACGATTAGTCGAGACATGTGAAACGCAAATTCAAAGTCTCAAGGCAGTGCACGCAGACCAACACCCGGGCAATTACCTGTTTCAGCCGGATGGGCGTATCGGGTTGGTTGATTTCGGGTGTGTCAAACGCATCTCTTTTGACATATTGGAATTGCGCCGCTGCTATGACGAGCGCACGTGGCAGGAAAGCGAAGCGGCGGCGCGCCACTTTCTGACCATGGTTTATGGAAAAGGTGTGCCTTATGCACGGGCCCGCAAAATTTTACCCATCCTGGAACGGATGCTGGACGTTTTTCGCCCAAAAGGCCGGACAGCAGACATAGTGATTGGCAATCGCGACCCCAAGTTGCTGGCCAAGCGCGAAGAAATTCATCGACAATACAGGAAGCAAGTGTTGCGAGATAAGCTGATCAACCCGGAATTTGCATTTTTAATGCGGTCAGACATGGGGCTGCACCATCTTTTGCACGAGTTGGGTGCGGTGGTAAACCTCAGTGAAATTTTCCGCTGCGTTTCTGCCGCCCGCGCCATCACTACATTCAAATGAGTCACAGATAAAAGCACCATGGATGAGCAATTAGAGAATCGCCTTCACTTTCTGCGGAATGGAGGCTCGGAATGGTGAACTCGAAAACCAGGAGCGGCGTGTTAACGCGCGGTTTTACGCTCGGGAAGCTGGGCTTCGGGCTGGTGGGAAGCTATCTCGGCTATCAGGCGCAGAATCTTTTTCTGGGCGAGGCCGAACGGCCACAGCGACAGGCTCGCTTTCAGCGGCAGGCTTCCCGCCGCGTGCGCGAAGAACTCGGCAACTTGAAGGGGCCGGCCATGAAACTGGGGCAGTTGGTCAGCATGGGCAGCGGAGCGCTTCTTCCGGAGGCGCTGGAAGAATTGGCCGACCTCCAGATGCGCGCCCCGGGCATGCACGCGAGCCTGGCCCGCGCCCAGTTCAAATCCGCGCTGGGCAAGTATCCCGAGGAATTGTTCGGCGAGTTCGACCCTGAGCCATTCGCCGCCGCGTCGCTGGGCCAGGTGCACCGCGGCATCACTCAAAGCGGGGAAAGGGTGGCCATAAAGATCCAATATTTCAAATCGGAATCAATCCGAAATGTTGCAGCAACCGCCGGATGTCGGGTTCGATGCAGAGAAATCAGTTATTGAAACCGTCAGTAAACCGGCGGGCGGTTTCGTGCCCGGCTCGCCGGACCGTGGGCTTCGCTGGCTGGCATCGGGGTTGGAAACCGTTCGAAAAACAACGCATGATCGCGCCATTGGCAAAATTCATTGACTGGCATGCCCTTCAAGTCGCCGCGATGCTCCCGTCTATCCGAAAATGTGCCAGGGGCGATTCAAAATCGACGGAAGCCGTTGAATTTCTCAATGGGCCGGACTTCATGCCCACCGAAAGCAAACCCGCCGGGTTGGAATTCACTTCGAACACCCATTTCAGATTCCCATCGCCGCGACCGTGTGAGTTTGTGGAAAACAATGTCGTTCACGGACGCCTTTATCGTCGCGCAAAAGATTGGCAGAAATTCCCGACCCTCATTTTGTTACATGGCGGCAGTGATTATTTGAATCACTGGTATCGTTTTCCACAAATGGTTCCTTCGATTCATCGTGCCAGATTCAACGCTGCAACATTGGTCGCGCCTTATCATTTTCAACGCAGCGTCCATCGTATTGAAGCATTCGACCATCTGCGGGTGGCTGAAGCATTTGGGCAAGGGGTTGCTGAAATTCGCGCCCTGACTGGCTGGCTGCTGAACCAGGGTTGTCCTTCGGTTGCATTATTTGGCTTTTCACTCGGCGGATGGCTGGCCGGGTTGGCGGCGACACGCGACAGCCGACTGAAGGCGATTATTCTCGCGCTGCCAGGCGTGCGCCGGGATTATCGCGCGACACGCGGTGAATGCGTTCTTTGGACGCCGATGCGCAAAGCATTGGAAAAACAAAAAACAGCGCGCGAAGCGTTGGACAAGACGCCGATGAATTTGACGTTGAGCCAGCCGGTTATTCCCAAAGAAAATATTTTGTTGATTCAGGGACGCTACGATTTGCTCGCGGAGGCAGAACAAACTGAGGAACTCTGGCAAAAATGGAGGCAGCCGGAAATCTGGCGACTGCCGCATGGCCACATTAGTTGGATGGGCGTGCCAGGCTTGACGGGCCGCGTGCTTCACTGGCTGTCGCCACGGCTGAACGCGCCTGCCATTCAGGCGCGACCAAACGACGCTGCCAGATAATGCCGAGTTGCAAAAAGAAAAATGGGCGATTCTATCGGCTTTCGAGGGAAGGGGAAACGATTAGGAGGATTGAGGGATATTGGGTGGGACAGGAATTGTGTCTGTCGAAAATGCGCGCACTGTAAAAAGGCTTTTCACTCCTGATCCGCGCAATCGGCATCATCAAAGGTATCCGCCGGTGCGCCCAGAAATAGATCTTTAAATGATTTCATGCCTGGTTTGTTTATCGGTCATTGATTGATTTGGAACGGTCCTGCGGCCAAGTCAATCTCAGCCGCAGGGTATTTTGCTCATGTCATAAGCGTGGGGCATGGCGAACAGGCTCGGCCGAACGCGCTGGACGGTTATCGGCTCGACTGGCCTTGGGTGTGGAAGCCTCACCCGTGGTGCAGATGTCCTGTGCCCCGGCTT
>CAZKTW010000169.1:0-8285 GCA_964555775.1 uncultured Bifidobacteriaceae bacterium | reverse complement strand
TTCCGGCTCAAATCCCCTCACCCCAGCCCTCTCCCCGCTTGGGCGGGGAGAGGGAGTCGAGAACGGTCAGTGCGCACGAGATCACCTCGATCCTGGCCGAATATTATCGCTTAAACTTCCAACGCAAGCCGGAGCACATGGGTTGGCCCACGAACAACCTGTTTTCCGCCGATGAAGCCGCGCAACGGCTGGATGCGTGGCGAAAATTGTCCGTTCGCGTGGACGCGGTTGAAAAGCAACTGGCACCGGAGTCACACGACGCTTTTTTTGAACTGGTCGGTTATCCGGTCAAAGCGGCGGCGGCAATGAATGAGAAAATTCTCAACCCTGCTGGGGCGCCGGAGGCGCAAAATGAAATCCAGCGGCTGACGGACGCCTACAACAACCTGATCGCCGGTGGCAAATGGCGGAACATGATGTCGTCCAACCCTCGCGGCCAGGTGGATGTAGTGGCAGGCGTCTCGCCTGCCGTGGATCCGGGCGTCCCGCCCGGCGGAACCGCCCCGGCGCACGCGGGCAACTTAGATACGAACGGCATTCCGGGCGGCAGGATGCCGCTCTCCACGGCAGCCGGGACGCCTGCCGCTACAAGCACCGGCTCGGATTTCATCGAGCGCAACCACTGCATCGTCATGGAGGCGGAACAGGCTTCAACTTTTGTTCCCGGCGCGGACGCGCGGTGGCGGAAAATCATCGGTTTGGGTTACAACGGCGAGGCGGTCTCAGTTTTCCCCACGCTGGTGCCGGTTCGTGACACGCCGGAGAAGATCCTGGCCGAATCACCGTGCCTGCAATACCGATTCTCGATTCAGCATCCCGGCGACTGGAGATTCACCGTGCGGGCATTACCCACCTTCTCCGTCGAAACAGGCCAGCCGCAGCGTTACGCGATCGCCGTGGATGACGCGCCGCCGCAAATCATCTCGCTGCCGATGTCCCAGAGCGAAAACAACCGGCGCTGGCAGGAAAACGTTTTGCGTAACGCGGCGCTGGCCACCAGCGTCCATGCCATCGCTCATCCCGGACTCCATACCTTAAAAATCTGGATGGTGGATCCGGGCATCGTGGTGGACGCCATTCTTGGCGAGGGTGGCGGGGAAGGGGGATTGGGCTACACCTGACCCCCGGAAACAATGAATTCTGACAAATGAAAAAAATCTCTGTACTGGTCTGGCTCTCGATGACCGTCGCTGGTGTGCTGGTTGCCGCGCCGGCGGAACCTGCCCGGGTTACTGTGTCATTCGACACAAACTGGCGCTTTCTGAAAGCCGATTCCCCCGGCGCGGAACGGCCGCAGTTTGACGACCGCCTTTGGCGCCAGCTCGATGTGCCGCATGATTGGAGCATTGAGGGACCGTTATCCGCAACGAACAAAACCGGTGGCGCGGGCGCGTTTCTGCCCAGTGGCGTCGGCTGGTATCGAAAGGAGTTCACGCTGCCGGATTCATTTTCGAACCAATGCGTCTTCATCGAATTTGACGGAGTAATGCAGAACTGTGAAGTCTGGATCAATGGGGTGTCGCTGGGCAAAAGGCCTTACGGTTATGTGAGTTTTGGGTATGAACTTGCCGGCCGGCTCAATTTTGGCGTGGGCCGGACGAACGTTCTGGCCGTCCGGACCGACACCTCGGAACAGCCGGCTTCGCGCTGGTATTCCGGCGCGGGCATTTACCGGCATGTCCGGCTCGTGGCCACGGGTCCGGTTCACTTTGAACGGTGGGGCGTTTTCGTCAGCACCCCGCAGGTTTCTTCGACGCAGGCGACGCTGCGGGTGGCAATCACCGTGACCAACCAGTCCGATTTGCCGCGCGCCATCACGGTGCGAACGACGATTGTTGCGCCCGGCGGAAAAGCCGTGGCGACGAACGAGACGATGGTGAAAATTCCCGCCTTAATTGGAGCGCCGAGCACCGGCTCGGCTCGAACCGAATCTCCGGACCACGCCGAGCCGGTGCTCGGCGCTCCGCGCTGCGACATCACGCAACAGATCGTTATCCCCGGCCCGGAACTCTGGAACCTGGCTGACCCCAAACTTTATCGGGTGGTTAGCGAGGTATGCGACGGCGAAAAAGTCTTGGACGAGCAGATCACGCCCTTCGGCATCCGGGACGCACATTTCGACGCCGATACCGGATTCTGGCTGAACGGGAAAAATTTCAAGATCAAGGGTGTCTGCCTGCACCACGACGGCGGCGCCTTCGGCGCGGCGGTGCCGCTGGGTGTCTGGGAGGAACGGTTGAAAACCTTGCAGGGGCTGGGAGTGAATGCCATCCGCACCGCCCACAACCCGCCGGCGCCGGAATTTCTCGATTTGTGCGACCGGATGGGGTTCCTGGTGATGGATGAAATGTTCGATTGCTGGACCGTCGCCAAAAACCCCTTCGACTATCATCTCCACTTCAACGAATGGTCGAAGACGGACGAGCGTGACACCATTTTGCGCGACCGGAATCATCCCAGCGTCATCCTCTACAGCGTGGGCAATGAGATCCACGACACACCGAACGCGGAACTTGCAAAGGGCATTCTCCAAGGGTTGGTGGAAATGGCCCACGCCGCCGATCCGACCCGGCCGGTGACCCAGGCGTTGTTCCGCCCGAATGTCAGCCACGATTACGACGACGGGCTTGCGGACCTGCTTGACGTTGTCGGGCAGAATTATCGGGAGAATGAAATCCTCGCCGCGCACGAACAAAAGCCCACGCGCAAAATCATCGGCACGGAAAACACGCACGACCGCCGGCAATGGGTCGCGTTGCGGGACCATGCGCCCTACGCGGGGCAATTCCTTTGGACCGGCATTGATTACCTGGGCGAATCACGGCGCTGGCCGGCCATCGGTCATGGTTCGGGTTTGCTGGATCGCACGGGAGAGGCGCGGCCCATCGCCTTTGAACGGCAAAGCTGGTGGGGCGATGCTCCCATGGTGCGCCTTACGCGCCGGGTGGCGCCGACGGATGCCATGCCCACCGACCCCGGCTACGGGGCGGAGGAGCGGCACACCCTGGTCCTGTTTTCGGACTGGACGCCGAAGAACGTGCAGACGAACGGCGAGAACGTGGAAGTTTATTCCAATTGCCAGGACGTTGAATTGTTCCTGAACGGCAAATCCCTCGGCGCGAAACCGCTGAATGCCGATGCCTCGCCGCGCACCTGGAAGGTGGCTTATGTGCCGGGGACGCTCAAGGCCGTCGCCCGGAATGACGGCAAAGTGGCGGCGACCGACGAACTGCGCACGGCCGGCCCGCCGGCAAAGATTATCCTCACCACCAGCCACCACCGGCTTGCGTTTGACTGGAACGAGGTTGCCTTGGTGCGCGCCGCGGTGGTGGACCAGCAAGGCATCCTGGTCCCCGGCGCCGACTCATTGATCTCGTTCAAAGTTTCCGCTCCCGGCGAGATCGTCGCCGTGGACAACGCCAACAACGCCAGCCATGAGCCGTTTCAAGCCGGCGAGCGCCATGCTTTTCAGGGCGAATGTGTCGCGTTCGTCAAGGCGGGGGATTCCTCGGGTAAAATCGTTTTGACCGCGTCCGCTCCCGGATTGGAAAGCGGGTCCATCACCATCCAGGCGATCCCGACGGTTCCCCAACAATGAAATCCTTGACTGCCATCGCTCTGGCTGTGGTTTGCCTGCAAACCTTCGCGGCGGATGCGCCGGCGACAAATCAAAACTCGCGCCCCGGCCGCTGGAGCAATTTGAATAGCCTCGTAGCCGCGAACGTCAGTTCGCGCCATATGTTCCACGCACCTTTCAGAGAGTGCCTGTGGTTTTGCTGAACGAACGGCTGCAACTTCACGTTCCAGCCAACGCGCCGGGGGCCGGCCCGGCATTACATCTTGTTTTCAGGCTCCAAACCGGGCAGGGTGGTTTCATGAGTCTTTTCAGTGGCAACTCCAGCCTGATTTGCCGGGGAAGCCTCCCTTGGATATTGGCGGGCTGGATGCTCCTGACCACATTGTCCGGGCATGCGGCCCCGGTCATCGCCGGGGACTATCTGATGGACTTGTGGACGATCGAAGATGGCTTGCCCGACAGTTCCGTGACGGCCATCGCGCAAACACCTGAAGGTTATCTCTGGGTGGGAACTTTCAACGGCCTGGCGCGGTTCGACGGGGTGCGGTTTGTCACGTTCGATCCCTTCAACACGCCGGCGCTGAAACACGCCCGCGTGGACGGCCTGTTTGTGGATGCGACCGGCACGCTCTGGATCAACACCCGTGACGGCTCGATGACTTCCTGGCGCAACGGCGTGTTCCGGCACGAGTGGCAGGGCGGCCAGGTTTCGGCGGTCATTTCCCAAGGCCACCGGACTTATTTCGCGCTCTTGAGGGGCCAGCTGGTTTGCCGGACGGACGATGTGGACGGCACCAATGACTGGGAATTGATCCCGTTGAACGGGTTAACCATCGGCAACTCCTTTCACCAGGACAACGCCGGGGTGCTCTGGTATTTGACACGTGACAACGCCATCGGCCGCCTCAATGGCGACACCGCCCAACCGCTCCCCGCAGCCGGGGGATTGACCGGCCAGAACGTCAGGCTACTGACCGCCGATGAGAATGGCCGCATCTGGGCCGGCACCGACAAGGAAATTGCGGTGTGGAGTGGCGGGCGCTTCGAGAACCAGACGCCCACCAACGGCGAGCCGCAGATCAACGTCACGAATCTGTTTTGCACCGCCAGCAACGGTGGGTGGGGTTTTGCCGATGGCCGCGCGCGCAAGTTCGTGGATCGCCGGTGGGTGGTTGAGACAGAGGCGTTGCATGATTGGACAGGATCATTCTGGGGAGATGTCTTTGCCTATGACGATCACAATGGCGGGATCTGGTTCCGGCATGCGGGTTTGGGGCTGTGCCACATCCGGGCCGACGGGCTGGCGCAATTGTTCCCGTCGGCGAATGGATTGCCGGGCAACCGCATGTACTGCTGGTTTCAGGACCGGGAAGAAAATCTGTGGGTCGGCGGCGTGCGGGGCGGTCTGGTGCGTCTGCACGAGAAACGGTTCCAGATTCTCGGTGCCGCTGAAGGATTGCCGGCCCAGGCGGCCTCGACCATCTGTGAGGACGGTCAGGGCGACCTGTGGATCGGCACGTTGGGCGGGGGACTGATTCGCTGGCGAAACGGCACGTCGGCGTCGTTCAATTTGCCGGAGGGCAATTATCGCGGATTGTTCTTTTCGGCCTTCCCCGATGCCCGCAACCAACTTTGGCTGAGCGCCGGACGGGAGGATTTGTATCAGCTCGACGGGGAGAAAATCGCACCGTTCTCCACCAATATCCATGGCATCAAGGTTCTTTTCATTGACCGCAAGAACCGGGTTTGGATGGGGTGGAACAACGGATTGTCCTGCTGGGCCGACGGCAGCCTCAGAAATTTTGGGACCAACGACGGGCTGGCGCGGATTGACATTCGCGCCATCGCCGAAGACGCCCGCAGTCATATCTGGCTCGGCGCGGGAGACGGCAATCTGTATGAATTCGACGAAAACACATTCATCACTCACCGTACCAGCGATGATGTGGCCGGGCAGGCGGTGTGGTCGTTGCTGGCGGACAGCGACGGGACGCTGTGGGTCGGCACGTTTCGCGGGGGCCTGCTCCGGTTCAAGGATGGAACCTTCACCCGTTACACGATGGCCAATGGTTTGCCAAACAATGTCATTTGCCAGATTCTCGATGACGGCTTGGGAAACCTCTGGCTTGGGTCGCACAAGGGCATATTCACCGTGCCCAAGTCAGCGCTGCACGAACTGGCTCGCGGCGGAATCAAAATGCTGCCCTGTGTGTCGTACGGTCCGTCGGATGGCCTGCCAACGCGCGAGTGCTCCGGTGGCTACCAGCCTTCGGCCTGGCGCAGCCGGGACGGCCGGCTCTGGTTCGCCACAATCAAGGGAGTGGTTTCCATCCAGCCAAAGGAAGTCACCGCCAACTTGCGGCCACCGCAGGTGGTCATCGAAGAAATGTTGGTGGACGGCAAACCGCCCGGAGCTGGGGCGGCAGCGAACGGAGTGGACGGAATGGTTCGCAATGGTTCGGCCCCGGCCTTGATCCATTCTGATTCGGCCGGGCTGGAGATACCTCCCGGCCCAAGCCAGTTTTTCTTCCGCTATACCGGTTTGAGCTTTGTGGCGCCGGACGACATCCGCTTTCGCTACCAGTTGGAAGGGGTGGACCATGAATGGGTTGAGGCCGGCACGCAGCGCTGGGCGCAATACAGTCATCTCAAACCAGGCAAATACCGTTTCCGCGTGATTGCCTGCAACAGCAGCGAGGTTTGGAACCAAACCGGCGCCGCGGTAATGTTCCGCGTTCTGCCGCACGCCTGGGAGACCTGGTGGTTCCTCAGTCTGATGGGCGCGATCATGACCGGTATGCTCGCGATGGCGATCCGGGCGGTGGTCACCCGCCGGCTGAGGCGCCGCCTGGAAAAATTGGAGCAACAGCGGGCCATTGAACGCGACCGCATGCGCATCGCCAAAGACATCCATGATGACTTGGGCGCCGGGTTGACCCAGATTCTCCTGCAGAGTGCCCTCGCGCAGCGCGAGCCGCCACAGGAAATCCAGTCGCACCTCGGGCAAATCTCCGGAACGGCTTCCGACCTCATCCGGGGGATGGACGAAATTGTCTGGGCCATCAACCCGCAAAACGACACGCTGGACGGACTGGGCACCTACCTCTGCAAGTTTGCCCAGGAATATCTTGCCGCAACCAAGGTGCGTTGCCGTCTCGACCTCCCGGAACAACTTCCCCATTGGTCCTTGTCCAGCGAAACGCGTCACAATGTCTTCCTGGCCACCAAGGAAGCCCTGAACAACGTGCTTAAACATGCGCAAGCCACCGAAGTCCGGCTGCAACTGTCAGTCCAGCCGCACGGTTTCACCGTCATCATCCAGGACAATGGCTGCGGCTTCAGGCCTGGTGAATTGGCCGCGGCCTTGCCTGCGGGCGGCCGCATCGTTTCCGGATATGGGCTCAAAAATATGGTCAAACGGCTGGAAAGCATCGATGGGCTTTGTGAGATCATCAGTGTGCCCGGCAACGGCACCAGCGTGAAGTTGACCGTGAAACTCGGCTCGGCCCTCACCCATAATGGTGAGTAGCCAAAATGGCGTGGTGGATGGAGAATAGCGAGCATAGGGCGTTGTATGATAAACACCGCAAAAAATATTGAAGTATCGATTGTCGAGGATGATGTCCGGGTGCGGAACAGCCTGGCCCGGTTGATTGACTCGACCAAAGGCATGCAATGCGTGAGCCAGCACCCCAGCGCCGAGAACGCGCTGGCCGAGCTGCCGATCGTTAAGCCCGGCGTCGTGCTGATGGACATCAACCTGCCGGGGATGAGCGGAGTGGACTGTGTGGGCCGGCTCAAGGAACTGCTGCCGGAAACCCAGGTGGTGATGCTCACGGTGTACGAGAACACGGACCTGGTTTTCAACGCGCTGACAGCGGGCGCCACCGGCTACCTGATGAAGCAAACCCCGCCGGAAGAGCTGCTGCAAGCCATCCAGGACGTGCATGCCGGCGGTTCGCCCATGAGCAGCCATATCGCGCGGAAAGTTGTCGCTTCATTCCGGCTGGCACCCTCGCCGGCGTCGGAACATGAAAAACTTTCACCGCGTGAGCAGGAGGTGCTGGATTACCTCGTGCGCGGCTATATGTACAAGGAGATTGCCGAAGTGTTGAAGATCAGTTTCGACACGGTCCGTTCGCATGTGCGCAATATTTACGAGAAACTCCACGTCCGCACCCGGACGGAAGCGGTGACCCAGCATCTGCGGGAAAATGGCGTCCGGGCCCTGGCCCAATCGTCCCGGTAACACGCCCGGTCAGCTCAGCATGTCGGATTGGACCCGGTGCGACCGATCATCCCACGCGCGCTCCGCACAATGCTATCTGTTTTCGTTGGCGTCAATTCGTGAAATTCGTGTCAAAGAACGGTTTGATTTTCCTTCTTTTCGCGCGGAAAACTCTTAATCCTTGGGCATGGATTCAAAACTGATTCTCCAAGCGGCGCGCGGGACGCTGGGCGGCACGGTCCGTGCCGGACTGGCCACCTAATTACTGGTAGGGCTGCGTTGCCGCGCAGCTCATTATATTTAGGCGGCGCAGCAGCGACCGCCCCATCATTTCACGGCGGCGCAAGTGATCTCGCGGTTGCAACTGCGCCGATGATCAAGGCAGCGAAACCGAAAATCCGGACAAACGGTTCGGGTTTGGACATCAGCTTTTCCGTCGCGATGGTCGCGGCGATGAGGATCATCACCGTCAGATTCATC
>CAZKTW010000168.1:0-8425 GCA_964555775.1 uncultured Bifidobacteriaceae bacterium | reverse complement strand
AAGCTCCGGCGGATGCGGAAATCATTTCCCACAAACTGCTGCTCCGCGCCGGGCTCATTCGCAAGCTGGCCGGCGGGGTCTATACCTTTCTTCCGCTTGGCCTGCGCGCGCTGCGCAAGGTCGAACGAATCGTCCGCGAGGAAATGGACCGGGCCGGCGCCCTCGAATTGCTCATGCCTGCACTGCAACCGCCGGAAATCTGGCAGCAGAGCGGCCGTTACGAAACCGCGAGCAACGTGCTGTTCAAATTAAAGGACAGCGGCGGCCGGGAATGGGTGCTCAGCCCTACGGCCGAGGAGGTCATCACCACGATTGCCGCCAACGAAATCAATTCCTATCGCCAGTTGCCGAAGAACTTTTACCAGGTCAGCGTGAAGTTCCGCGACGAAATCCGTCCGCGCTTCGGCCTGATGCGCGCGAAGGAATTCATCATGAAGGACGCCTACTCGTTCGACACCACGGACGAGGGCGCGATGGCCAGTTACAAAAAGATGTACGATGCCTACACGCGCATCTTTGAGCGGTGCGGGCTAAAAACCTTCCCCGTTGAGGCGGACACCGGCGTCATCGGTGGCAACTACTCGCATGAATTCATGGTGCCGGCCGAGACTGGTGAGAACGAGGTCGCTTTCTGCGAAGCTTGTGGTTACGCGGCCAACTTGGAGAAGGCCACCAGCGGCATTCCCAAAACCGCCGCCCGCGAAATCGGAGCGGCCATTGAAAAATTTGCCACGCCTGGTGTGGTCACCATCGAGGCCTTGAGCAAGGCGCCTTACAGCGTGCCAGCGAATCGCCAGATCAAAACGCTGGTCTATATCGCCGACAGCAAGCCGGTCATCATCCTCATCCGGGGCGACGACCAGTTGAACGAGACGAAGTTTCTGGCGAAGACGGGGGCGGTCGCGGTGCGGCCAGCCACGGTTGAAGAAATCTTTCGGCTATTGGGTGCGCATCCAGGAAGTCTGGGGGCGGTTGCGAGCGCGTTGGAGCGCCGAGCACCAGCTCGGCACGAAAATCAGCCTCTTTCACAGGCCGAGCCGGTGCTCGGCGCTCCGCAAATTTTGGCCGACGAGCGTTTGCAGGGCGCCAATGACATGACCACCGGCGCGAATGAGGACGGTTTCCACTTCAAGAACGTTTCCCTCGAACGCGACATCAAGGTGACGTCTTGGTTTGATTTGCGAACGGTCACCGCCGGGGAACCGTGCGTGAAATGCGGCAAGCCGCTGAAAATCCGCCGGGCGATTGAGGTCGGTCACGTCTTCAAGCTGGGCACGAAATACAGCGAGAAGCTCAACGCCACCTTTCTCGACGAAACCGGTGGACGCAAACCGGCGGTGATGGGCTGCTACGGCATCGGCATCACGCGCACATTGCAGGCGGTGATAGAGCAGGGGAACGACAAGGACGGCATCATCTGGCCGTTGAGTGTCGCGCCTTACGCAGTTTGCATCACGCCGCTGGGCGTGGCGCCCGACGGCGCGGTCATGAAACTGGCGGAAAAAATCTACGCGGAACTCATGGCCAAGGGCGTGGACGTGATCCTGGACGACCGCGACGAACGGCCGGGGGTGAAATTCAAGGATTCCGAACTGGTCGGCTTTTCGATACGCATCGGCATTGGCGAAAAATCACTGGCTAAAGGCGAAGTGGAGCTCAAGCCGCGCAGCGGCGCGCTGCAAGCGATCAAGGCCGACGCCGTCGTGGAAGCCGTGATGAAACTGCTGTGATGGTTGAACTGCTTTCATGGTGAAGGACCGGTGAAGTCGTGAGGCCGAACCATCGGGCTTGTGAATCGTCCTTTTCTCTATATCAGCTTTTCCGGTCTTGAAGATGCGTCTGCTTGATAACTGCCAACCAAAATATGCCAAGTAATCAGCAATCAGCGGTGAGCGGCATTTGCGGTTTACCCGGATTTTGTCCGGGATATGACGAGCTACCGACGCCAGAACATCATTCTTTATGTTTTGATGGCACTCCTGCTGGCGTTCCTTTTCTCCGCTGCATCGCCGGCTTTGGCGGCCACCAATGCCGTCGAGAAACTGGCCAATTCGGATTGCCTGGATTGCCACACTGATCCCGCCAATACCCGGAAGGTGGAGGGCAACACGGTCTCGCTCGGGGTTTTTCCCACCAACAGCTTTGCCCGATCCGTCCATTCCATGCTGGATTGCACGGACTGCCATACCGGCGTCAAGGAACTTGTCCACAGCCCCAAACTGCCGGCACCAGACTGCACCGGATGCCACGACAAGGAAGGGAAGGATTACGCCGCCAGCATTCACGGGGTGAGTCATGCGCTCGGTGCTTCCGGCGCGGCCAACTGCTGGGACTGTCACGGTGCGCACGGCATTCTGCCGGTCAAGGATCCCCTGTCGCCGGTTTACAAACTTAATCTGCCGCAGACCTGCGCCAAATGTCATAGCAACGCCAAACTGACGCAGGAATACCAGATGAAACATCCGGAAGCCGCGTCGCAATATCTCGACAGCATCCACGGGAGGGCGTTGCTTAAAATGGGATTGATCGTGGCCCCCTCCTGCAACGACTGTCACGGCACACATGGCATCAAGCGCGCCATCGATCGCGACTCGCCCATCAACCACGCCAACGTCGCCAAAACCTGCGGCAAATGTCACGTCGGCATCGAAGAAACCTACAATCAAAGCGTCCATGGACAGTTGCTGGCCAGGGGCGATGCGCGCGGACCCGTCTGCACGGATTGCCACACGGCGCATGACATCGAAAATCCCGAGGGCAACAATTTCAAGGCCCTCAGCGACGCGCGTTGCGGCAAGTGCCACGCCGACCGCCTGGAACATTATCGCGACACCTATCACGGCAAAGCCGTGGCTTTGGGCAAACCCAACGCCGCGCCTGCGGTGGCCGCCTGTTACGATTGCCACGGCCACCACGACATCCAGCCGCCCTCAAACCCCGCGTCGCACCTGTCAAAGACCAACATCCTCGCCACCTGCCAGCAATGTCATCCCGGCGCCACCCTCGGCTTTACCGAGTACAAACCGCACGCCAACCCGATGGACAAAAAGAATTATCCGCTGTTGCACGTGGTATTCCTGGGCATGACCGGCCTGCTCATCGGCACGTTTGCCTTTTTTGGCCTGCACACCCTCATGTGGCTTGTCCGCGCCGTTTATCTTTACCTGCATGATTCGAAGAAATTCCGCGAAGCGAAAATCGCGACCCAAACGGATGGCGAATGGTTCACCCGGTTTGTGCCGTTTGAGAGGCTCCTGCATTTCATGATGGTGAGCAGTTTCCTGCTGCTCGTGGTCACCGGCATGCCGTTGAAGTTCTATTACACGGACTGGGCCAAGGCGATTTTCACCGTCATCGGCGGACCGGAGACCGCGCGGACATTGCACCGTTTCGGCGCTGTGATCACCTTCATCTATTTCGGCCTGCATGTGGCCTCGCTCGTTGGCAAGTCCTGGAAGGGGCGCAAATCGCTTCGTTCGGCGGACGGCAAATTCCATTTCAAACAATTGTGGTCGGTCCTCTTCGGCCCCGATTCCATGGTGCCGACCCTTCAGGACTGGCGGGATTTGACGGCGCATAATAAATGGTTCTTCGGCAAGGGGCCAAAGCCCGATTTCGACCGCTGGACGTACTGGGAGAAATTTGATTATTTCGCCGTGTTCTGGGGCGTGGCCATCATCGGCACCTCGGGTCTGCTCATGTGGTTCCCGGCGTTTTTCACGAAGTTCATGCCGGGCTGGGTGCTCAACATTGCGCTCATCATCCATTCGGACGAGGCGCTGCTGGCTGCCGGCTTCATCTTCTCGATCCACTTTTTCAATACCCATTTCCGCATCGAGAAATTCCCGATGGACACCGTCATTTTCTCCGGCCGGGTATCCAAGAATGAGATGCTGCACGAGCGCAAACGCTGGTATGACCGCCTGGTGGCGACCGGCCGGCTGGACGAATTCCGCGTGAAGGATGAGTGGTTGCGCTGGAAAAACATTGCGCGATCCTTTGGCTACTTCTTCTTCGGCCTGGGCATGTTGTTGTTGATCCTGATCATTTACGCGATGATCACCCGCCTGGCACACTGAGCGGGGCCAGGACGAACAGGGAGGATGGAGAATTGAGGATGGCTCAAGCTTTCAGATGGGTTGTGACTCTACCATTCGCGCGAAGCGTCCGGGAGTGCGGTGGCCCTCCACCACTTGTTGATTCCACATTGTCTTTCGCCCCCCAACCAAAAGCGCCAGAGGACTGGCGCACTCCACGACGCTTCGCGACGACCAGCCTGGCGAACTCCCGTTTTGATTCCCGGCAATTCGTTCCAAGGGTGAAAATTCTGTTTTTTGTCTCATGGCATTTCAGTTGCTATTTGCAGATGTCATTACGGGTAAAGGCAACTATGAGAAAAAGGATTATACTGTTAAGTTCCATTCTGATGGCCGTGGCAACGCCGCTCTATGCGGATATTTCCAACCCCGGCTTCATTGCGCTGGACAATCCGGCAACCAGCCTCCACTGGCAGATTGCAAATGCGTTGATTACCGGTACAGAACCTTTCTCAATTTTGGACACCAGAAGGGGATTAAGCCCGGAAAACAGCGGTTGCTTCATTGCCGACAGCCTGATGCCTGCTTTTAACGTGAATAATCCGACTGCGCGGGTGCCAGAACCGACTCACTATGCACTGATGGGTTTGGGATTGATCGGTTTGTATCTCGCCCGACGCGATCGTCTGAGCACGAAGTAAAAAGGATTTGGGTCTGGTGTCTGGAATCTCGGATTTCGTTTCTTCCTTTGGCGTCTTGGTTGTTCAATCCGTGCCCATCCGTGGTTAAAGTCTTGACAAGAAAGGGGCATTCACCGCCAAACCACGTGGAGTCGCATCTGCCATCACCCTCGATATTTATATCAATTTCCCAGTGTGGTAATTGGCAAAGGGGTAGGGCGCGCCGCAATGGTCGTGAGGATGACCGGCGGGCAGGGGATTGCTCGCCCTGCCAGCTTAACTCCAATTACCACTGAGTATGGAATCAATGAACATGCGTATCTGGCGGTATTTGTCTTTCTGCGCCCTGGTGCTGGCCTTCGCCCTGCCGGTCCAGGCCGGATTGAAGAACAGTGATTGTCTGGATTGTCACTCGGACAAAACACTCGCCATCACCAATGCCGCCGGCCGGGCCATTTCCCTGTTTGTGGATGAAGCCAAATTGAAGGCTTCCGCGCACAAAACCAATGCGTGCATCAGTTGTCACGTTGACGCCACCATCAAACATCCTGACGACAACGTCACTTTGCAGCCGGTCAATTGTGTCGCGTGTCACGCGCAACAAACCGACAGTTACAATGCCAGCGTGCACGGATTGGCTTTGAAAGCCGGGCATGCCGATGCGGCCACCTGCCAGGACTGTCACGATTCCCATGAAATCCTGCCATCAAACCTGCCGGCGTCGCCGCTGCATTATTCGCATCTGGCCGAGACCTGCGGCGCGTGTCACGAGCAGGAGGTCAAGGATTGGACGGCCAGCGTGCATGGCAAGGCGTTGTTGGCGGGGATGCGCGACGCACCCACCTGCACCGATTGCCATTCCGAACACAAAATTGCGGCGCTGAAAAACGTTTCCCCGGAGGTTTCGGCCGAGGTGTGCAGTCGTTGCCACGCATCGGAACGGCTGAATACCAAGTACAAACTGCCCGGCGACCGCGTGAAAACGTTTTTTGAAAGCTATCACGGCCTGGCGGCGCAATACGGCTCAACCGTGGCCGCCAATTGTGGCAGTTGCCACGGCTTTCACAAAATCCTGCCGTCCCGGGACACCAACTCGACCATCAACGCTACCCATCTCGTCGAGACGTGTGGCAAATGTCATCCGGGCGCCGGCGAAAAATTCTCCACTGGAAAAATCCACGTGGACATTGATTCGACCAAATCCGCCGGCGGTGGCAACGGCCTCGGCCTGCAAATCAACTGGTGGGTGCGCCGGATTTATCTGTTCCTGATTTTCGGCACCATCGGGATGATGCTCATTCACAATGGGCTGTTGTTCGTGCGCAAGGTGGCCGCCCGGTATCGCATGGCCGTGCGCCCGGTGGTACGGATGAGCCTGGCACAACGCTGGCAACATTTTGTGCTCGCAGCCAGTTTCATCATCCTCGCCATCACCGGCTTCGCGTTGAAATTTCCGGATTCATGGCTGGCGCGGGTGCTCGGTTCCAACGAACCTTTCCGTCGCTGGACGCATCGCATCGCCGGCATCATCCTGCTGGTGGTTGGAACGTGGCACCTGATTTACCTGCTGGCATCCAAGGAAGGACGGAAACTGGTCCGGGATTTGTTCCCCGTGAAGCAGGACCTGGCTGACGTGTGGTGCCAGATCCGTTATCTGCTGGGCTGGAGCACGGACAAACCAAAAGCCGGGCGGTTCGGTTATGCGGAGAAGATGGAATACTGGGCGGTCATCTGGGGCACCATCATCATGGGGGTGAGCGGGTTGATGATCTGGTTCAAGATGGACGTGACCCGGCTCCTGCCGCGCTGGATCGTGGATGTGGCGCTGACCATCCATTATTATGAAGCGGTGCTCGCCTGCCTGGCCATCATCGTGTGGCATTTCTATCACGTCATCTTCGATCCCGACGTGTACCCGCTCAATCCTGCCTGTTGGGACGGCCACGTATCGGAAGAATGGCAGAAGCACGAGCACCCGCAGGACGCGGACCTGGATTTTAAACAGCCAGACCGCGAAGCCGCGAAGGCCAATCCGGAGGATTGACGGAAATTAGCCGGGGGCAACACCCCCGGTGATCTGCCCCAACCTATTGCGTCCCGGCGGAGCGATGGAGATCAGCCGTGAGATTGGCACTTCGCTGACAGAGATGCTCGCCAACACTACAATCCTCAACCACAGAGAACGCAAAGAACACAAAGAGTTTTTAACCACGAATGGACACGAATGAACCTAACGCGGCTTGCGCCGCAACCACAGATGAAAGCCGCAAAAGAACGCAAAGAACGCGAAGAGTTTTACCTTCTTTGTCTCTGCGCTCTCTGCGTTCTTTGCGGTTAAACGACGGGCTTTTCCTTTTTCCCGTTCGATGTTGGGCGTTGAATGCCTGCTCGCGATTCATCGGAATTGAACGTTCGATGTTCAGTCCCCATCTCCGATCTCCGAGACGCCAGACCCGAAATTAGCCACCGAAGGACGCGGCTTGACACCCTCAACCATCAGCCATTAACTCTCAACCAATCAATTATGTGCTTACAAATTTCGGCGGTGAAATCCTGGGATGAATGGAATTGGAATGGCGACGAGATTGTTCATCTGCCCATCGTCCCGGCGTCCCGGCCCATCCCCGGCTCCAAATCCAAATCGCGCTACAATATTGATATCCGCGAATATCTCACGACGACCAATAACGCGGTCGTTGGCGAGCGGTTGGGCGCCATCATCAAGAAATTGCCTCCCGACGACCAGGCGCTCTTCCGGTCGCATTCCAAGGGCAGTTTCGATCTCCGGGCGGATGCGATTCTCGAATCGTTTAGGGACTTGCGCTACAAGCCCAAGGCTAACGTGACGCCCGGTTGCCCCGATGCCTGGCTGTATCCGGATGAAACTCTACATGAAAAAGGCGGCGATTGTGAAGACCTTGCGTTCCTGCTGGCCGCCCTGCTGATGGCGGCGGGAATCAGCGGCTATTGCGTCCGCGTGGCGCTGGGCCGACTGCACATCACGCTGCCGGACGGGAAAGAGGAGAAACACGACCATACCTGGGTGATGTACCAGAACGAAGGAGCAGTCTGGGAAATTCTTGAACCCATGACCAAGGTCGGCGGTCGCGCTGGCAAATCCCTCACCGGCCGCACGAAGCAACCCGCGCAGAAGGTGGAATATGTCCCGCACTACGTGTTCAACGTGGACCATCTCTGGCAGATTCATTCCCGCGACCTCAACAAGAAAATGGGATTCGACGATTACTGCCATTCGCGGCAGTTCTGGAGCAAATTCGATCCCAGCTTCGCCATAGGTGTCCACAACTCCATTTACGACCTGGCCCTGGGCGGCAAAATTCCCGCTTCCGCCATCAGCGCCATTAAACGCAAAAGTTTGATCCTCGACGCCAACATCCTCACGTACGACCCGATTGACCATTTCGACAACGGCTACATTGCCGATGGCTGGGCCCGGGTGAACAGCCGGCTGGCTGCGTTCGCCAAGAACCACGGCGATTGGGACAGCTTCGGCGCCGCCGCCCATTCCATCGGCGATTTCTATGCGCACACGTCGTATTGCCATTTTGCGGTGCTGCAGAACGCCGCATCGCCGCAGGGAAAGGCCGTGGTTTACAGTCCCGGCGCGGCCCTCGTCGCATCGCCTCAGTATGACGCCGGGGTCGCCGACCCCTCATTGCCGCCGTTTGACCTCACGTCTGCCGCCTT
>CAZKTW010000167.1:0-8459 GCA_964555775.1 uncultured Bifidobacteriaceae bacterium | reverse complement strand
AGTTTGCGGGTCTGCGTTTGAAATTCCAGCATAACTTTGATGCAACGACTGTATCTGTAATCCAAAAGTTCTCGACAATAGTCTGAATACAGGCTAATTTCAGGCTATGAAAATCGCCAGCCGTTCTCGTTTTCGAAAGCCGAAGGTCAATTTGCAATCGCAACTGTTTACATTAAGCAATGCCAAGACGTATTTGGGTCGTTTGATGGAAAAGGCCGGCCGGGGGGAAACGGTTTATATTGTCAAAGGACGGCACCGGTTCGTTTTGCAGCAGGTTCCGGAAATCGAGCCCATCCCCATCCGTCCGCCGAACTATTTCGCCAATGCCTACAGCCGGACGGAAATTCAAGCGGACAATCGGCTGGCCAAAGCCTCGGTGATCCGTGCGCCCAAAGACCTGGAATAAAAAAAGGAACGCTATGAGGCAATGGGACATCTTCATGTTTCCGTTCAGCAAGGAAAGGCGGCATCCTGCCGTCATTATCTCCAATAACGAAATCTGCCAGAATCCCGACATTGAAGAAGTCAATGCCCTGCTTTGCACCTCGGCCAAGGTGAACCGCAGCGCGAAATCCACCGAGGAAACCTTGGATGAGGCTGACGGGCTGGATTGGAAGACGATGGTCCGTTGCGACAGAATTCATTTACTGCCCAAAGCGCGCTTCGACGACCAGAAGGGTCAGGTCACCGACGAACGCCGGCACCTGATCGCCCGGAAAATGGTGGAAGTGTTGCGGTTGCCCATTCAGCGCCGATAGCGATCCGATAAAAAAGCAGCAGCCGACGTGAGGAGGCTCCAAACGAATGATTGTTTCCAAGGAAGTTGGGAAAAGCGGTGGAGGGCCACCGCAGTCCAAGACGCGAGGCGTAGGCCGGCGACTTGCGAATCTCGCGAAGCGTCATGGAGTGCGGCAGCCCTCTGGCGCTTTGTTTGGGACGACCTTTTCGCGTGACCTGCCGCCAAGACGGAATATGCCACTCCTGACGGAGCTTGAGAAATATTGCGATGCGATTTCTGCAAAGATGCCGCCCCGGATGGGGCTTGGTTTGTCCTCGGCTTGACACACTTTTCCAGCATCATGTTTTAGATTGCTTCACCGCTTCGACGCAACGGCCGCAAATGGTCGGGTGCTCGGGATTCGAGCCGACATCCGTCTCCCAATGCCAGCAGCGCTCGCATTTCTGGCCACTGGCTTTGGAAACAGAAGGTGCACCCGATTCGCCAACTTTTATTTTCAATTCTGAAACATTTAAGAGTTCGCGCAATAAATCTCGATCAGATACCTGGTTTTGAACCTGCGGAATGAAGATCTCGATTTTTGCATCCAAAGCTTTGCCAATAGTCTTGGTCTGGCGAGCTTTTTCCAATTCAGGCAAAAGTGTTTCACGCCAGAGTTTAAGCCAGTGCCATTTCCCAATTTCATCAGGGTCCAATGTCAGAGTGCTTTGCTTCAATTCACTTTCATGCACCGAGCCCGTCGGTTTTCCCGGTACAAATTCCCACGCCTCGTCCGCCGTAAAGGCCAGGATCGGTGCAAGCATCTGGCATAAACATGTCACCAACTGGTGCAGTGCGGTCTGAGTCGAACGGCGACGCTGTGAATTGGCCGGGTCGGTGTAAAGCCGGTCCTTGATGACGTCGTGGTAGATCGATGACAACTCCACGGCGATGAATTGACTGACCTTTTGATAAACCACGTGGAATTCATAGTCGTCGTAGGCTTTGATGACTTCCTGCTCCAGTTTTGAGAATTCGCCGAGAATCCAGCGATCCAAGCCGGTGAGTTCGTCTTCGCGCACAGCGTTTTTGGCCGGATCAAAGTCGTAAAGGTTCGAGAGTTGGTAACGCAAGGCGTTGCGGATGCCGCGATAGGTCTCGGCAACCTTGGCGATGCGTTCTTCGCTGACGACGATGTCGTTGCGATAATCCTGCGACGCCACCCAAAGGCGGACGATATCCGCACCGTGCTTTTTCACGTAAGCCTCGGCGGTCTGCGGTTTTTCATAAACGCCCTGGCCCTGCTTGCTCTTGGAAATCTTCTCGCGGTCGGCGTCCACCATAAAACCATGCGTGAGCACGGTTTTGAACGGTGCGGCGCCGTTACCGGCCAGCGAGAGCAGCAGCGACGACTGGAACCACCCGCGATGCTGGTCACTGCCTTCGAGATAGACGTCAGCCTGCCATGGGAGCGCGGACAGCTTGTCCGCGGGTTGATTCGTTGCCGGTGAACTCGCGGGCGAGCCGCCCGCGCTCCGATGCAAAAGCTCCGCCCGGCGCATCAATACGGCGCGTGAGGACGAGCCGGAATCAATCCAGACATCGAGCGTGTCGTTGGATTTGGCGGCGGCTTCGGCGCCTTTCCAGTCTTTGGGCTTCACCAGGGACCAGAGTTCGGCGGCGGATTTCTCAAACCAAACGTTCGAGCCATGTTTTTCAATCAAATCGGCGGTATTACGGACGATTTGAGCGTCGAGCATCGGCTCGCCTTTGGCGTCGTAAAACGCCGGAATCGGCACGCCCCAGGTGCGTTGGCGCGAAATGCACCAATCCGGGCGGGTTTGGACCGCGCCTTTGATACGGTTGACTCCCCAGTCCGGCACCCATTTGACGCGGTCAATCTCGGCCAGCGCGGCGGCACGAAATGTATTTGTCGGAGGGGCGAGCTCTGCGAGTCCCTGACTTTGATTTGGGGCTCGTGTAACTCGCCCCTCCGAAATTACGTGATCAATGCGGATAAACCACTGATCCATGGCGCGAAAGATGATGGGCGTCTTGCTGCGCCAGCAATGCGGATAACTATGATGATAATTCTCTTGGTGCAGCAAGGCATGGCGAACCCGAAGTTCGTGCAGGACGGCTTCATTGGCGTCGCTCTTGCCATGCTTTTCGAGAATGGATTTGCCGACCATTTCGGCCGGCATCTGTTGCTCAACAGGCAATTCGTTGGTGTAGGCGAATTTACCATCGTCGTCCACCGGCGAATAGATCGGCAAACCGACGGATGATCCCAAACCATAATCTTCGAGGCCATGGCCGGGCGCGATATGTACAAAGCCGGTGCCGGTGTCGCTGGTGACGAATTCGGCGGGATGGAGCTTGCCGGTGCGCGCCGGTATGAATGGGTGTTGATATTGGAGCTGCGCCAGTTTTTCGGTGGGGAAAGGTTGCTCGGTCTGGCCGGTCCAACCGCATTTTTCGGCGACGGTGGGCAGCAGGCCGCGAAACAGGATGTATTTTTCGCCGCCGACTTCGACCTGGATGTATTGAAACTTGCTGTTGTACGCGACGGCAAGATTCGCCGGGAGCGTCCAGGGCGTGGTGGTCCAGATGAGCACAAACGTGTTTGCCTCGCCGACCACCGGGAATTTTACGTAAATGCTCTGGCTGACGTGGTCATGGTATTCCACTTCCGCTTCAGCCAGCGCCGTGCGGCAGGGAATGCTCCAGTAAACCGGTTTTTTGCCGCGATAAACAAACCCTTTTTCGACAATGTCGGCAAACAGGCGCAATTCATCCGCCTCGTATTCCTGGTTGAGTGTGAGATAGGGATTCTCCCAATCACCCAGCACGCCGAGGCGTTTGAACTGGACGCGCTGGAGATCAATGTATTTGCGGGCATAGGCATCGCAAGCTTTGCGGATGGTGACGGCGTCGGCACTGGTGTCGCCGGCCTTGCGCATTTCCTGTGAAACTTTGAATTCAATGGGCAGACCGTGACAATCCCAGCCGGGAATATAGGGTGCACTGAACCCCCGGAGGGTTTTGTACTTGATAATGATGTCCTTGAGGATCTTGTTCAGGGCGGTGCCGATGTGCACATCCCCGTTGGCGAAGGGCGGGCCGTCGTGGAGGACAAATTTTTCCGCCTGGGCGCGCGCGGCCTGAATCTTTGAGTAAAGCCCGGTCTCCTGCCATTTGCTGAGCCGTTCCGGCTCCCGTGCGACAAGATCCGCTTTCATGGGAAAGCCGGTTTGCGGCAGGTTCAGGGTGTTTTTATAATCCGTCGCCATTTTAGAAGCGCAAACGGTAACAGCCGGAAAAAGCAGTGTCAACGAAGGCACGAAGCGGATTTGGCCGGAAAGGGCCAAAACAGAAAAAAACCGGGTCAATCAGTCAGGGGGTGACCGAGAGACCCGGGGAATTTCGAATGAGTACAACTAGTAGGCTCATGAAGAAATCTCGATTTCGGGCTTGTACCAACCCAAATCGAAAACCAAAAAATTCAAAGAACAAGCGCTTACCACCTCCCTTTCCACCTTGCACTGGAGTAATTAAATCATAAGTGCTAATTTTTGTCAAACACGATAACACAAGTATAAGTAAAAATAAACATCGTAAACCCTCTGATTAGTCCCGGGTTCCAGCCGTTGATTTCAGCGGGGATTGCGTTCATCCAGGGCGGGAGTTGAAGATTCCTGTTTACAGCATGGGCTGGGGTGCTAAAATCATCGAAGAAGAAATCGACACGGGGAAGGCGTATGAAAAAAATCGAGGCCATCATCAAGCCATTCAAACTTGAGGAAGTAAAATCCGCATTGGCCGCATTGGGGGTTCAAGGCATGACGGTGGCGGAGGTAAAGGGGTTCGGACGCCAAAAAGGGCATACGGAGATTTATCGGGGCAGCGAGTACACGGTGGATTTTTTGCCCAAGGTGAAAATCGAGGTGGTGCTGGCCGACGCCCAGGTTGCCGCTGCGGTGGAGGCAATTGTGAAGGCGGCCAAAACCGGAAAGATCGGTGACGGAAAAATTTTTGTGAGTGCCATCGAGAGTATCGTGCGCATTCGAACCGGGGAGACGGGCGAGCAAGCGGTCTGAATCGGGTGTCCCATGTCAGGAAGTGAAAAAAAGCAAATAAAACCTTGTTTTGACCCTGTGAATAACTCGTGAACAAAAGTTAATATGTTATCCTAGAAACTTTCGTTCCAATGCCATAAAACGCTCACGTTAATTCAAATTGTTTGGGGCGTTTTATTATTTTCACCAGACAAGTAGGGGTGTTGTAAGTTTTATTGTTTGTAAGTTGTTGAATTTGAGATAGTTGTTTTAATTTTAAAATGAAGCTTTTGGCGAACAGAGTTGAACGAGGGGCTGCTCCAGCAAGGCATCCGCTCTTGGCCAGGGCAAAAATCAGTGGAAACCGGCGACCAATCTTGGGTTGGAGGCTAGGTGAATAAACCGCTTAAATAACGGGCTTTTTGACAAGGCACAAATGCAACTTTCGGCTGAAAAGATTTGGAATTCTGCGCGGGAACATCTTCGTTCCAAGCTGAATAACGACACCTACAACATGTGGTTCGCGCCTTTGCGGGCCTGTGTCATCGACGGCAACTACGTCACGCTCGAAGCGGCAAACGAATTTTGCGGGGTGTGGCTCAAGGACAATTATCTCAGCCTCCTGCAGGACGCTTTTGCCACTGCCTCCGGGCGTCAGTTGCAGGTTAAATTCAAAATTGCCGCGGGAGGCCTTCCCGCTCCCGTCGTGCCGGTGATGGCCACGGTCAAGGCGCCAAGAACATCTGAACCCACGCATGAACGTCAGGCCAACAACGAACTGCATTTCAATCCCAAGAACACCTTTGAATCATTCGTCGTCGGCAATAACAACAACTTCGCCTACGCCGCCGCCTTGGCAGTGGCCCAGGCGCCCGGCAAATCCTATAACCCGCTTTTCCTTTACGGAGGGGTCGGCCTCGGCAAAACCCACCTGCTTCACGCCATCGGGCAGCACGTCGCCGGCAGCAAGAAAGGCGCGCGCGTGGCCTACGTTTCGTCCGAAAAGTTCACCAACGAATATATTGACGGGATCCAGAACAATCTGCTGGTCAAATTCCGCAAGAAATACCGCCAGACGGATGTGCTGTTGATTGACGACATCCAATTCCTCGCGGGCAAGGAACGCATCCAGGAGGAGTTTTTCCATACTTTCAACGCCTTGCACGAGGCGCACAAACAAATCGTGCTGACCTGCGACCGCCCCGCCAGCGAAATCCAAGGTCTCGAACATCGCCTCGTTTCCCGCTTTGAATGGGGCTTGGTGACGGACTTGCAGCCGCCGGACGTTGAAATGCGCCTCGCCATCCTCAATAAAAAGGCGCAGCTCATGGGCGTGACCCTGCCGGACGACATCGTGAATTTTCTGGCCAATCGCATCCGCACCAACGTCCGCCGGCTCGAAGGCGCGCTCATCCGCGTGGCTTCCTATGCCTCGCTCACCGGCAAGAAGTTGACCATCGAAGTGGTCGAGGGTTTGCTGCGTGAAATCCTGCACGAGGAAGGCCGTTTATCCATCAGCATCGAGGTCATCCAGAAAAAGGTCGCCGAACATTTTGACATCCGCCTGGCGGACATGACCAGCAAGCGCCGGCCGGAAAACATCGCGTTTCCGCGTCAGGTGGCGATGTATCTCTCCCGCCAGATGACCGAAAGTTCGCTCAATACCATTGGCGAAGCCTTTGGCGGGCGCGACCACGGCACGGTGTTGCACGCCTGTCGCCTCGTCAAAGACCGCATGGAAGTGGACGCCAACGTCCGTCAGGTCGTCCATTACCTGGAAAAGCAGCTCATGCGGTAATTTTCCGCGCTCGACACCCGGCCCCCGACTTTCGACACTTCGGCCATGGCGGTGATTGAAGTCAGTGGTCTGACCAAGACCTTTCGCACCTATAAAAAGCAGCCTGGATTTACCGGAGCGGTAAAAGGGCTGTTTCATCGTCAATACGAGCAACTCATTGCCGTAAACGATGTCAGCTTCAAGATTGAACCCGGGGAACTCGTCGGTTTTCTCGGCCCCAACGGGGCGGGCAAGACCACCACGCTCAAGATGCTTGCCGGGCTGCTTTATCCGACGGGCGGTTCGGCGCGCGTGCTGGGCTATGTTCCGTGGGAACGCGCCGACGGCTACCGTCGCCAGTTTGCCCTCGTCCTGGGCCAGAAGAACCAGCTTTGGTGGGATCTGCCGGCCCGTGAATCGCTCGAACTGAACGCAAAAATTTACGGCATTCCTGCCGACCGGTTCGAGCGCACCGTCGCCGAGATGAGCGAAATGCTCAGCGTCCGCGACAAGCTCAACACCAGCGTGCGTGAGCTTTCGCTCGGCGAACGGATGAAAATGGAGTTGATCGCCTCGTTGCTCCACCAACCCAAAGTATTGTTTCTCGACGAACCGACCATCGGTCTGGATGTCGTGTCGCAAAAGGTGGTCCGCGAATTCATCCGCGGTCACAACACGGCGCAAAAAACCACGATTTTGCTCACCAGCCATTACATGGCCGACATCCAGGCGCTTTGCGACCGGGTCATCATCATTGACCATGGCAAAACCTTTTTCGACGGCCGGTTGAGCGAAATCGTGGACCGTTTTGCGGATTTCAAGCTCATTACAATCCAATGTGAGAAGGCCAATGATTATCCGGCGGAAACTCTGGCGCGTTACGGCGAAGTCGTCGAAAAGAACGCCGGCTCAATCCGGTTCAAGGTCAAACGCGACCGCGTCATTCCAGTATGTAAATTGTTGCTCGATGATTTGCTGGTCACGGACATTGATATTCAGGAAGTGCCCATCGAAGACGTCATCCGCCAGATATTTGCGCGTTAAAATTCCGCGAAATGTTTTACCGGATGAACGATGGTCGGATTTTTGGGCAGTGTTTCCCAATTTTGCCAGCTGATTTGGTCATTGGGCGGGCTGAAGCCGCACGGAGTGTAACCGCATCTGCTCGCGGCGGTGGCAAAGCGCAGTTCCCCGTTTCCCACGTTCAAGGGGTTTTCCAACAGCATGTTGCAGGTGGCTTTCAGTGCCGCTTCGGAAAGCAGGCATAAAAATGGAACCATACCAATCATAAACGGCCTGTAAGCCCCCGGAATTTTTTCTGCTTTGGAAAACCAGATCCACTCCGGTTCCCGATGGGTCAGGCGGACACTGGATGCAACAAACGGAAAGTTCCAGACCGGGCGATAGTAATCCCGGACCGACATGTTGCATAAAGTGTCCCATTCCACGATCCACCATTTGTCGCAACTCTCCCGTCGTTGGGCGAACCAGGAGCACACGAGCCGGTCACTCGAGCGTTGCCGGAATGCGGAGTGAAGCCATTTCAATGCCCGGGTACGTTTAATCGTGTAACCGCCCGGCAACGGCGAGCCAGCGCTCATGGTCGCCACCACGGCGTCGGGATTGTGCAATTGAATGTTGCGCAGGTGGTTCGTCACCACGCGGTCAATATGGTGATGCAAAAAAAGGATTCCCAGCCGGTCGTTCATGGTGACTGCCGCAAACTCGTTGTGAGTTTTGTGTCATCCTGTCTGTTCCGCCGCCCAATGACAATTATGTTCTCCATTGCCAC
Organism: uncultured Bifidobacteriaceae bacterium; assembly: GCA_964555775.1. Lineage (GTDB taxonomy): Bacteria > Verrucomicrobiota > Verrucomicrobiia > Limisphaerales > UBA11358 > UBA11358. Next base: position 114 of record CAZKTW010000167.1, on the reverse strand, counting down.
CCGAAGTTGCCGGCGCCGCCGGAAAAACTTCTCTTTACCACTCAAATATCATAAAACAGGGCATGGATGTTTTTCTTCAAGCCGCGATCGAAGAAGCCAGGAAAGGGCTGGCAG
>CAZKTW010000166.1:0-8545 GCA_964555775.1 uncultured Bifidobacteriaceae bacterium | reverse complement strand
GTTCCGCTTCGCGGTTGACGCTGGTTGGTCCCGCGCGCCTGAGTTCTGGACGTTAGGCAGCATGGTATGAAACACTTTCGCGTTGCATTGCTGATAGCCTGCGGACTCGCGGTTGGTTTACCGATTGGTTGGTGTCTCCGTGGTCGCTCCGTGGCAGCGAAGGAGGCACTCCTTCACAATCTGGTCGAGATTGAAAAGAGTAAGCAGCAGGTGGTAGCCGATACGAACAGAGTGCCGGAGATAAAGCCATGACCATGATGCCGAACAAGTCGCCGGAGAACCGCCGTTGACGCGGTCAGTGCCTCGGGTTCCGGTGCATTGATCTGTCGGTTTGTGCGTCTGGCCATCGACAATTTATCCGCTTCCAGGAATCAAATTCCAGATTCCGCGTCCTGGTTGGACTGAAAAGTCGGCCGGGCAGAAGAATTTGATTGCCAATTGGTTGTGCGCGGATTCCAATGAGGATATGAAGATGATTTTAGCCGTCAGCGCGACGTTGGCATTGGCGGCTGGTTTGGTCCTGGCTGACCAGACCAACAATGCCGCCCTGGTAAAAATCGGCTCTGCGGATGCCGACAAACATTACGACGAAGAAATGATTGTGACCGGAAGAGTCGCTCAGGTCACCGTTCGCCCTGCGATTGTATTTATCAACCTGGACCAGCCGTTTCCGAACTCACCCTTTACCGCCGTCATCCAATCGAAATACACGAATGATTTTGGCGACGTGAACCTGCTCAAGGGGAAATCAGTGGAGGTCCAGGGCAAGGTGAAAAATTATCACGACAAGCCGGAAATCGCCCTGGAAAGCACGAATCAATTGAAAGTGGTGGAAGTGTCTGGGTCAACGAATTCTCCGGTGGTGCCGGCTCATTGACGTGCCCGGTATTTGAGTCCTACTGACCTCCCTCATTGTGAAATCAGTTCGTTGATTTCTTGAACAAACCGCCCAGGCCTTTGGTGACGTTGCTGCCGAGCGATTTTCCGATCATATCCTGCCCCATTTTCTGGGCCCCATTGCCGAGGTCGGTGGCGGAGTTGGCCACCGCTTTGACGGTGGCAGTGGTAATGGCCTGAAGCACCCGCCGCGTCAAATCCGCCGCGGTGATGCCGCCGCTGCCTTTGCCGAGGTCGGTGAGATGAATATCCGGCAAGGTCAGAGTGCCCCCATTGAAATTGACCTTGGCGTTGGTGATCAGAAAGTCGTCCACTTCAATTTTCTTGGCGGGTTTGGCGGCGCCCGTGGCGGTGGTGTTCGTGGCGGGAGTCGCGGTGCCTTTGCTGATGGAGGCGTTGACGTTCGCCTGAATTTTGCTGAGGTTGTTTCCGCTGAAGGGATTGCCTTCAAAGGTGATTTCCGGGGCTTCCATGCGCACCGAGCGGACGACAATTTTGTCCGTCAAAACCGAAAAAGGATTCACGCCCACGGCGGCGGCGCCGATGCTGATGGCCTGCGGCGCCTGGTAACCCTCCGGGTTGCCAACCACGAGCCCCTTGATGCTGGCCGAGCCGGTCAACAAGGCTAAATTTACCGCGTCCACCCGGATGGAGACCTGCGTGATTTTCGGGCCGACCGTTTCAATGCCGTTTTTGACGATGGGGCCGAGGAAGAAACTGCCCACAATGGCTCCGACCACGATCAGAACCAACAACACAATGATGACGCTCCAAAATATTTTCTTCATAATCAAACCAAGGCAGCTGGCCATTTTCGGCAGGACCGGCGAATCCAGTCCAGGTCTCAGTCGGATGCGAGAGATTGGACCAGATTGACAAAGTCACTGACCTGATAGGGTTTGGCCAGAAAACGGTCCGGTTTGGCCGGTGCATTGGCATAGACGCTTTCATCCACGGTGCCGCTCAACAGGATGATTTTTTGCTCCGGATGAATGCGGCGGCATTCGCGGATCAAATCCATGCCACTCATTGTGTGCATCGCGTAGTCCGTCACGACGAGGGCGGGTCGCGGCTTGGCGGCAGAGAATTCGGCCAGGGCCGTTTGCGGATCGCGAAAGGTCCGCACTCGATAATGCAACGGTTCAAGAATCATAACGGCCATTTCCAGCAACATCGGCTCGTCGTCCACGACAAAGATTGTGACGGACGCGTTCTTAGCTTGGGACCCGTTCATACCTGCCATAAAGAACAAATAAACCTCCATCCGCCGGCTGGCAAGCGCTTTCGCAAAAGATGTCCAGAACCCCATGGAAAACGATGGAAAATTCCCTTGTCAAAATTCCCATTGCGCGCGGCGGATTCCCGCCGTAATCTAGGTCCGGCAATGAAGTTATTGCCACAAACAGGGACTTGCGGTTATGAAAACAAAACCAGCACCCGTGCCATCAGAAAAAAAGGCGAAAACCTCCGTGGGGCGTCCGCGCCAAACCGCCAAACTGTCTCCGAAGGGGACTGTTTCCCCGGTCGAAACACCGAAGCTGAAGGTTAGACGCACCGCCAAACCCAGGACCACCACGGTCCGTCGCCAGAAAATTGAAGTTCCACCGCTCCTGCTGGAAGGCGACCGGTCCGCGCCGTCACCCGCCAGCGGTCCCGGCCAGAAATATGCGCTCGGCCCCGTGCCGCCGCCGCAACATTTTGAAACGGCGGAAACCGAACTGCCCGAAGCTTACGGCACCCGGCGATTGTTTTTGACTGCGCGCGATCCCCATTGGCTTTACGCTTATTGGGATCTGACCCGCGAGCAGCAGACGAAGCTCAACGCCAAGTCTTCTGACGGCCATCTCATCCTGCGGATATATACCGGCAAGCTCGAAGGCCATCCGGCTTGCGAAATCCACGTGCATCCCGAATCGCGCCACTGGTTCGCGCATGTGGAGCGTTCCGGTGATTCCTACAGCGCCGAACTTGGCTATTATTCGCCGCTGGGCCGGTGGACGCGGATTGCTATTTCCAGCGCCACGGTCACGCCGCCGGACGCGGCCGCGGTGGAAGGGGATGTTGAATTCGCCACGATTCCCTTTGAATTTCCTTTTGCCAAGCTGATTGAAATCATCAAATCCGCCGTGCGCGAAAATGTGCCGCTGGCGCAGGCGGTGGAGGAACTTCGCCGCCACGGTCATCCGGAATTGCCGCGGGCCAACGGAACGCCGGTGTCAACCTGGACGGCGCAGCAGGAACAGGCGCTGGCCCGCATTGTCAACATTGACGAGGGCCGTCGCGTCTGGATGGGTTCGCTTGAAATCACTGAACTCATCCGCCGCCGGCTCGCGCATGAAATCTCGTCGCTCGGGGTTTCCAGTTTTTCCAATCTTTCCAGTCTTTCCAGCCCCTTTGGCGGCGCCGCCCAGCCCAAGGGATTTTGGTTCAACGTCAACGCGGAATTGATTATTTACGGTGCGACCGAGCCGACGGCCAGGGTCACGCTCGGGGGTCACGAAATAAAATTACGCTCCGACGGTTCGTTCAGCTTCCGCTTCGCCTTGCCGGATGGAAAATATGATTTGCCTGCCGTTGCCGTTTCCGCCGATGGCACGGATGCGCGGGCGGCCAATCTGAAGTTCAGTCGTGAGACCGAATACCTCGGCGACGTCGGCACGCATCCGCAGGATCCGGCGCTCAAGCCACCCTTGCCGGAAAATGTTTGAATCCATGGACGCGCCGCCACGGGGAGCCTTGATGCTCGTTTATTTTGCCGCCCTTGCCCTCATGAGTTTGAGTTTGCTGGAATTTGGTTTGTATCTGGCTGAATGCCACGAACATAAGTCCCCGGTGAGTGTGATTCACGCGGGTTTGCTGCTGGTGCTTTTCGTGCTGGGGGCGGCCATTTTGGTCCGGGCCCGGGCGGTTGCGAGATGGGTTGACAACAAACTTGACGAATGAGCGAGCAGCACTGGCCCTCAGGGTATCTGTCGCTCGTCCTGCACGCGCATCTGCCGTTTGTGCGCCATCCGGAACACGAAAAATTCCTGGAGGAGAGCTGGCTCTTTGAAGCCGTCACCGAGACCTACGTTCCGCTCCTGCAAATTCTCGAGGGCTGGCGGCGCGACGGCATGGATGCGCCGTTGACCCTTTCGCTGTCGCCGCCATTGTGTGCGATGCTGCTCGACCCGCTGCTGCGCGACCGCTATGCGCAGCATCTGGACGGCCTCATCGACCTGGCCGAGAAGGAAATCCATCGCACCCATTGGGACCGTGCATTCCGCGAGCTCGCGTGGATGTACCATCATCGATTTACGCAGGTGCGGGACACCTGGCGCGCGTGCGGCGGCAACCTGGTCAATGCTTTCAAACAGTTTCAGGACGAAGGCCGGATTGAAATCATCACCACCGCGGCCACCCACGGATTGTTGCCGTTGCTGGCGAGCCATCCGCCGTCGGTGCGCGCCCAGGTTTTGATCGCCCGCGATCATTATCGCGCTTGTTTCGGCCGCGACCCACGCGGCATCTGGCTGCCGGAATGCGCTTACGTGGAAGGGGTTGAACAATTTTTGCAGGAGGCGAACCTCCGCTGGTTCATTCTGGATTCGCACGGCTTGATGCAGGCGAAACCGCGGCCGCGTTTCGGCACCTATGCGCCGATTTACACGCCCAACGGCATCGCCGCCTACGGGCGCGATTTCGATTCCTCGCGCCAGGTCTGGAGCCAGCACGAAGGATATCCCGGCGACGAGCGATACCGGGATTTTTACCGCGACATCGGTTTCGACCTTGATTTCGATTACGTGAAACCGCATCTGCCTTCTCCGGAAAATCGCGGCTTCACTGGCATCAAATATTACCGCATCACCGGCGGGGCGGGTGACAAGCAGATTTACGATCGGAGTGCCGCGTTGCAGGCGGCCGCCGGTCATGCCGGTCATTTTCTCAACGAACGCATCAATCAAGTCCGGCGCCTGGCCGGACTCCTGGATCGCCCGCCGCTGGTGGTCGCGCCGTATGATGCGGAGCTGTTTGGTCATTGGTGGTATGAGGGGCCGGAATTCCTCGATTACTTCGCGCGCAAATTGTTTTATGACCAGAAGACCATCGCGCTCATCACGCCCGGCGAATATCTGCACCGGCATCCGACCAATCAAATCGCCATGCCCTGCGCGTCAAGCTGGGGCGAGGAAGGCTATTGGCGTGTGTGGCTGAACGACAAGAACGAATGGATTTACCCGCACCTGCAGGTGGCGCAGGAGCGGATGACCGGGCTCGCGCAACAATTTCCGCAGGCGACCGGCCTGAAAGCGCGGGCGCTGCGCCAGGCCGCGCGGGAATTATTGCTGGCCCAGGCCAGCGACTGGCCGTTCATCCTGCGCGCCGGCACGAGTCCGGATTACGCCCGGCGGCGGGTGAAAGACCATCTGCTCCGGTTCATCGCGTTGCACGGCCAGTTGACAACGACCAGCGTGGACGAAAAATGGCTGCGCGAAGTCGAGTCCCGCGACAATCTTTTCCCCGATGTGGATTGGACTTACTGGAAGTGACGGAGTTTTGGGACCGGCGGCGACTGTCAAAGTAATCGATCCTGAGTGTCCCAAATGCAGAAAAAGGGATGGAGTTTTATGGTGTTCTTTCCTTCAAATTTTCAGGGGTTGGCCCGGTTTCTTCGGGTTTTCGGGGTTCAGAAAAAACCGTATCTTAAATCAGGACATCCTGCTTGAAATGGGCTGCCAAGGCATGGCAACTGCTCAATATCCTCCAGAGATATAATGGATTATCAAAGTTCAACGCCTTGATGAGACAATTTGCCGTTTGGCAACATCGGACAACGAAATGAATATTCGCGCTTTACTTGTGGATGACCAGTCAACCGGGTTGGCGGTGCTGCGGGACATGCTCCACCATTCCGAACCGGATATTGAGATCATCGGCATGGCTGCGAGTGGTCGGGAAGCGGTCGAGTCCATCAACCAACTGGCGCCCGACCTGGTATTTCTTGACGTGCAGATGCCCGAATTGGACGGCTTCCAGGTGCTGGCCCAGATCAAGCTGCCGCGGATGCCGGTCATCATTTTTGTGACGGGGCGCGATGATTTTGCGTTGAAGGCTTTCGAGGCGCACGCCCTCGACTACCTGGTGAAACCCTGCCAGATGGCGCGCTTGAAGTCGGCGGTGCAGCGGGCCCGGCAGCAAATCCAGAGTCATCAGAACAGCGACATCCAGCAGAAGCTGGATGGATTGTTGAATGATCTGAAGGCCGGTTCAAAATATCCGGAGCGATTGGCCGTCAAGTCCAACGGACGCATCGTCTTTCTGCGCCTCACGGACATCGACCTGGTGGAGGCGGCGGACAACTATGTGAAGCTGTACGTCGGCAGTGAAACGCATATGCTGCGCGAAACCATGACCGCCTTGGAGGAAAAGCTCCCTCCCGACCGTTTTGTGCGCATCAGCCGCTCGACCATTGTGAACATCGAATCGGTCAAGGAATTGCATCCCATGTTTCATGGCGAGTACATGGTCTCGCTCCGCAATGGCACGCGCGTGACGCTCACCCGCGGTTATCGGGAACAACTCCGGCAACTGGGCGTGATGCCCTGAGCCTGAGTGGTGACCTGGGTCTCCGACCCTGATTCTCCCTTCTTTCCCTCCAGAATTCCACCCCACATGGGGCGCAATTCGCCCCTCAATTCCCGCAATATGTCCCTTATTCAGTACGTTTTAGCCTGTTTCTGTTAAATAACTTGTACACATCGGAGAATCAGTCGGGTTGGTAACCTGGTGCAAAATTTGAGGGGCAAACAGGAAAACGATATGAAGAAATCATGGACTATGCTTTTGGTCGGTGGCCTGCTGGCGGCCGGCAACTTTGCCATGCCCGCCCAAGCGCAGAACACCGTCGTTTATGCTGCCGAGTACAACCAGTCCACCAATCGATTCGGCACCATCGACCTGTTGAACGGCAACTTCACCAAAATTTCCTCCTTTGGCAGCGCGTTGATCAACGACATTGCTTACTGCCCCACCAACGGGGCATTGTTTGGCATTTCCAACACCACAGCCCTGGTGGCGTTCAATAAAACCAACGGGACCATCACCACGATTGGCAATCTGGCGAGCGGCATCGAATCACTGGCCTTCCGGCCCAGCGATGGAGCGCTGTTCGGAGCCACGTCGAGCAAGCTGTACACCATCAATCCCGCCAACGGCGCCTCTACTTTGATCGGAAGTTACGGCAGTCCCTCCAACCTCGGCACCTCGGGACAGAACATCCGCTTTGCGCAGGACGGCAATCTTTACGTCAGCAATACGAGCACGAACACGGATATTTATCGGATCAACACCGCGAACGGTGCTGCGACGTGGATGGGAGAAGCCGTTGGCTTCCCCTACCTGATCCTTATGAATGCCAGTTCGAACATGTACGGGGTGTATATCAATTTGGGATCTTCCACCAATCCGACTCCCAAACTGGCGACTTTCAACCTGAGCAGCTTCGTCAACGGTGGGACCAACGCCAATGGCAGCACTCACCAGGTCACCGTCAACTTGGTCGGCGCTGGCACCAATTTTCCCGCCAATTTCAACTTCTCGGGTAATGTTCCTCAAGCGGTCACCAATCTTACTGTGCCGGTGAGTGCGACGGGGCCGACGAATCAGACTGTATCCGTGGGGAACACCGCAGTGTTCAGCACGGTGGCCTCAGGCACACCACCTTATGGTTATGTCTGGTTGAAAAACGGTTCGATCATCAGCGGCCAGACCAATAGCAGCCTGACTTTGGCTAATGTAATTGCCAGTGACGCGGCGAGCTATAGTGTCATCGTGAGCGGGGCCATAGGAACGGTGACCAACAGCGCAACTTTGACGGTGACCAAGGCCAATGCCACCGTATCCTTGGGCAGCCTGAGCCAGACGTATGATGGTTCGGCCAAGCCGGCGACGGCGACCACGACGCCGAGCGGGTTGACGGTTAACTTTACGTACAACGGTTCAGCAACGGTGCCGACCAATGCGGGCAGCTACACGGTGGTTGGGACGATCAATGATGCCAATTACCAGGGCAGTGCAACCGGCACGCTGGTGATCAGCAAAGCTTCGGGTTCGATTGTGCTGGGCAGCCTGAGCCAGACCTACGATGGTTCAGCCAAGCCTGCGACGGCGGCAACGACGCCGAGCGGGTTGACGGTTAACTTTACATACAATGGTTCGGCGACGGTGCCGACTGGTGCCGGCAGCTACACGGTGGTTGGTACGATTAACGATGCCAATTACCAGGGCAGCGCAACTGGTACATTGGTCATCGACAAGGCTACAAGCTCGATCTCGCTGGGCAGCCTAAGCCAGACCTACGACGGTTCGGCCAAGCCGGCGACGGCGACCACGACCCCGAGTGGGTTGACGGTGAACTTTACGTATAATGGTTCGGCAACGGTGCCGACCGGTGCGGGCAGCTACACGGTGGTTGGCACAATCAATGATGCAAATTACCAGGGCAGTGCAACCGGTACGCTGGTGATCGCCCAAGCCTCGGGTTCAGTTTCGTTGGCCAGCCTGAGCCAGACCTACAACGGTTCGGCCAAGCCGGCGACAGCAACGACGACTCCGAGCGGGTTGACGGTTAACTTTACATACAATGGTTCGGCGACGGTGCCGACTG
>CAZKTW010000165.1:0-8554 GCA_964555775.1 uncultured Bifidobacteriaceae bacterium | reverse complement strand
AGGCCTCGTTGGCGATGAAAACCTCGTCCCAGAAATGCGCCGGCTCCTTCAGCAAGGCGGGATAAGGAAGCCGCTCAAATTCCACCCGGGCCAGCTTGGACACGCGGGACTGGACCGCCAAGGGCTCCCGTTTTTTGATGGCCCGAATTTTCATGTTCATTCAACGCTGTCGGGTAGAGCAGTGGCAGAAACCCTTTTGAGGGTCAAGCGATTGTCACGTGCAAGTCCTTCACCCGTCGCTTTGCTCCATTTTTCCGATCCAGCTTACGGTAACATTTCGTCCGCCGCTACGTCTTAAAGATATGCGACGGTCATTGTGTCTGCTGATTATGCTCCTGGGGTTGACCGGCTCCTTCGCGCGCGGCGCAGAGGAGGACGGCTTCCAACAAATGTCTTTCATGATGGATGGTGTGGCGCGCACCGCACTGGTTTATGCTCCGTCCGCGGCCAAGACCGCCAGCACGCCGCTGGTGTTCGTATTTCACGGTCACGGCGGCAGCGCAGAGCAGGCCGCGCGCAGTTTTGCCCTGGATCGCCAATGGCCGGAAGCCATCTCGGTGTACATGCAGGGACTGAACACGCCCGGCCAGATCACCGATCCGCAAGGGGAGCGGCCCGGCTGGCAGGCGGCCTTGGGCGACCAGGGAGATCGTGATCTGAAATTCTTCGACGCCGTTCTGGCGCGACTCAAGCAGGATTACCACGTGGATGCGAAGCGCGTTTATTGCACCGGCCATTCCAACGGCGGCGGCTTCAGCTATCTGCTGTGGCTGGCGCGGGGCGATGTTTTCGCCGCCATCGCACCGTCCTCCGCGGCGGCCAGATATGCCGACAAACTGGCGCCCAAACCGGCTATCGTCATCGGTGGCAAGAGTGATCCGCTGGTCAAATTCGCCTGGCAGGAACTGACGATGGCGGCCATTCACAAGGTCAACGGCTGCGCAGCGGCCGGCGAACCCTGGGATAAACAAGGCACAATCTATCAGTCAAAAGGCGGCACGCCGCTGGTCGCCTGCATCTTTCCGGGCGGGCATCAGTTCAATCCCGCCTCACCCGCGTTGATCGTCAGATTCTTCAAAGAGCATCCGGGCCCGACGGGATCGCCGGCAAGATCCTCGAAAGCGGTCCGCCCAATCGCCTCGTGCCTGCCTGGGCCAAACCCGGCAAGCCGACCGACCGGTCCCGCGTCAACTTCGAGCTCAAATCAGTCGAAGACATGGTTTGCCTCGATGTGACGCAAAACAAATTGACAGCGGTTTCACAGCCATAGGCAATCCGCGGAACTGGTCCAAAGGCGCGGTCGGGACTGTGGCCGTTGACGTTAAGACTGCCGGTCGGCAACCGGATTCGAGCCATGGATCCTTAGGTTTTCCGTTTCCAGCGGAACTTGCGGTCGGTTTCCTGGATGGGCAGATCGTTGATGCTGGTGTAACGGAACTTCATGTAGCCGAGTTCGTCGAACTCCCAGTTCTCATTCCCATAGGCGCGAAACCATTGGCCGGAGTCGTCGTGGAATTCATATTCGAAGCGCACGGCGATGCGGTTGCCGCCGAAGGCCCACAGTTCCTTTTTCAACCGATAGTCCAGCTCGCGATTCCATTTGCGCCGCAGGAATTCAACGACCTGCGCGCGGCCGTTCACGAACTCGGAACGGTTGCGCCATTGCGTGTCCTCGGTGTAGGCGAGCGAGACGCCTTCGGGGTCGCGGCTGTTCCAGGCGTCCTCGGCAGCTTGGACTTTCTGGCGCGCGGTGGCTTCGGTGAACGGCGGCAGGGGCGGGCGTGGATTCATGATTTTATTTTCAATTGCGCTTCCAGTTCGGCAATGCGTCGTTTCAAGGGCGCGACCGCTTCCTCGATTTCGGCGACGGTATAGCGCGGGGGAATGTATTTGGGACAATTCCAATCGAACGAAACCACGTTGATGATGAACACGCGTTCGACAATGGACTGCACATCCGGCGTGGCGAATTTCGCGCCCATTTCGGGATGTTGCCGCGCGTCCTCGACCCGCGCATGGCCGAGGATTTTCAGCCGGGTACGCTGCGGATAATCCATCAGGAACAGGCATACGCGGTCGTTGGCGGCCACGTTGCCGGTGGAGAGCATCTGGCGGTTGCCTTTGTAATCCGCGTACGCCAGCGTCGTCGGGTTGACGACCTGGAGGAAGCCCGGGTTGCCGCCGCGATGTTGCACATAAGGCCAGCCCGATTCACTCACGGTGGCCAGGTAGAAACTGTCGCGGGACCGGATGAATTGAATTTCATCCTCGGTGAGGGCGTCAAGTTTTGCGCCACCGGGCATCCGCTGGGAGTGTCCGTAGTAACGTGCCTGTGCCTTCGCAACCGCAGGAGTCACCAGCAGTTCAAGAAATTTTTCGGCCATAAATTTTCAGTTTTAACGATTCGCGGCTGTGGATGGCGAACACGATCCGCAGCCATGCCTAGTTTATCACAACACCAACGTCTGCCAACCTTCGGCAAGATAACGCCGAATGCTAACCAGGCGCGGGGAGCCAGGTGGACTGTCTGTTTAGGCGCGGACTTTGATGACGATCTTGCGAACTTTGGATGGGCCACCGCATTCGAGGCCGGGGGCATGGCCGTCTTCGGGAAAGAAAATGGCGAACTCCAGGGCGCGGAGATTGATGGGCGTCACTTGCGATGGGGTGGCGTAGAGCGCAATGTCTTTATCGACGGCATAAGGCTGGGTCACCTGGGTGAGCGCGGCCAGTGGCGTCCAGAGAAGCGTCTCGCGCCCGGCTTGAATGAACTGAATGTCGATAAATTGCCGGTGCGTCTCGAATTTAGCCTGGTCGAGAGGGCGTGTCATATAGGTTTGCACGAGGGCAAAACAATCCTTGCCGGCGATCTCGTACCGACCGTCGGGCTTGCCGGCGGGCAGTTTCTCCAGGAACTCAAAGGCGGCGGCAAACTGCGGTGACAAACCGGTGTAACGGCGGCGTTGTTCAAATGTGTCGGCAATCATGCTTGGCAGGCTACCGCTTCCGGCTTGGCCCCTGCAAGCAGATGCCGTCGTCCCCGGGGATGGGCCTGATGAATCAAGTTTCAGCGATGCAAAGGCAGATTCCCGGTGCGGGAGCGAGCCCCTGGCATGGTAACATTCCGGGCAGCGAGGACTCCGTGTGGAAGACCGCATTTTGATTTGCTTGAACTATCCGCCTTTCTGGGCTTACCGTGCGACCATTACCCAAAAGGGAAATCTCATATGAGCAAAGCCAAGCCTGCGCTGGAGCCCGCTGTCGAAACGAAACTCATCAAAGCAATTCAGGATCGCAATGCAGCCGGGGTGGAACGGCTGGTCGCCACCGGCCTTGACGTGAACGTTCCGCTGAAGCAGGAGCGCAATGAAACCCCGCTCTCCCTCGCCACCCGATACGGCGCAAACGACGCCGCCGTGGTTCTGTTCAAAGCCGGCGCGGACTGGCGCGAAGGCGGCCTGAACCTGGTGTGGTCCGTCTATTTCCGCGACGAGTGGCTGACCCGCAAATTAATCGAAGCGGGTGCCGACGTGAATTACCTGGGCCGCCACATGGGCCGGCCGCTGCCGACGGCGCGGCCGCCCTCGTGCATGATTTGATCGAAGCCGGTGCCGATTTGTACGCCGCCGACGCCACCGGCGCCACCGCCCTCGATCTGGCCAGGAAAAAACAGCATGCCAAGGCGGTCGCCCTGCTGGAAGCAGCGACGGCCAAGCAGCCTCGCAAAGCGGATCCGAGCGCAGACCTGATCTTCGCAGCCGAAAAGGGAAACACAGAACTTGTCAAACAACTCCTCACGGCCGGCGCCCACCCGGACACGCGCGACCGCCGCCCGAAATCAAAAGGGTTCACACCGTTGATGCTGGCAGCGCGGGCCGGGCATCGCGAAACGGCCGTGGCCCTGCTGGACGGAGGTGCGGACCTCGCGCTCAAGGACGACGCAGAACCCGGCAACGACTCCGGCTTCAATTTCATTTTCAAGGAAGGCGGTATTGAACACATTCTCGAATGCGGCTATTCGATGTTTCGCACGGCCCTGCACTGGGCGGCTGAAAAGGGAAATGCCGACGTTGTCCAGCTGTTGATCGAGCGTGGCGCGGACGTCAACAGCGCAGACCGCGCGAAGCTGACGCCGCTGCACCTCGCCACAGAAGCCCGAGCTGATGAAATTGTCGCGGATCTGCTCAGGGCCGATGCGTGTCCTGATGCCCGGGCGCGCGGGAAACAATCGCCGCTGCACCATGCCTGTCGCGCCGGGAACGTTGGGATTGTGCGGAGGCTGCTTGCGGCCGGGGTGAAAGTGGAACTCAAGAACGACGACGGCAACACGCCGCTGATTATTGCCGCGGGCCACGCCCACCCGGCTGTGGTCGTGGTGCTGCTTGAAGCCGGTGCGGATGTGCATGCCACCAATCGTGAGGGGGAGACGGCCATCCACCTGGCCACGGGGCCGCGACTGTACGAGCACAAATATCAAAAAGGCAAGGGCCTGTCCGCTGTTTTTATCCACCCGGAGGCGGAAATTCTGGAGACAGTTCGCCTGCTCATCGCCGCCGGCGCCGATCCGTCGGCGAAGAACAAGTTCGGAATCAGCGCGTTGGACTGGGCGGCCCGCGGGTTGAAGGACAGCGGATTTTTCAGCAGCGTGATTGAACTCTTGCAGAAAGCCCGGCCGCGCAAGACAACTCCGCCAGCGGCATGGAGATCGGCGAAGCCACTACCGGGGTTTGCGACACCAAAGCCAAAGCCAGCTTCGGCCAGCAACGAACCCGCGCCGCGGCCGGATTTTTCAGAGGCCGCGCAGCGCGCGGAATTCCAAGCAGCGCTGAAGGAATTGGAAAAGCTCTGCGGCACGAAACTCTAGCCGTTGGACCCGGTGAAAGGCGGCTTCACCCTTCACGTTCAGACCGGCAAGAGCTTTGACCTGAATGAGGTCCACCGGGAATTTCTGAAGCGAGGATGCCACGTTTTCAGCCCGGACAGCACTTTTGAAAACCGGATCGGGGTGTTGCCAACGCCGGATAAATACCAGGTGCTGCTCGCGATGCAGACGAATGGCCAGAATTGCGACCTCATGCCGCAGGATATTGTGGCCTGGCTGCGCGGGCTGGAAAAAGACCAGCCGTTTATCCTTACCGGCGCGGGCTTCGACTTCCTCAGCGGCAGGTTCACGACGAAAATCGCCGGGCCGGCGGCGCTCGCAAAACGGATGTACGAATTCTGTTCTGACATTGTGGACCAGGGCTGCGGCGACGTCAAAGCGCTTGCGGCGGAATTGCGCAAGTCGCAGACATTGTTCTTCTGGTGGGACTGACGGCGTTTTGGGACGAGTAATTGCGCGGCGATGCCGGGGTGCTCGCGCGGCTGGACGGCTCCGGGCCGCGTTCGGTGATGGGGTGGGACGATTACAGGCAGTTTTTCCGCCCCGGGAGGGCTTGCCGCCAGTGTGGGGGCTGCCGCCGTGTTAATGACCCCCGAAATATAGTTGCCGATAGTTATGGCTATTACGGCCGAACCGGTTATACTGCCTTAGTCTGTTAGATAGCTTGTCTCTTTCAAGGCATGGTGAATCTTCAAGTGAACTGAGTTCAGTGATGATTTTAAACCCGATGTTCGGGAACAGTCTGTGGAAAGTGCCGGTTAGTCGGACAGTTTAACATCACATGAGCAATAAATTATTTGTCGGGAATCTTTCCTTTGACACCACCGAAAACGACCTGCAGGACGCGTTCGCCGCGCACGGCACGGTCACCGAAACCAACCTGATGATGGATCGGACCACCGGCCGGCCGCGTGGGTTCGGTTTCATCACGATGAGTTCCTCGGAAGAGGCGCAAAAAGCCATCAGCGCACTGAACGGCTCGCAACTGGGCGGTCGCGCTCTCACGGTCAACGTGGCCAAGCCGCGCGAAGAGCGTCCGGCCGGCGGCGGCGGCGGTCGTCGTGAATATGGCGGCAGCGGCGGCGGTCGCAGCCGTTACTGATCAACCGCGAGGTTTTCATGGCGGGGTTCGGGTGTGCCGGACCCCGCTTTTGTTTGGTTTCGTTCCCCAATGCCGACCGGGCTGCCCGTCGCGCTGAATCCAATCTGGATCGCGCATGGTCGCCTGATTTCCACAAAAGATAGTTGCCGATTGTTATGGCTATTGCCGGCGAATCTGCCACAGTACATCCGTCTGTTAGATAGCTTGTCTCTTTCAAGGCATGGTGAATCTTCAAGTGAACTGAGTTCAGTGATGATTTTAAACCCGATGTTCGGGAACAGTCTGTGGAAAGTGCCGGTTAGTCGGACAGTTTAACATCACATGAGCAATAAATTATTTGTCGGGAATCTTTCCTTTGACACCACCGAAAACGACCTGCAGGACGCATTTGCCGCGTTCGGCACGGTCAACGAAACCAGTCTGATGATGGACCGGGCCACGGGCCGTTCCCGCGGGTTCGCCTTCATCACCATGAGCACGGTCGAAGAGGCCCAGAAAGCCATCGAGAGCATGAACGGCAAGGACATGGGCGGTCGCGCCCTCACCGTCAACGTGGCCAAGCCGCGCGAAGACCGCTCGACCGGTCGCCGCGAATACGGCGGCAGCGGCGGCGGTGCCCGTAGCCGTTACTAATCGTCGGTTCGATTTCACGGTGGGGTCCGGTTTGAACCGGACTCCGCCTTTTCGTTTTGACCGTACATGAAAGAAGAACACATTGAAGTGGAAGGCTGCGTCACCACCGTGCTCCCCGGCACGATGTTTCGCGTCGAACTCGACAACAAACATCTGGTGCTCGCCACCATCTGCGGCAAGATGCGCAAACGTTGGGTGCGCCTGACCGTCGGTGACCGCGTGAAGATGGAAATGTCGCCCTACGATTTGAACAAGGCGCGCATCACCTGGCGCTTGCGCTAGAAATCCGTCCTCCCGCCGCCGACCGCAAAGCGCCCGTCTGATAAGCGTGCCGCGCACACTTCACCGCCAACCCTTTTTATACCATGTCCTTTCACAACCTTGGCCTTGACGCCAAAATTTTGCATGCCGTGCAGGATGCCGGTTACACCGAACCCACCCCGATCCAGACCGCCGCCATTCCGCCGATCCTCGCGGGGCACGACCTCATTGGCATCGCGCAGACCGGCACGGGAAAAACCGCGGCGTTCACGCTGCCCATTCTCACCCGGCTGGCTGCGCCACCCGCGCCGGGCCAGCGCCGCGGCACGCGGGTGCTAGTGATTGCGCCGACGCGGGAACTCGTTCTGCAGATTGAGGAAAACGTGCGGGCTTACGCGAAACATCTTCCATTGACCGTTGCCACGGTCTTTGGCGGCGTGGGCGAACAACCGCAAATCCATGCATTGCGGGCCGGAACGGACATCGTCATCGCCTGCCCGGGACGGCTGCTGGACCTGATGGGCCGGCGCTGTGCCGATTTTTCGGGATTGCAATTCCTCGTGCTTGATGAAGCCGACCGGATGCTGGACATGGGTTTCCTGCCGTCCATCCGGCAAATCGTGCGCTCGTTGCCGAAGCAACGGCAGACGCTGATGTTCTCAGCCACACTTTCGCGCGAGATTGAAGGTCTCACGCACGAATTCCAGCGCGCCCCGAAAATGATCCAGATCGGCCGCCGATCGAACCCGGCCGAGACGGTCACCCAGCTCATCTATGAAGTCCCGAAGCATTTGAAGCCGGCCCTGCTGTTGCATCTGCTGCGCGATCCACAGATGAACATGGTGCTGGTTTTCTCCCGCATGAAGCACAGTGCCGATCGCATTGCCCGCAACCTGGAAAGCAAGGGCATCAAGACGGCGGCGCTGCATTCGAACCGCTCGCAGAACCAGCGGCTGAAGGCCCTGAAGGATTTCAAATCCGGCGCGGTACGCGTGCTGGTGGCGACGGACATCGCGGCGCGCGGCATCGACGTGGATGGCATTTCGCACGTGGTGAACTATGATTTCCCGATGCACGCGGAGGATTACGTCCATCGCATCGGCCGTACCGGCCGGGCGCATGCGGTGGGCGACGCGATCAGTTTTGTCACGCCGGAGGATCGGGACGAATTGCGCACGCTGGAACGGTTCATCGGCCGCGGCATCGTCCGCAAACGGGCGGATGGTTTCAACTATTCGGCCCCGCCGTCACCGGGACAGCCCGCGGAAATCGAACGTCGTCACCCGCAAGGCCAGAATCATGGCCGGCTGCAGCAACAGGGTCATCCTTCTTCGCCGCATCGGCCCGGGCAGCCGGGACAGCATCATCATCATTCTGGCCCGCCCCGCCGCTGGCGAAGGTAGGCAGCGCCTGAGTTGGTTAAATCGCTGACAAGTGATTACGGCTCTGCGCTGGAAACGGAGCGCGGCGTTCACGCCGCTTCAATATGCGAAATGAAAGCAAGTTCGGCATTTCCAACATCTCTTCTTTGCGGCGGGATATGGCGGGCTAAAGCTCGCGCTCCATCGCCTGTTTTCACGAGTATCATCAGTGATACCAGGACTTCTCGATTTCTTCGCGGGTCATCAGGTGGGCGGTTTTGATCAGGCGGCAAAATTCCTTTTTGCTGACGTGAT
>CAZKTW010000164.1:0-8588 GCA_964555775.1 uncultured Bifidobacteriaceae bacterium | reverse complement strand
GACCGACCGTCAAGGTGATCGTGGGATTGCCATCCAGTAATCCCTGGTCCCTGCCGTTTGGTCATAAGAAGCTCTTTGCTGAGAACCTGGAACGTTATGATCTCTTCGCCTATTCCGAGGACGACATGGAAGTTACGGAACAAAATATCCAGGCATTCCTGCAGGCCACATCGGCGCTGAATGCTGATGAGATTGCCGGATTCCTCCGGTACGAGATCAATTCTTCCGGGATTTGGTCTCTGCCTGAAGCGCATTGGACCTACCACTGGAAACCGGAATCAATAGCCCGGCGGAATGGTTATACCATCGGCGAATTTACAAACGAGCATGCTGCGTTTTACCTTCTGACCCAGGCCCAACTGCGGAAGGCCATTGCCTCGGGAGGTTTTCTTCGCGATCCGTGTGAGGGGCATTATGACATGCTCTGCACCGCCGCGACGGATCCCTACACGAATTGCGGTTTTCGCAAGGTTATTTGTCTTTCGGCGCTTGAGGATTTCCTGATTCACCACCTGCCTAATCGTTACGTGGGGCAGTTGGGTCTTCCGCTTTCGACCTTCAAGGAACAAATCAAAACACTGGAAGCTATCGCTGCGGGGACGCACCCCGCCAGCACCCTTTGCGGGGTGGAATCAAAAGTAATCCATGGAAGATGGTCGAAAAGCTATTACGAAAAGCCCGCGGAGGAGCTGGTTAAAATGGTGCCGGCCGATGCGAAGACGGTTCTTTCGATTGGGTGCGGATGGGGCACCATGGAAAATGTGCTAAAGCAGCGAGGCGCCAAGGTCACAGCTCTGCCCCTGGATTCAGTTATTGGCGCGGCGGCGGCCCGGCTGGGTATCGAAGTTATTTATGGGTCGTGGGAAGAATGTCAGAAGAAGTTGGAAGGACAAAAGTTTGACTGCGTCCTGATGGCAAATCTGCTTTATTTGTTTCCAAATCCAAGAAAGATTCTCCGACAATGTGCTCGATTTGTTGCAAAGGACGGAACCCTGTTGGTTGGCGGTCCGAACTTTGGCCGAATCCCAATTTTAATCAAACGCGCCTTGGGGCGGTGGGATTATCGGAAGTTGCGGACCTTTGCTGAGAGTGGAATTAGTGTGATTGGGCCGGCTGCTTTGGCAAAAGATATCGGGAACAGTGGAACTCAAGCCGTACGCATCAGATGGTGCAGCAAGACACAGCCGGAGGGTGAAGGTGGTTCCCTACGGATGGCTTTGGGGAGGTTTTGGGCAGAAAGCTGGATTCTACAGGCTCGGTTTTAGCATGAAAAAGGATCATCAACCTGCATCTTGAGAATAACCTTATGATGAACAAGTCCGGTAACAGGCCATTGTTGAGTTTTTCGGTATGCGCTTATCAGCAAGAGCGATTTATTCGGGAGGCGGTGGAAGCCGCGCTGGCGCAGACCTATTCACCTTTGGAAATAATTTTATCTGATGACTGCTCTACCGACCGGACTTTTGAAATCATGCGTGAATTGGCTGACAATTACCACGGCCCGCATCAGTTGGTGTTAAATCGTAATGCCACCAATCTTGGGATCGCCAGACATGTCAATCGAATTACCGAGCTTGTTCATGGCGAATTGTCCATCGGGGCGGCCGGAGATGATATCTCTCTCCCCAACAGGGTTGAGGAAGTATATAAGGCCTGGGAACATTCCAACCGAAAGGCAACTGGAATTCTGAGCAACTATATAGCCATAGACGAGGCGGGCTGTGTGTTGAATGAATCCACGGATTTGACCGTCACGGAACCGGCTGGACTCCCCAGGCAAAAAACAATGTTGGAAAATTATGCCGGCAGTTGGGTGGCGGAAATGCAGGCAAACTTAGTCCCCATCAACGAGACGGGCTCGGTATGGGGTGAATCAACGGATTCGACCGTCACGGAGCCGGCGGGATTGCCCAAGCCAAATCCGATGTTGGAAAGCTATGTTAACGCGCGGGAAACAGGAGTTGTTGGTTGTGCGCTTGCCGGGATCCCAGGCGTCTTTTCTGTGTTCGGCCCATTGCCTGACGCTTTGGTTCATGAAGACCAGGCTATCGCCCTGAGAGAATTATGCCTGGGTTCTTTTCTGTTTATCAGGACGCCTCTGATTAAACGCCGGTTTCACGAGCACAATCTTTATTCTCGCCGTCATAAACTGGCTGCGACGTGGGATGCGGTCAAGCAACAGGAGAATTACATGATGCGTGATGCCGGGAATCGTCGGGTAATATATGAAGTTTTTCTGTCAGACTTGCAAACGGCGAAAACAAAGAATTTGATTGGCGAGGAACAATGGGGCCGTCTAAAAAATGTTTGTCTCCATCGCCGCCAGTTGTTCGGCTATCAGGCGGAATACCCAAGAGCCACGTTGGCTCGCAAATTTCAAATTCTGCTCTCGACCTGGCGTGTCCAAGGAGGCGGCAAACTCATCAGGTGGATGCTCCTTCGACTGATGCCCGCGCCGTTGTTCTGTTCACTCAAGGTTGTAGGAAATTCGACGAGGCTGAGGCTAAAACCGTATCGCCGGACTAACCCTGCAGATGGCTCAATCAAATGAGTTTCGTCAAACGAGATGGACGCTCAAAAGAGTTTTGAATCCTGCATCTGCAAAAGACTTTCGGTGGGAACCAGCGTGATGGCTGGCACCTCATACTTGACAAGTAAGTGGCGAATTACAGTTGCTAATCTCTAAATTCAAGTTATTGTTATGAACTTTCAAATGATAAAAACGGCAATTACAGCATGTCTTTGTGTTCTTGGCGTAATATCAACCGCGCACGCGACCCTGCCAGTCGTGGCCATTCATGATTCCGAATTGACGCGGGCGTTGGAAACCATGCCGGCTTCGGGTTTGACCCCCACCGGTCCCGGGACCACGAGCAATCAATGGTGGACGACGCAGTGGCACTATTTTGTCATGCCGGATGCAGTCAAGGAGACCCTGCGCGCCGATGGAACCGCATATACCGTCGTGGGCGATTCGAACATTCTGGCCGGAGTTCTGACCAATGCCGACGGTTCGCCCAAGTATCCCATCCTCATCAGCCTGGGGTCGGAAGCGATTGACAATGGTGAAATCGCCGCTCTGACCAATTATGTTGCCAGCGGCGGTTTTTTATTTGTTGGCTCATCGTCCTTCACGCGCAATACGAACGGCGTGACCCGCGGAGATTTTGCCATCGCCAATGCCATGGGGGTGCAGATGGTCAATCCTGCCCTGACAAATTGGTACTTCGACGCCAACTTCTCAAAGATTTCGAATCATCCGATTCTCAGCCAGATTCCGGGTGGACAGGTTGCATGGCAAATGCCGCAGTCGTCGGAGGAAATATCGTGGCCGCTATACACCCGTTTTTCGGGGGAAACCCCAAATGCATCAAACCCCGGTCTGCCTCATATGATTTGGCAGGTTCAGGCCAACGGCGCCACCGTCATTGCCCAGGGAGATGCGGGTGTGCCGTATATCCTGGTAAAACCTTACGGCAAGGGTTGCTTCATTTATGATGCTGCGTTGCAGCCTTTAATCGGCCATGGCGGCTGGGCGCCGGGGATGCATGCCTACAGCATATTCAGAAACGCCATCCAGTGGGCGTTTCAATCCG
The DNA here is from genome assembly GCA_964555775.1 of uncultured Bifidobacteriaceae bacterium. Lineage (GTDB taxonomy): Bacteria > Verrucomicrobiota > Verrucomicrobiia > Limisphaerales > UBA11358 > UBA11358. The sequence goes on along the minus strand of CAZKTW010000164.1, from coordinate 4,992 downwards.
CCGGGCTGCCGGTCGTCAAGCGCAGTCCGTGGCCTTATCCGTATAACGCGGCCGTTATATTTCGTCACGACATGGAGGCCATTCCGACAAACATCATCAGCATCGAGCGGTCGGCCCAGTTTGAGCATGCCAATGGAGCCAGCGGGGACTATTACTTCTGCACCGGCACCTTGCGGTTGGACATGCCCAACCCGACGTTGACGAATACCATCGCCAGTTTGCGGCGGGCGATTACCAACAACGGGGCAACCATCTATTCGCATAATGGGGGATTCACCAACATCAATGATTTTTACAACCCGCCTTTGACCCATATCGAGCTCCACCTGAGCCAGTTGATTTCGGAGGGTTGGTTGACGGCCTTTGAACCTTATACGGCCCCGATATTGGCCCCCTTTAATTCCAACGGTCTGGACTATGATTATTGGCATTGGTCGCCGGATGAGATTTTGGATCTCGCCAATCTTCCCCCCGGCTATGCCAGCGGTAAAGACTACGCACTGGCGTCCATTTCCAATTCCATTGTTGATCTCGTGGGATGGGGGCTGACGAACGGGAGTCCGCGGGCGTGGGTGGCGCCCTATTTTAACGCAACGCGCGAAGCCTCTTTCCAAATTGAAGAACAACTAGGCATCAAGATTGCGGGTGAGACCAAACTTTCCCCCTTCCCCCATTGGACCCTCTCAACTCAGACGCCGGATAAGCTGTATTCGACCTTGCAACTGCCCGTCAATGACTGGTTCATCAACAACCAGGTGGCGCAAGCCATGGACGACGACGGGCTGGGCGGTCACACCACTGCAACGATGCAGGCCTGTGTTGACGCTTACTACAATCTGGGAGCCTTGATGAACCTCTACTGTCACAGCACCTCGGATGGCAGCGGTATGGATGGCACCTTGCCGGGTGATTGTATACTTTACAGCTTAAGCAAGCCAAGGGTCTGGTCCACCAATTCCGCGGGGATCTATGCGTGGTGGTTGCAACAATCCAATGCCCAGGTTGCCGTAAATTATACAAATAGCAGTGGTCACTCCGTGACCACTCTTTCCATTACCGGGGAGGGCAACACCAATGCGGCGGTTGAAATTCTGGCACCGAGCGCCGCCTTCTTTGCCCTCCAGGTTTCCACCAACGGCACGCTCGCCGGCACCAATGTTTACCGGATCAACAACCAGACGATCAAAGTATTGGTTGGCACCTCGGTCACCAATGCGGTAATCAGTTATTTGATTCCTCCGACGGTCCAAGACGATGTGTTCACTGTCCAACAAGGTTCTCCCCTGGTGGTGCCGGCTCCAGGAGTTTTGACCAACGATACTGCGGGCAGTGGCGGAGGCAGTCTGACCGCGACGTTGGTAAGCGGACCGGCGAATGGTTCGTTGACCCTGAACCCGGATGGTTCCTTCACCTATACCCCCACGAATAATTTCACCGGTTCGGATGGCTTCACTTATCAAGGCGTCAATGGGTCGCTGACTTCCAGTGTGGCCGCGGTGACGATCATGGTCCTGCCGCCCGGAGGGTACGTTTACGATACGTTTGCGCGACCGACGAATACGAGCGACATCTTCCCCTGGGTGCAGGAATTGGGTGGCTGGAGCATTACCAACAATGCCTTGGTTGGAACCAGCCCGTCCGGCAGCTATGGCTATGCCTATTACGACAATAATTCCAGTTGGAACGATTTTTCCGTACAGGCGCAAATCCAATTTTCTTCGTCGAGCGGATTGGGTGGGGGAATAGGCGGGAGGCTGGACCCCGTCAGCGGAGCACATTATGCCGCTTGGATTTATCCGGAAAATTCTCCCAATGGACCGGGAAATGGAACCGCTGTGCTGCAGTTTGTCAAGTTTGAGACCTGGACGACTTACACCCTGGTCGGAAGCCCGGTCACTTTGTCCGGAATGGGCACGGCTCCTCACACCCTGAAACTGACGTTCCAGGGCAACAGCATCGCCGCTTATTTCGACGGAGGATTGACGAACACGATGACGGACACTGGCTCCATCGACGCACGGCCCGCCTTTACCAACGGGACGGTCAGCCTGGACATGTACACCACCCCCGCGGTTGCCTACACAATGACGGTGGATAATGTCATTGTGAGCGCTTTGGTAACCGTGGCTAACAATGACAGTTATAATGCATCGAAGAATATAGCATTGCATGTGGCTGCGCCGGGGGTTTTAGCCAACGACTCGGGCGGAATTGGAAGTCTGACCGCACTTCAAGTCACTGGCCCGTCCCACGGAAGCCTGTTGCTTACCAACAATGGCGGCTTTACCTACACCCCCGCGACCAATTTCACCGGCATGGACAGTTTTACGTACGTAGCTACGGATGGTCAGACTACTTCCAGCGTGGCAGCGGTCACCATCACCACCAGCGACCTGCCGATAGCCAACAACGACAGTTACAATGTTGCACTTAATACAAAACTGACCGTCGGGACTCCGGGTATTCTGGCCAACGACACCGGCGGGAGCGGAAGTTTGTCGGCCATTTTAGCCAGCGGCCCAATCAATGGAACGTTGACCTTCACCAACAACGGGAGCTTTGGCTACACACCCTCAACGGATTACACCGGACCGGACCATTTCACCTACTTTGCCACGGATGGAGTCTCCACCTCCAGTGTGGCGACCGTGACGTTGACGGTGCTCGCTCCGCCAGCAGCTGTTAATGACATTTATACGGTCGCGCCGGGAGCTATCTTGACTGTGCCCACACCCGGGGTCCTGGCCAATGACGCGAACGGCGGCGCAGGCCTGACTGCCATTCTGGCCTCGGCCCCGTTCCATGGCATTTTGAATCTGACCAATACCGGTGGGTTCAGCTACCAGCCGACCAATAATTTTACCGGCATTGATGATTTTACATATGTGGCAACCGATGGGGTGAGCACCTCTACGGTCGCGGCAGTGGCCGTTGAGGTCACGCCTCTTGACAAGCTCCTGGTGGATAATTTTACGCGTTCATTGTTATGGCCTTGGGTGCCGAAATCAGGGACGTGGGTCGTAACCAACGGCACGCTGAGCAGCCCAAGCGATTTAAACTCCTATGCTTTTGCCTATATCAGCAACAACTGGACTGACTATGTCGTGCAGGGACAAATCCAATTCTCTTCCGTGAACGGATGGGGCGGCGGCATTGGTGGACGAGTGGATGCGGTGTCCGGCGCGCAATATGCGGCCTGGGTTTATCCTGAAGGGTCGCAAGGGAACAATTATCCCAACCCACCGACAGGGGTGGCGGTGATAAAGTTGCTAAGATTCACGGGTTGGGGCGGGGATATCGGCAGTTCCTACACGATTATAGGGCAGGCGAATTTGCCGAATGTGGGTGCCGGTTGGCACACGGTGAATATGGCATTCCTAGGGACAAACATCGCGGTGAGTTATGATGGCACCCGTGAATTCATCACCAACGATCCAGCTTCATTCTCCAGTGGCGGAATCGATGCGGCCACGTATTCAGATTCGACGCTTTATACGCTTGCGGTGAGCAATGTGACTGTGGCTCCGCTGGTGGCGAACGACAGTTACACGCTGAATACCGGGACAACATTGAACGTGCCTGCCTCGGGAGTGCTGACCAACGACACGGATGTGTATGGTGCCGGCCTCACGGTGGCTTTGGTGAGCAGCCCGGCGCACGGCATCCTGACCTTGACCAATAACGGCGGATTCAGTTACACGCCAACGAATAACTTTGCTGGCACCGACGGTTTCGTTTATCGCGCCAGTTCAGGACCAACCAGCCTGGGCACGGCAACAGTCAGCCTGACTGTTGTCCCGGTGTTGACGGTGACCGCCAGCAACCTGTCACGGGTCTATGGCGCAACCAACCCAATTTTCACGGTTGGTTATACCGGCTTCGCCAATGGCGACACCACCAACATACTGACAGGAGCGCCCGCGATCAGCACTACCGCCGTGACCAACAGTCCGGTAGGTGGCTATACCATCACAGTCAGCCAGGGAACTTTGAGTGCTCCTGGCTATAATTTGGCTTTCGTCAATGGGACTTTGACGGTAACCCAGGCGGTGGTGACGATCGCTTCGGGCATCAGTGCCAACAACAAAGTGTACAGCGGGACGACCGCAGCGACGATCAGTTCAAACAACGTGGTACTCAATGGCTTCCTGGCCGGAGACGCGGCGAGCGTTCGATTGAACACAAATGGGTACACGGCGAACTTCGCCAGTCCCAACGTGGGCACGGGTATCGGGGTCACTGTCAGTGGCCTGTCCCTGACGGGTGCAGCGGCAGGCAACTATACGTTGAGCCAACCGTCAGGTTTGACAGCCAATATCACAGCTGCAGGGGTTACAATTACTTCCGGCATCAGCGCCAACAGCAGACCATATAACGGAGCGACAACGGCTACCATCTCCTCGAATAACGTAATCTTAAACGGCATCTTGGCCGGAGACACGTCGAATGTGCGATTAAACACGAACGGTTACACGGCGAACTTCGCCAGTGCCAACGTGGGCACGGGCATTGGGGTGACTGTCGGCGGCCTGACGCTCACAGGTGGCGCGGCGGGCAACTATACGTTGAGCCAACCGTCGGGTCTGACTGCCAATATCACGGCGATTGGGGTGACCATCACCTCGGGCATCACCGCCAATAGCAAACCCTATAACGGCACGACCGCGGCGACGATCAGTTCGAACAACGTGGTGTTGAACGGTGTCCTGGCGGGAGACGCGGCCAATGTGCGATTGAACACGAACGGTTACACGGCGAATTTCGGGAGTGCCAATGTCGGCACGGGTATCGGAGTGACAGTCGGTGGGTTGACCCTGACCGGTACGGCAGCAGGCAATTACACGTTAAGCCAACCAGCTGGGTTGGTGGCCAACATCACGGCGATTGGGGTGACCATTACCTCGGGCATCTCCGCCAACGATAAGCCCTATGACGGGACGACGACGGCAACGATCTCTTCGAACAACGTGGTATTGAACGGCGTGCTGGCTG
>CAZKTW010000163.1:0-8633 GCA_964555775.1 uncultured Bifidobacteriaceae bacterium | reverse complement strand
CCGTTGTCAATGTTCACCACCGTCAGGCCGCTGGCACAACTGTTCAACATGCCCAACAGGGCCGCGATGCCGCCAAAGCTTGCGCCGTAACCGATGCTGGTGGGCACGGCAATGACCGGTTTGGAGACCAGCCCGGCAACGACGCTCGGCAGCGCGCCTTCCATGCCGGCGACGACGACGAGCACGTTCGCGCGCCGGAGGTTTTCCGACTTGGCCAGCAGTCGGTGCAATCCGGCCACGCCGACATCATAAATCCGTTCGACGTGGTTGCCCATGATTTCCGCCGTCACGGCCGCCTCCTCGGCCACCGGCACATCGCTGGTGCCGGCGCAGATGATGCCAATGGTGCCCGGGCGTTTGGGCAGCGGTGATTTTTCAATCGTCATGCATCGGGCGGCTTCGTGGTGGATGGCGCGCTTGAACTTTTTGCGCAACGCACGGGCGTGTGCTTCGGTGATGCGCGTGACGAGCACACGCGATTCGGACGCCAGGATTTTGGTGGCGATCTTGACCACCTGTTCCGGCGTCTTGCCGGCGCCGAAAATGACCTCGGGAAAACCCTTGCGCAGCGCGCGGTGCGTGTCCACCTGCGCAAAGCCGAGGTCGGCCACCGGCGCGCCCTGGAACGCGCTCAGGACCCGGTCGCGGCCGATGCCGCCCGCGCGGAATTTTTCCAGCAGTTGAATCGCTTCGGTAATGGTCACGATGAAATGATGATATGCAGCCCGGCGAATCGGTCACGGCAATTCTGTCTGATTTTAGCCCTGCCGGAACGCCTGCACGCTGCGGACGAAATCATCCGGCACGCCGAAATCGAACCGTTCCGCCGCGGTCATCTCCAGCGCCAGATAACCTTCGCGCTGGCGCTGAATCTCCTGCGCCCTGGTGAGCTGGAATTCACCGTTGTCGCGCACATTATCGCGGATCATTTCCTCCAGGACTTCATAAATCGAAGGCGCCAGCAGGTGCATCCCGAACCAGCCCAGCCAGGTTTCATCGGGCAGACCCTCCACACGCAGTTGTTGCCGCGCGATCGCCGGGTCCGGCTTTTCGATGATGAGGGAGACGTCAATCAACCTTGGATTCGTGGCGCGGCGTTTGCCGGCGATGGTGCCGTAGCTTTTCAATTCGCCGGCCGAAATCCGGTTCACCGCCGAAACGCTGCGCCCGTTGGAAACCGAGGCCGTTTGGGCCAGTTCCTGATAGGGCGAAACCGGCCGGCCCCGAAAGAGATGGTCGCCGAGGCCGAGCAGCACGAATTCGCCGCCGGCAAATTGTTTCGTCTGATAAACCGCGTGACCGTAGCCTTCCTGTTGCCGTTGCACGGCAAAAGTCACACGCCCGGCAAATTTTTTCATCTGCTCCGCCTCGCGCAGCAATGCGGGATGTTTCTCCAGGCGTTTCAGATAGCTGGCGTCCGGTCCCTGCAGATAGGCGCGCACCATTTCGTCCTCGCCGGGTTGGACGATGATGCAAATTTCCCCGATGCCGGCGGCGTCAAGCTCGAGCAGATGATAATGGAACAACGCCCGGGCAATGCCATCGGGCCCGACGACGGGAAACAATTCCTTTTTCACCGCGTGCGATGCGGGGAAATGCCGGGTGCCAAGTCCGGCAATGGGAATGACGGCTTTGCGAACGGACGATTTCATGCCGGAGACAACCGCCAGCCGCTGGCGCCGAAGCTGTATCGCCGCGCGCCAAATTCGATGGCGCCGGGCGAGGTGCCTTCAAAAATGTCCGGCATGATGCCGATGCGGCGGGAGAATTCCACGGCGATTTGCGGAATGTGTTCCTGCAAAGCCATGGTCTTGCCAAAGACGGCCACGGTGCCTCCGGTGCCGCCGCCGGTGATTTTTGCGCCGTAAAGGCCATTTTCCGGACCACGTTTGTGGACGGCTTCGACCAGAAAATTCACCTCGGGAACCGACAGCCGGCAATTGTCGCGGTAGCTTTCATGCGCGGCATACATGGCTTTGCCGGCGGTCACACAGGCGCGTTCATCGCCCTTGGCGGCAGCCTGAAGCGCGGCGATGAACTGCAACACGCGTTCGTTTTCCTCGATGGGATGCCGTGTCGGGCCGGCGACGCGGTAGGTGGCGTCGGGTTGGACCGTGGTCACCGGGTCATCATGCGTTTTGTAACGCGCCAGGAATTCGGAGCCGAGAATGCTGTCGGGAATTTCCGCCTGGTAGGCCGATCTAAATTCGTCGGCGGAAATTTCGGTCAAATAATTGAGCGCCGAGCGGCCGGTGCGGGCGCGGATTTCGTTGATGACTTTTTTGCCCATGAACGCGCCGATGCGGACGTTGCCATAGGCATTGCCGGCCACGGAGTGGCGGACCATCGAATTGATGCCCACGAAACCGGTGCCGGGGGGGATTTCCACTTCGCCGATGATCTGGCCGGGCCGGCAAAGGATATGCGTGAGTTTGCCGCTTCGTCCACTGGCCACGGCAATCTGGTCCATGATGCCGCAGGGCGCGCCCACGACGTGATTTTCCGCCATCTGGCCGAGCCGGGCGAGCCGGCCGCCATCCAAATTCAAGCCGAGGTAGGCGTTCAGGCAGGAGAGCGTGCCGATTTCCACGGAGGCGGAGCTACCGATGCCCACGTTCATGGGCACCGCGCTGAGCAGCAGAAAACTGAAGCCATAGGGCAGATTGACGGATTCCTCCTTCAGCAAAGTGAAAATGCTGCCGCCGATGTAAGCGGCCCATGACACCAACGGGTTGGCATGACACAATTCGCGCACCTGGGCGTAGTCGCCCACCGTGCCGCCCGAAGCCAGATAGTCCAGCGGAATCCGTGTTTCCACCGGCAGGGTGCGCCGGCCGGCCTGCATGGTGCGGATGCGCAACGTGCGGTCCGTGCGGGCCTGCAGCGCCATCAGCATGCCACCACCCAACACCGCTTCGCAAACATTGGCGCCAGAATAATCGGCGATGCCGCCCATCACGTCCAGGCGCGCTGGTACGCGGGCCACCCAGACTTCACCGGCATTGAAAAATCCGGCAAAGCCCGTGTTGTCGCTGTTGGGCTTGTTCAGGAGTTGTTCAAATTCCGATACTTCGAGAGGGAGCTTGTCGTTCATTAATTATCGCCGGATGATGCCAGAACCGCTTGCGGCGGTCACGCGGGAAAGCTAATGATGATGGCGGAACAGCCGCTTCCGGTTTTGCAGCAGGTACCAGACGATAAACACGTTGATGGCCAGCACGCTGAAAACCAGCCAGGAGAAATTCGGGCGATGAACCAGTTCGCGGATCTCGATGGGGATGAAGAAAGCCGACTCGCCAATGGCCAGCCAGCCCGCCCAGGGCGCCCGAAACATCAATCCGATGCCTTCAACGAGCGAGAACAGGCTGTAAAAAAATGTCCCGATGGCCACCCGCCGCACATTGGCCGGGGTGATCTGGTCCAGTTTGTCGGCAATTTCCGACAGGAACCGGTTTTCCGGATCAAGGTGGACCCAGCGCAAGGCCTTGTCGAACAGGTCCGGGAGATCATGTCCGGCCAGTTTGAAAACGCCCAGGGCCAGCGCCAGCGCCAGCGTGCCCTTGACCAGCTTGCACGCAATGATGAAATAGAGCGTCGGCGCGCGTTTTTTCACCTCCACGATTTTGGAGTCGGCTCCCATCAGCGGATTTTCGGCAGCAACCAGTTTAACAGTTCACCGATGGCCACACGCTCCTGTTTCCCGTCGTCGCGGTGACGTACGGTCACGGTGTCCTTCAACTCCGGCTTCTCCCCCAGCGTGTCGAAATCAATCGTCACGCAGAACGGCGTGCCGGCCTCGTCCTGCCGCGCGTAACGGCGGCCAATTGCACCACCATCGTCATAAAACGCCTTCAGGTGCGGACGCAAGATTTCGTAGACCTGGCGAGCCTTGGTCACCAGTTCCGGTTTATTTTTGAGGAGCGGAAACACGCCAACCTTGATCGGTGCTACTCGCGGATGGAACAGGAGCGTCACGCGGGTTTCACTTTTCCCCTTGTCATCGGTTTCGGTCGTTTCGGTGTAGGCGTTGGCAATCAAGGCGAGGATTAGACGGTCCACCCCGGCGCTGGGTTCAATGACATGGGGAATATATTGGCCTTTGGCCAGGCCATTGGCGTCTTCGGTGGCGTCCTTCGAAGCCGGCTCTTCCGCGACCCCTGTTTTGACCAGGTATTTTTTCCGGTTCTCGTAATAGCGGCGCCAGAGTTCATCCTGTTTCTCCTTGGGTAATTTGCCCCAGGCGGTGCGCAATTCCTCGTCGAACACGCCCATGGGTTTGCCCGAGAAACGCTCGTGCTGGCTGAGGTCGAAGTCGCTGCGGGCGGCGATGCCTTCGAGTTCCTGGGTGCCAAAGGGGAATTTGAACAAAATGTCCACCGTGGCGCGGGCATAGTGTGCCAGTTCCTCCGGCTTCTGCCAGTATTCCTCCAGCGTCGTACGTGACAGGCCGATGCCCTCGTAGAAGGAGATGCGTTCCTCGACCCAGTATTTATGCCACGCTTCCCAGCCCCAGGCCGAAGTGTCGGGTGACGGGTGGTGGGCGTCGAGTTCGGCAACGGCTGTCACGCGGCCCTTGATGGCCTCCACCACTTCGTCGGGCTTGATGAAAAATTCCAGTTCCATCTGCTCGAATTCACGGGAGCGGAAGGTGAAATTGCGGGGCGTGACTTCGTTGCGGAACGCCTTGCCGACCTGGGCAATGCCGAACGGAACCTTCTGGCGCGAGGTTTCCAGCACGTTCTTGAATTGCGCAAAAATGGCTTGTGCGGTTTCGGGGCGAAGATAGGCAATGGCCGATTCGTCCTGCACCGGACCCACGTAGGTCTGGAACATCAGGTTGAAGGCGCGCGGGGCGGTCTTTTCACCATGGCATTCGGAAACCATCTTGCTCGGCTTCTGGGGGCAGGAAATTTCATTCGTCTGGTCGGCGCGGAAACGGCCTTTGCACGTTTTGCAGTCAATCATCGGATCACTGAACGTGTCCACGTGCCCGCTGGCCTTCCAGATTTTAGGGGACATGATAATGGTGGCTTCGAGGCCAACCACATCCTCGCGCTGGCGGGTCATGGTGTTCCACCAGAGCTCCTTGACGTTACGCTTGAGTTCCGCGCCGAGCGGGCCGTAGTCCCAAAAGCCGTTGATGCCACCGTAAATCTCGGAAGAGGGGTAGATGAACCCGCGCCGCTTGCACAGCGATACGATCTTTTCCATGAGGACGTTTTCTTTTGGCTCCGCCATAGGGTCGAGCAGTGTTTGCGATGCCTGCCAGCATGTCAATGCCGCTTCGGGCACCGGGCTGGTTGACCGCGCTTTTCGGCCTCTTCGCAGCGGGAAATCACCATTCAGAAAGGGGGTCGGAAGACCGGTTGCCCTTTGATGGATTTGCGATGGTAATGCACGCAGGAACGCGTGAACTTCACGCGCCACGCGTGAAAATTTCACGCATGACGCCTCCGCGGCCAGGTTCACCCGCGGTTTTATTGGGCATTTCATAAAATAAAGTGGTTGGCACCGGCATTGCTAAAGAGATTTTCAAGTGGTGTTGACTGGGCGTGTAACTCAGGTTAGTTCAACGATCCGTCACCCGAAAACCGAAAACCATCGAACTTATGAAAAGAATTCTAAAACAAAAAAAGGCCTTCACGTTGATCGAACTGCTCGTCGTGATCGCCATCATCGCCATCCTTGCGGCGCTCCTGTTGCCGGCCCTCGCGGCGGCCAAGCGCAAGGCGCAACGCATCAATTGTGTCAGCAACATCAAACAAGACGGAATTGCCTTCCGTCTCTGGGAGGGTGATAACGCCGACAAGTATCCCATGGCCGTAAGCACGCAGTACAACGGCGCCCAGGAAAGACTTTATACTCAATACGGCAATGCCCCGGCGGGATACGGCCTGACCAATGTTTTCACCGTCATGTCGAATGAATTGAGCACACCCAAGATCTTGTTTTGCCCTTCTGACAACGGTCAGGGTGGAACCGGTACTCCACCTATGGGTACTGGCGCCGGCCAGCGCAATGTTACAACCAATTTTGCAGTTTTGTATTTAAACAATAACAACCTGAGCTACTTCGTTTGTGGCGATGCGGCCGAAGCTTATCCGCAGATGGTTATGATGGGCGACCGGAATATTGGAACCCAAGCATTAGCCAACCAAGGTCAACCGGCCAATATGACCAATAGCCTTCTTAATGCTACTACACAATTCAAATATACACCCACTCTTAATTGGTGGGCGTGGACGGCGGTTGACTTGCATTTGCGGGTTGGCAATCTGGGGATGGCCGATGGCAGTGCAGCGCAGGTAACCGTTTCCGGATTGCAGACGGCACTGGGCACAGCTACCAACGGTTCCCCGACCCCGAATCCGTTTTATAATTTCCCGCAGTAATTTTACCCCAGGTTCTGTTTTGACCGCGAGGCGTCCATCACGGACGCCTCGTTTTGTTTTTTTCAGCGTCAAGACGAATCAAACCGGTTCCCGATTGTCCGGCTTCTGCCGTTGCCGGGCGAAAAACTTTTGCAGCCATTCCCGGGAATCCGCTTCCCGGATGCCGCCGGTGATTTCGCAACGATGATTCAGGGTGGGGAATTGCAGCAGATTCATCGCGCCGCCCGCTGCGCCGCCTTTGGGGTCGCCCACGCCGAATACGACCCGTGCCAGCCGCGTGTGCACGATTGCGCCCGCGCACATCGGGCAGGGCTCCTTGGTCACGTAAAGCACGCAATCCGTCAGCCGCCAGTCGCCAACGGCTTGCTCGGCCTGGGTCAGGGCGATCATTTCGGCGTGCGCCGTGGCGTCCTTGAGCTGTTCCACCTGGTTGAAGGCCCGCGCGATGATTCGTCCTTCGCGGACGACCACCGCGCCGACGGGCACCTCCTCCTCCGCAAAAGCCCGCGCCGCCTGTCGCAATGCCTCGCGCATGAAATAATCGTCGCTGTGCAAATCAATGATGGGTTCATCCATAAATCAGCCCGGGGTCTTCGATTCTTCCAGCGTCCAATCATTGCGCCCATCGGGATGGCAATGGCAATGGGCCGCAAAAAATCCGCCGCGATGCCGCCAGAACCAGGGCCAGATCTGTTCCCGGTCGGTTTGCGGCAGTTTCAAATCCTTGAGCGCGGCGCGGGTGAAGAACTGAAAACGGCCTTCGGCATGCTGGGGCGGCAGGAATTTTACCCGCGGTTTCACCTCGAATAAAAACATCAGCCAATGCGTCTGGCCCTGGTAACCGTGTTCGCTCACCAGACCGGTCAAATGCAGGTCCTCGGGGCGCAGTGGCAGGCCGGTTTCCTCCTGCGCTTCGCGGCAGGCGCAGACGTAGGGCGATTCGCCGCAATCCATTTTTAATTTGCCGCCGCAGGGGCTCCAGAAGCCGCGGTTTGGCTCCTGCGCGCGTTCGAGCAGCAACACGTCATCCCGCTCGTTGAAGCAATAAAGCAGCGTGGCGACTTTGTAGGGCAAAATCATCAGGCTGAAATTGTGAATTTCGATTGACGAATGTCGAGCGTAGAAATGGGATGACAAATTTCCATTGCGACTGGGCGCGAAAACCTTAGAATTAAAATTTCCGTCCCGAAAGTTTTTCGGGGTGAAGTTAAAATCCATGAAAAATTACGATATTGCAGTCATTGGTGGCGACGGTACCGGTCCGGAAGTCGCCCGCGAAGCCCTCAAAGTCTCCGAGGCCGCCGCCACGAAGTTCGGTTTCAAGATCAACTGGCACCATTTTGATTTCGGCGGTGACCGCTACCTGAAGACGGGCGAGGTGCTGCCGGACGGCGCGGCGGACGAACTGCGCAAGTTCAAGGCCATTTTTCTCGGCGCGGTCGGCCATCCGCAGGTCAAGCCGGGCATTCTCGAAAAGGGCATCCTGCTGCGCCTCCGTTTTGAGCTGGAACAGTACATCAATTTGCGCCCCGTGAAGCTTTATCGCGCCGCCGACTGTCCGTTGAAGGACAAGGGGCCGGAACACATTGATTTTGTCGTGGTGCGCGAAAACAACGAAGGCCTTTACACCGGCTCAGGCGGTTTTGTGTTCAAAGGCACACCGCACGAAGTCGCGATCCAGGAATCGGTGAACACCCGCCGCGGCGTGGAACGCTGCCTCAAATTTGCCTTTGATCTGGCGCAGAAGCGGCGCGGCGGCCAGCCGTGGAAGGGCCTCAAACCGGAGGACGTCACCGCGGGCAAAACCGCGCAGCTTACGCTCTGCGGCAAGACAAATGTGTTGACGTATGCTTTCGATTTGTGGGAGCGCGCGTTCCATGAACTTGGCGCCAAGTATCCGGGTGTGAAACGTGATTACGCCCACGTGGATGCCACGGTCATGTGGTTTGTTAAGAACCCGGAATGGTTCGACGTGATCGTCACTGATAACATGTTCGGCGACATCATCACCGACCTGGCGGCGATGATTCAAGGCGGGTTGGGGGTTGCCGCCGGCGGCAACATCAATCCTGAAGGCACCAGCATGTTTGAGCCGATGGGGGGCAGCGCGCCGAAATACACCGGCCAGAATGTCATCAATCCGCTCGCGGCCATCAATGCCGCCGGGATGATGCTCGACTTCCTGGGCGAGGCCAAAGCGGGCGCCGCCATCGAAGAAGCCGTCGTGAAAATCATCAACAC
>CAZKTW010000162.1:0-8649 GCA_964555775.1 uncultured Bifidobacteriaceae bacterium | reverse complement strand
GACCGGAAGTCCGGGTGATGACGCGGTTGTCCAGTTCAATGGCATGAGTGGTATTGTCCCAACCGCCGATGTTCCACCAGTTTTTGGTCAGGTCATCATTCACGTGAAACAGGATTAGAAAGCCCTCGCTGCCACCCAATTTACGCGCTTTCAAAGTCAGCGTATAATCTGTCCAGGATTTGTCGCCGACGGTGGCGCGGACATTTTCATTACCACCGGACTGGCGCAAGGCGCCGCCGGCCACCTGCCAATCGCCGTTTCCTGACAAATGCCAACCTTCGCTATTGGTGCTAAAATCGGACGCGAACAAAATGGTTCCGTCCGGCCCGGCAACCTTGATGTCCTTGAATTCGGCCTGGGTTTTCCAGGTGCCGACGCCAATGGCGCCTGACTCGGCGGTGGGATTGGCGGGTGGCGCCGTCACTGCGGTTGGCAGAATCACGTCACCACGATTGGCGCTGAACATCTGTTGGACGAAGTAGCTTGGCAGGCCATACCAGTGCGAGCTGTCAAAGTTGATCAGATCAGGATTCCACGCCCGATGATTCAAATTGACGAACAACGGCGCGTAACTGGCCATGACCACGATGTCCGAATTGCGTTCCAGGCCGGTCATGAACGCCGCCTCGCCCAGCGCGGCGTGGAGGTTGCCCTTGCCGGCATTTTCCGTAACGGCGTATTCCCCGACGAAAATTTTCGGGCCGCTGCGGTCGTAATGATCATACTGGCTGGCGCGCCACATGAAGGATTCCGGCGATTCATAGTAATGCTCGTCCACGATGTCCGGTTTCGGATCGGTTGGATAAGGGCGGCCGCGCAGGTCGGAATTAACAATCAACTGCATGTAAGGGTATTTTTCACGGATGGCGTTGACCAGGAGCGGCCAGCGTTGGTAGTAGTCCGGCCCGCCGTTTTCGTTGCCGACTTCCATGTAACGAAGATGGAACGGCGCGGGATGTCCGGCCTTGGCGCGCAGCGAACCCCAGGGCGAATTGGTCGGACCGTTGGCATATTCAATGGCGTCCAAGGCATCCTGAATCCAAGGACCCATCTGGTCCAGCGGCACACTGTCGTGAAGCGTCATGCCATCGTTGATGCAAAAAAGCGGTTCCGCGCCGAGGTCTTCACATAACTGGAGATATTCAAAGTAGCCGAGGCCCTGCGTGGTGTTGTAACCCCAAGTATTCCAGAGCGGGGTGCGCGCGGCAAGGTCGCCAATCGTGCTTTTCCAACGATACATGTGCGCCTGATCGTCGCCCTCGACCCAATTGCCACCCGGAAAACGCATGAAGGCAGGCCGCAATGCGTCCAGGGACTCCGCCAGATCAATGCGCAACCCGTGTCCTTTCCAGGTTTTGTTCGGCATCAACGAAACCATGTCGAGAAACAACGTTCCCGAGCCGGACGCAGAAATCTGCAGTCTCGCCTTCGGATCGCTGCCTGACGCGGCAAGGTCGAGCGAGTAGTATTTCCAATGGTCATCGAGGCCGGAGACTTCGCCCTGGGCCAGTTCGGTTCCGGTCGCCCCGACGAGACGCACCTTCAGCGGCCCTCCAAAACCATTGGTCGCGCGAGCGGCGAATTTCAAGGTATAACCGTCACCCTGAAGGATGTTCATGCCCCAGTAACCTTCGTTTTCCAAGGTGAGCGCACCGCCCACGTTTAACCGCAGGCTGTGGCGGTTACCCGGATTGAGCGGCACGGAGGCATCGATGGCCATGCTGCCACCATTGGTGGCATTCAGCAGCCGCCAGTATTCCGGCCGCGCGGCATCTTCAAAGGACCGGTTGCGGACGAGTTCGGGATAAATGCCGCCGTCGGCGGAAAGGTTGATGTCCTCGAAAAAAATGCCCCACAACCGCGGTGAAACCGGATGGCCCGGCTTGTCGGTGTCAACCGTAATGGTCGCCTGGGCGAAAATGGCCGGAGCCGTAAACAGGAATAAAACGGCCAGACAGCCGGTGGTTACTTTGGATTTGATCGTTGGCATATTTGAACTGTAATTTAGGGATTTAGGGATATACGAGGCGGTAAAATTCCGTGGACAGGGTTGAATCGATGGGCAAACCGATCAGGTTGGTTCCTGGAGAGTTGGGAATCGTCGCCCAATCATTGCTGTTCAGACTGATCCCGGAGGCGAGATGGTTTGTCTGCACCAACAACCGCCAGCCCACATGATCGGCGGGCCAGGACAAGACCAGATTTGTTCCGCTCAGGCTCCAGACAATATTCGTCGGTACAGTCGAGACCATGCCGACGACGGCAAGCGTGCCGTTCAACGCCACCAGGTTCGTCCAATATAAATTATTTCCCAGTGGAGGCAGATTGGTGGCGGCGAAAGTTCCGCCGTAGCCGGTGGCGGAAAATAATTGGAAGGTGTCGCCGGCAACGAGCGGATCAACCCCCAGGTTCGTCACGACCAGCGTGCCGCCGCAGGTGATCGCGCTCGATGGCAGTTTGATCTGGTCGTTCAGGAAATCTCCACCGTTGCGATTGATTTTCATCAAAGTCACGCCGTTCAGCATGGGTGAATTATTCAACGTTAGCGTACCCATCGTCCCCATCCCCGGCGCCAGCGTGCCGTTGACAGTGACGACACCATTGACGGTGCCGCTGCCCTGCAATGTTTGCGCCGAGCCCATGGTGTAACCCCCGCTCACCGCTGTAACATCAAAAATCGTCCCGCTACCCACAATAATGTTCGCGGAGGCGGCAATGGAGCCGACGCCGGACAAGACCAACTTGCCACCACTGACAATGGTGGCCCCTAGATAAGTACTGGCGTTGGTCAAGGTCAAGATCCCGGGGCCGGCCTTGGTCAAACCGCCGCTGACATTGGGTGTGGGCGCTTGACCGGTGATGGTCGCCGGCGTGGCGGCCCCACCACCCGTCACTGTGAACGTCGGCGTGGCCGTGTAGTTGATCCCGGGACAGGTGATCACAACATTGGTCACCACACCACTGGCGGGATTGATCCGGGCGATGGCCGTGGCGCCAACGCCAGTCGTGTCGCCCGTGCCGCGGACAATCGCGACCGTGGGCGGGGCGATGTAACCCGTGCCGCCGCTAAACGACGCAATGCCGTTCACGCCATTGCCCGCCGGCGCCAGCAGCGGCCGGCCGATGGTGATGGCCGTGAAGATCGTGTTGCTGATCGTGGCGCCGCCGCCGTAGATGGTGACACTGTCCAGGTTCGTCATGAACGCCGCGCTGGACACGCTGGGTTTGAGGATCCCACCGTTGAAGTTGACCCGGCCGCCCG
The DNA here is from genome assembly GCA_964555775.1 of uncultured Bifidobacteriaceae bacterium. Lineage (GTDB taxonomy): Bacteria > Verrucomicrobiota > Verrucomicrobiia > Limisphaerales > UBA11358 > UBA11358. Next base: position 5,387 of record CAZKTW010000162.1, on the reverse strand, counting down.
GAGCGCCGACCAAGGAATACGCCTGAACGACACCGCCATTCAGGTTCAAAATTCCTGAATTACCCGCCGTGCCGGAGAAGTTCAAATTTATCCCCGAGTTGACCGTGTTGGCCAGGGTGCCGCCCAGAATGTTCAGAATGGCCGTCTGGCCCGCTCCCCAGTTGCAGGCCAGCCCGCCGCCACCGGTGATTCCATAGTTGAGGGAGCCGCTGTAAACGTTGAGGATGCCGGTCTGGGCTGTCCCGGCGCGGGAAATGACCAGCCAGCCGGTATCGTTGACGGTGCCGCCATTGATTTCCATGAGGGCGTTGCCAGGGTTGGCTTCACCGCCCAGGCCGATTTCATTCACGGCCAGGGTTCCCGCTCCGGCATAGTAGTAACCAAAGGCCCCGCCAGCATTGCCGATTTGGAAGTCGGTACTGTTGCCCGACTGCGTCGCGGTCACGACTCCCCCGTTTTGATAGATCGCGCCCACCGCGCCACTTACCGTGCCGACATTGAAGTTCAAGCCCGTCAGATGGCCGCCGGAAACTTTGACCACGGCGTTGTTCGCCGCGTTGCCAACCGTCACGGTGCTGGCACTGGTGACCACTCCACCGGTTGGAATATTGAGCGTTCCGGCACCCACAATCAGTGCGCTGTTCAACGTGTTGGGCGTTCCTGCAAGGCTTAGTGTGCCGGCGCCTGTTTTGGTGAGACTGCCCGTTCCACCGACGGTGCCGCCCAGCGTCAAGTTGCCGCTGGCGGTTGAAATCGTCTGGTTGCCGCCGACCAGCGTAATGTTGTTGTTGATCGTCTGCGGGTTGGCACCGTTGACCAAGATTACCGGGCCGACACTATTTGTGCCCAACATAAAATCATTGCCACCGATGGTGTAAGCCTGGGCTCCAGGATTGAAGGTGATGGTCGAATAGCCATAACCGGTTTCATCGTTGTTGGGTGTCGTGGATCCCACCGAGTCGAACACCAGCGCATCAGCGTTGGAAACCGGTCCGGAGCCAATGGAATACGTCCAGTTCGCGACGGTGCTGAAATTATTGCCCGCGCCCCCAACCCAGGTGTCCGAGTTGACCGTTACCGGGGTGGTGACGCCGGATTCGATGGAATTGAAACTTTCGTTCCCGCCGTTCACTGCCGTGACGACATAATAATAAGTCGTGGTAGCCGCCACCGGATTGTCGGTGTAACTGGTCGAGGTGGTGGTGCCCACCGTCACATAAGGGCCGCCGCTCAATGTGGCGCGCTTCACATTGTAACCGATTGCGCCCGCCACGGGACTCCAGTTCAAAGCCACCTGTGCGACGCCTGGGGTGGCCGCCAGGTTGATCGGCACATACAAGCCGCCCTGTAAAATCTCAATGGCACAGATGGAGGCATTATCGACCACGTTCACGAATTGAACCGCGATCTTGCCATTCACGTCGGCTGTTGCCGGGATTTCCCTGATCACCGCCTTGTTCTGGGCGCCGGCGGCGGCGTAAATGTCAAAATTGCTCAAGACCTTCACGCCATTGATGAACACATTAAAAACCCGCTGGCCGCTGGCGTTCCAGCAACACTCCATGCAGTGCAACCGAACCAGATAATTCGTGCCCGGCAGATAGTTGTTGAAGGTGTAAGTCATGTTGCCGTAACGCTGCTCCTGATAAGCCGTTTGCGGCGCGGGATTGGTGACTCCGCTGACATCAACGGCATAACTGTAACCGTTGGCATCCCAAGCCGTGCCGCCGGTATAATTCTGGTCAGCCGCAAAGGTTCGTTGGTCCGTCGCGAGCGTACCCACGGCGGCGCCACCGCAATGGACGGCGGTCAGCAACGGATTGAAGATGGTCCGGGCATTGCCCCCGCCGAGCAGATAGTTTCCGTAGAGCTGCTGGGGGGTGAGTGCCACGTTGCTGATCCGCACTTCCGAATATTCCACATCGGCCATCGCATCCGAAGCATACTGGGAACGTCCGAGCCAGGCGTTGACGTCATTCAGATTCCCCAAATGAAATTTCACATCCAGATAGGACGCCGGATTCTTATCGTCATCCCGATAACAGGTGATCCGTCCGCCCGCCGCACCATAGGCGCCCACACCGTCCTGAAACGTCAGCGCATAATAATGTCGCGTGCCCGCCGCGGTGGATACGCTGATGCTCAGGTTGCTGACATTGGAGTTCGTCACCGCAAACAGGGTTTCCGTTGCCAGACTGTTTCCGCCATCCGCCAGGCCCAGACCCAATTCATTTACCGCGGTGGTGGCGCCGGGGGCCGGCGTGCCTGGCGTGCCGGTCCATTCACCAGTCGCCCCCAACCCGTCACCCGGTCCGGACATCTGGCCAAAGCTGAACAATCGTTCTCCAGCCTGCCCGGCAATCGGCGTGGCCCAGATTTCCAGGGTCAGATTGGTCAGCGATGAGATAATGCCGTTGGCCAAATCCAGGTAAGCTGCGATGGAACTCGCGGGCGTATTGCCGGTCGTCCCACCCGGCAACCGCAATCCCGTGCCCGTGAACATCGCGCCATTTCCACGCACCGTCAGCGAATTGCCGGATGCATCTAATAGCGTCGTACCGGCGGCAGCCGTCCCGGGTGCGTTGGTGAATGTCCAGTCGCAAATTGCTTTGGCCGTATTGGTCGAGGCGGGCCGCGTTGCAGTATTCTGCTTTCCAGGGGCAGCGAGGGCAACGATGCCGGCGTTGTTACCATTATTGGCCAGTCCCCCGGTGCCGCAATCCCCGGCCAAGGATCCCAGAAGCTGGATGCCATTATAAAACAGGCTCGGGTTGGAGTAAAAATTGATGTCCGAGCCGCCACAATAATTGTGCAGCATGATGGTCCGAACCCCGCCGGCGCCCAAACCGTCCGCGTGGTTGCAGCCGAAGTTGTGCCCCAATTCGTGCGCGAAAACGACGTACCAGGCACCCGAAGCGTAGCTGAGCACGGAATAATAACCCGGCTGATAGGCAATGCCGGAAACATTGTTGGCCGTCGCGACGTAATCCAGCAGGTCAGCCCCGATGGAACTGGCAAAGTTCCGGACGTCCTGCGCAGCGGCATTGCCACTGACCCAACTGAGCGTGGTTGAGCCGTCCACGTTGCCGGGATCATTGGCGGACATAAAATAACCTGCAATGTGCCAGTAAGCTCCCGTCCCGCTGTTCTGCTGCACCACATTCGCTCCGGCGCAGGAGTTATACATGTCCACCTGGCAGTTTAATTCGCCTCCCAACGCCGCGGCCGCCGTCGGTGAATAGCTTTGCGCGATCTCAACCGTATAACCAGTCCGGTTGAACTGCTGGGCCTGACCCGGATTCGCCAGCAGCCCCACCCACAATATTACCGCAAGCAGCGAGACCGCAGGCTCACGCAAAATATAATTATTGGGGTGTTTCACGATTGTTCTTGCAGGTCATTTAAATTGCGCTCATGGGTTTCCACATGCCTTGGCGCTGTAAGTCTGCGGATCAAATTTCTTGACCACGATCTCGCCCGGCTCCCGCGCCTCGGCTTGCAGGTAGATCTGATCCTGCGGTGAAACCACCGTGAAGGCTTCCCGGCCATTGATGAAGGCCACCGTTACCATCGAGTCCGGCCGGTCCGGTAATTTCCCATAGAACAACCCCCTGTCTCCACCGCTCTCAAAATCCGTCTTCGTCACCACCACCGGCACTTCCTCACCGTCCAGCCCGGGCAATGTCAACTGTTGGATGCCCTGGCCTGATTGCGACGACTGCTGCGCCTGCAGGGTGAACCCTTCCGGATGATAGACCAGTTGGCGCCGGTAAATCTTGCCGTTCTCATCCACCATCCGCTGGTATTCCAACTCGTTGTGGGCCAGTTGCCGGATGACATTGGTGTCCTTGCCATCCTCCGCCGTCCAGGCATAGACAGCGTTTGATTGCACCACTTTGAAAGGATGCGGTTGGAACCAGGAAAACGCCGGCACCGGCAATCTGCCGGCGGCACTCAAAGCTGAAGGATGAATGGGAGCGGGCGGAACGACGGTGGCCGAGGCTGGTTTGGCAACCGAAACCTGCGGCGCGGAAGAGTTCGTTGGGGCAGCGGATATGGCTTCATGGCCCCGGTCCGGCCGCGCAACCAACCAAACCCATGCCATGGCGATGACAAGCGCCGTCACGCTCAACCAGCGGATGAAAACGAATTTTGACGCCTTGGATTCCCGTTTCATCATTGGGTTGGTTTTTTCCGCATAACGACGTTTGGCATTTCCATACTCACGGATAAACCAGCCGGAAAAAAACGTTGCTCTGCGTCGGATCGAACGGCACCCCGATCTGGTTCGTGGAGACTGAATTTGAAACCGGCGTCCAACCGCCGGGCGTGCCAAGGTCCGTGGTCTTCATGAGCAACTCCCAGCCGGTGTGGTCGGCCGGCCAGTCAAATTGCAGGCCCAGGCCACTGGCATCGATACTGAAATTCAAGGGCAAAACCGTGGTGGACGCGGGGCGACCGATAACTTCATTGGAATAACTGGATTCCTCGCCGAGGATGTTCAGCGCCGTGACCACGTAGTAATAGGCCGTGCCGTTCTGCACCGCGCCATCGAGGCAAGAATGGTTCGTTGTGGCGTTGACAATCTTCGTGTAAGGCCCGCCGGAACTGGTGCTGCGATAGACGTTGTAAAAGGAACCGTTGCCCGTCCAGTTCAACGTGGCGCTCTGGTCTGAGTAGGAGATGGACAGGCCAGGTGGCGCGGCTGTGGCAATGGCGATGGGTTGATAGGGTTTGATCAAACGCCACCGGGTATTATTGTTGGTCGTCGAGGCATTGACCGTGTTGAACGTGATGGACGGAGCGGTTCCGGAGCCGTTGAGGTTGTGGGCCGCGTTGGGGTTGCCGAGGTAATAGTAACCCTTGCTGTCCGGACCAGTGAACGTCCATTCCACCGCGGGTCCGACGGTTCCCACAGGAGCCAGGTCCAGAGAAATGACCAGATCGCGGAGGCGCCGGCCATCACTCAGGGAAATGACGTACCAACGGTTGGTCGTCGGAGCCGGCAGGAGCGCCCATTCGGTCGTGGCATTTCTGACGTAGATGGTGGACGCCCGGGGGGCGCTGACCGAATTGCTCGAGGTCAACCGGAAGCTGGTGGCCAGATTCTGAATCAAGTAGGGCGTGCGGGCGTGCAACGCGCGGTCGGCATCCCAGGTTGCGTAAAGCTCACCGTAAGGGGCAAGCGTTGCCGCATCGGCCAAAAAGAAGTTGCCACGATAACCATTGTTCACCCACGGGCTCGCGCTGTTCGTGCCGCTGAAGGGGAAGATGCCATATCGCTTCAGCCAGTCCTGGTCCTCTGCCATCCACATGAACTCGGCGAGAAAATTATAGTCGTCATTTTCCGACCAGGACTGGGTATTGCTCCAGTCCACCGGCGAAAA
>CAZKTW010000161.1:0-8795 GCA_964555775.1 uncultured Bifidobacteriaceae bacterium | reverse complement strand
TCGAAGCCGCCTCGACGCCGAACCTCGACAAGCTGGCCAAGGATTCCGCGCAGGGCCGCATGATTCCCGCCGCGCCCGGCATCACTCCCGGCAGCGGCCCCGGCCATCTCGGCCTGTTTGGCTACGACCCGCTGGAATTCCAAGTCGGCCGCGGCGTGATTGAAGCGCTCGGTTTGGGCGTGGAACTCAAGCCTGGCGACGTCTGTGCCCGCGCCAACTTCGCCACCCTGGACGCCAAGGGCATCGTCACCGACCGTCGCGCCGGACGCATCCCGACCGAGACCTGCGAAAAACTTTGCGCGATGCTCGCCGCCAAGATCAAAAAAATCGGAGACACTCAGGTCCTCATCCAGGCCGGCAAGGAACATCGCTTCGTCGTCGTCTTCCGCGGCCAGGGGCTGGAAGGCCCGCTCACGGACGCCGACCCGAACCGCGAAGGTTTCCTGGTTCCGACCGTTCATCCACGTGATGAAAACAATGCCGGCCAGAAGAAGATGGCCGGGCTCATTGCCGAATTTTACAAAACCGCGTTGCCGATCATTACGAAGGAAAAGCCGGCGAACGGTTTCCTCATGCGCGGCATTGCCCACCAGCCGCACATCCCGTTGTTCGAGGATCGTTACAAACTGAAACCCGCGTGCCTCGCTGTGTACCCGATGTACAAGGGCCTGGCACAACTGGTGGGCATGAAGAAAATCGAGGGCCCGGCGACCATTGCCGAGCAGTTCGAGCGCTATCTCAAGGAATACAACAACTTCGATTTCTTTTTCATCCACTACAAATATACGGACAAGGCGGGCGAGGACGGCAATTTTGCCGCCAAGAAAAAGGCGATCGAGGATTTTGACGCCGCGCTGCCGATCCTGTTGAAGAAAAAGCCGGACGTGATTGCCATCACCGGCGATCATTCAACGCCGTGCGCGGTCAAGGGCCACTCCTGGCATCCGCAACCGCTGCTGCTGCACTCGGCGGTGAGCGGTTCGGACAAACTCGAACGGTTCACGGAAACCGGCGCGAACAGCGGCTCGCTCGGCGTGTTTGCGGCGAAATTTCTCATCCGCCTGATGCAGGCCAACGCGAAGATGTTCGACAAGTTCGGGGCGTGAAAAAAGGATGAATGGATTGATGGATAAATGGATGAATGGAAAGCTCAACAATCCCATAATCCAGCAATCCAACAATCCAGCAATCTGATGAATCTGCCGAACAAGCTCACCGTCTCGCGTTTTGCGCTGACGGTGGTGTTTCTTTGGGCGCTGTTCTGGCCCTGGCCCATTCCGTTGCGAAACACCCTGGCGCTGATTTTTTTTGGCGCGGCGGGCGTCACGGATTTTCTCGACGGCCGCATCGCGCGCAGCCGGGGTCTCATCACCAATTTCGGCATCCTGATGGACCCGCTGGCGGACAAAATCATGACCTGCTCGGCGTTCATTGCGTTTGTCGAGAGCACGCATCTGCACCCGGACGCACCGGTCAAACTCGCCGCCTGGATGGTCGTCATCATTGTCGGGCGCGAACTGGCCATCACCGGCCTGCGGCTGCTGGCGGCTTCAAAAAACATCGTGCTCGCAGCAGAAGGATTCGGCAAACACAAGACCGTCTCGCAGATCGTGGCCATCAATGCGTTGCTGGTCGTGGACGCCTGTCACGAATGGCCGGCGTGGCTGGAAGGCATTTTCACCCCGTGGGTGGTCGGATTTGCCGAAGTCATGCTGTGGTTGACGGTCGCATTGACCGCGGCCTCCGGGTTGATCTACCTGTGGCGCAACCGCGAGCTCTACCTGAGCGATATGTGAACTTCGTTCAAAGGCAGAAGGCAGAAATGAAATCTGCGGGTGGATGAAATTGATTTCTTCATTCTGCCTTCATCATTTTGGCAGGAGTCATGCCGCCCCCCCGGCTACTGCTGACTACCGATGCGAAGTGAGGGGCAGCGTCTGGCCGGAATTCGCCGATTGATAAACCGCCGGCTGCAAGCCCGCCAGCGCGTTGCCGGGCTTGTGGTGCCGCCAGGCAAAGCTGGCCAGGAAAATGACCAGGACGATTGCCAAAACCGCGCAGCCAACCGCTCCCACCTTCCAGTTCATCTTCGAGAGCAGAAACATCATCCGGTCGATAGGTTTGCTGGATTCCTCGGTCAACGGTGGCGGCTCACTATACTTTTCCGTCCGGCCCAGTTCGGCATCGAGCGCCGCCATGATTTGCGGCACGTCGAGTTTGAGGCGCATGGCATAATTTTTCACCGAGCCGCGGATGTAAATTGGCGCGGAAAACACGTTGAAATTCCCCTCCTCCAGCGCCCGGATGTGGTCGGTGCGGATTTTGGTGGCTTCCGCGACCTGCGCAATGGTGAGGTTTTTGGCTTCGCGTGCGGTACGAAGTTGTTCAGCGACCGTTGACATAACTTTAGTTTTTGATGGTTTTAGGCAATTTAGCAATTCAAATAGCACGAAACAGGCCAGTTTTCGCCGGTTTCAGGCCAATTCCGGGCCGATTGAACCTTTTCTCGCCTCTTGCATTCTTCTCTGTGTAAATGCTGGTGGTGGCTGAACGCGAACAACTGCCCGTGCCACAAGCCAAAACCGGAGATCCGGCGGCTTGGGATGCCCTCTTTCGACGCTACCAACTGCCCTTGTATGTCTATGTATTTGAACTGGTGCATGACGAACAGACGAGCCTCGACCTCGTCCAGGAAACGTTCATCGCCGCCTTCAGCCATATCGGCGGCCTGCGCGACGATGCGAAATTCGGAAGCTGGCTCTTCGGCATCGCCCATCAGAAATGCATCCAGCGCTGGCGAAAGGAAAAGCGCGAGGAAATTTCGTCCGATGAAATTCCCGACGCACCGGATGAATCCGAAAACCGTCCGGACGACCTGCTCATCCGCCTGGAGCAGGAGGCTGAATTTATGAATCTACTGAACCAATTGCCGTTTCCGCAACGTTCGGTGCTGCTGCTGCACTTTGTCGAAGATTTTTCGCTCGAAGAAATCGCCGGCATCACCGGCATACAAATCGGCACGGTGAAATCCCGGATACACTACGCCAAAAAGTCGCTGCGAAAATTAATGGAGGAGAAGAAATGAAGCTGCCGATTCAACGCAGAGACACGGAGAACGCAAAGGCACGCAGAAGTTGCTTTTCTCCGCGAATCTCTGCGTTCTTTGCGCCTCTGCGTTGAAAAGGAACCAGACCGATCATGAAAACCCCGCGTGATATCTTGTTTGCCCGCCATCAGGCCGCCGCGCCAAAGCTCGACGCCATCCGTCGGGAAGTTGTGGCGGGGTTGAAGCACGAAGGCGCAGAGACGCAAAGCTGGAGAGCCAGATTTGCATCTTCGTGTCTGGTTTGTTCAAACAAATTATGGCTGGAATTGATATGGCCAAGCCGGCGGATTTGGACGGGGCTGGCAGCAGCCTGGGTTTTGATTTTCATCGTCAACTTCTCCCAGCGCGACAACGTCAGCAGTGTCACCGGAAAGCCCGTTCAGTCCGGCGAGATGATCATGAGCTTGCAAGCCCAACAACGCTGGATGAATGAATTGTTCGCGGATCGTTCGGCGTCGCCGGACGCCGATCGCCCGCGGAATGTGGCGCCCGGGCCGCGAACCGAAATAATCCCGGCCGCCACCGTTTGATTTATGAACGACAAACCCAAAACCAAATGGCGCTGGCGGTTGTTGCGCTGGGGATTAATCGGGCTGGCCGGTGTCATCACCCTGATCGCGGTAGTCATCACCGAGGAAAACTGGCGTGGCAAACGCGACTGGGACAATTTCCGACGCACCGCCGAAGCGCGGGGCGAGAGGCTGGACCTGGCCTTCGTTGTTCCGCCCCCCGTGCCGGATGACCAGAATTTTTTTGCGGCACCGGTTGTGGCCGAAGCCTTGAAGTCGGAACACGGCCAAAACCCGGACGCCCCGCAGCCGCGGGGAACAAACGGCGTCAATCGGATGAATTTTAACATCTATCGCGGCAATTCCGCGAATTGGCCGACCAATGGCGGCAATTGGCAAAAGGGCCGGTTGACCGATTTGAAGCCGTGGCAGCGCTATTTCAGGACTTTCAGCCAATCGTTCGAAGGCCGTACCAACGGCTTTCCGGTCGCCGCGCAGCCGCAGACACCCGCCGCCGACATTTTGCTGGCGTTGAGCTGCTTCAATCCGGCCCTCGAAGAATTGCGCCAGGCCAGCCAACGTCCCTACGCACGGCTGCCACTCGATTACGAAAAAGGTTTCGGGGTCGTCGGGGATTGTCTGCCATGGCTGGCCAATGAGAAACGCTGCGCCCAGTTTTTGGAGTTGCGAATTCTGGCCGAACTGGAAGCCGGCCAGAGCGGGCCGGCGCTGGACGACGTGAAACTTTTGTTGCGCGTGACGGATACCATCCGGAACCAGCCGTTTCTGATTTCGCATCTGGTGCGCATCGCCATGACGGCAATTGCGCTGCAACCCATCTACGAAGGGCTCGCGCAACACCGCTGGAACGATACCCAGCTCGCAGCGCTCGAAGCCGCTCTCGCCACGCAGGATTTTCTTGCCGACTTCCAGCTGGCCATGCGTGGTGAACGCACCTGCGCCATTGATGAGTTCGAGACGCAACGGCTCACCCGCGAAATGAAATCGTTCACTGAGGTGCTCGGTGCAGAAACAATTGTCACCAACAGCCTGCGCTGGATGCCTAGCGCCTATTTTTACCAAAACGAGCTCGCTTTCGCCCGGATGTATGAGCAGTTCGTGCTGCCGCTGGCGGACCTGACCAACCAGACGATCTCCGTCGCCGCCTACCGGGCGGGCCAGAAAGATTTCCAGGAACAGTCGAATCATTTTTCGCCCTACAAAATACTGGCGCGGATGACTTTTCCCGCCGTCGGCAAGAGCGTGGTGCGATTTGCCACCGTCCAAACTGATATTGACCTGGCTCGCGTGGCCTGTGCGTTGGAACGATACCGCCTGGCATATGGCGAATATCCTGAAACGCTCGACGCGCTCGCACCTCAATTTATCGTAAAGCTGCCGCACGACATCATCGGCGGACAACCGCTGCATTATCGGCGCGTGGATCCGCCTTCGCCAGGCTCCGGCGCGGCAAGCGGAAAATTCCTGCTCTATTCCGTGGGTTGGAATGAAACGGACGATGGTGGACAGGTGGCTTTTAGAAAAAGCGGTTCCGTTGACCCGGAAAAAGGCGACTGGGTCTGGAAGAACTGACATGGTTGGAAACATTCAACGCTCAACATTCAACACCGAACCTTCAATGTTTGTGTCGTCCGGACGTCGCCTTGGGACGCACCTGGCCACCGTCCTTGTCTGCGGTAGGGACATCGCGCTGCGATGTCACCGCCCGCGCAGCAGCGGGCGGAATGAACAACGTCAATAAATCGGGCGGGGAATTGCGCCGCTGGACGCGGCGCGGATGGCGCAGCGCGCCATCCCTGCCAAGGACAACGTCCAGATGTGGCTGTTGCGTTGTGTGTTTAGAAAAACCGGGCCGGGTCGGAGACCGGCGTTCCACGAAAGATTATTTGAACCTTTCCGTTTCCGGCGGGGATTAATAGACAGATGGTCATCACGGACGACCACGTTGAAACCACAACCGCACCGGAACTTCTTTCCCGCGCACGCGCAGGAGATCCGCAGGCTTTTTGCCTTTTGACCGGGCCATTACAAGCCCGGCTTTTACGGCAGGCGGCGGCGTTGTCCGGCGACTTGAGCGCCGCAGACGACCTGGTTTCCGAAACCCTGGTCGAGGCCTGGAAAAGCCTGCCGCGTTACAATGCAACGTGCCGGCTTTCCACCTGGCTCTACGCCATTCTGCTGCACCGCCACCAGAAGTCCATCCGCCGGGCGCGTTCCCGTCCGGTTTCGCTCGTCTGGCTGCCGTTCTTTGAAGCCCGGGAGCTGCACGAACAACAGGAGAGGATTCCATCGCCGGAGATGTCGCCGGCGGAAGCGGTGGCTCAAAATGAAATGGTCACCCGGTTGGGGCAATGCATTGAAATGCTGCCGGACAAGCATCGCCGGATCATCCGGCTGAGATTCTTTGAAGACGCCTCATTACCGGACATGGCCACGGTGCTTGGCTGTTCAGTGGGCACGGTGAAATCCCGGCTGCATCATGCCCTGGAAAAATTACGCAAAATGAAAATGAACCTTCCGGATTTGAAAGGGGATAAACAGATATGAAATGGTTTCCGAACTGCTGCGGACGTTATCGCCAGAGCCTTTGTCTCCTGGCCAGCGGCGTGTTGCCGGAATCGGAGAAAGACCAGATTAAAAATCACCTCGCTGCGTGCGCGGATTGCCGGAAATATTACGGTGAGCTAAAGGCCGTGACGGTGCCGCTCACAAACTGGGAAGCGAACTTTGCCCACCTTCAGCCGGGCGCAAACGACAGGATTCGCTGGGCCCAGGCGGTTCAAGCAGCAGGCAGTCCGGGACCCCTTTATGGGTTTACGCCAGTAGGGGCTGTCATTGAATGGTGGCGGGATGTGATCTGGCCGTGTCGCCGCGTTTGGGCGGGCCTGGCGGTGGTTTGGATGGTGATCCTCGCAGCCAATTTCTCTCTGCGCGAACGCTCACCGGCCATGCTCAAATCCGGAGCGTCATCTGAAATGACCATGACCCTGAAAGCCCAGCAAAAGATCCTGGCCGAATTGTTGACGGATCATTCCGTGTTGCCGGATGCAGACCGGCAAAGGATTTTCCTGCCCAAACCCCGGACGGAACGCGTGGAGCTTTTGATAGCCTGAACCTGTAGGAGACGACGCGAGGAGACTCCAATTAAGAAAATCAGAGTCTCGTCACCTCGACTCCTACAAAGCAAACGATTATGAACGAAACACCAAATCCAAACGTTGGGCGGCATTCTGTCACCGGGGAGTTCTTCTGCTGGTTGTTCCGTCGACAAACCCAGCGCCGCGCCTTGATTGGATTTGCCGTACTCGCCACGCTGGTGGCGATCTTTTATCTGGAAGAGGACTGGCGCGGCAAACGGGCCTGGGAGAACTGCAAACGCGAACTGGAGGCAAAAGGCGCAGTGTTGGATTGGGAGAAATACGTCCCGCCGCCCGTGCCGGACGATCAGAATGTTTTCAAGGCGACCACCAACATGACCCCATGGTTTGTCAGTGCGACAACCCCGGCTGAAATGGAACTCGCAAACCGGGTGGGCTTGCGGCTGTGGCCGACCGAAACCAATGGTTTTCCGGTGCTCGACACCGCCAAAACCGGGCCGATTGTCGTGGCCACAATCACGGTCATTCCGCCCGACAGCGGCACCCTTGATTCCGCAAGCCACCGGCTCAATTTGAAACTCAGTGACCCCGGCGCGCGGAGCCAGGCGGGCGAATTCATCCAGAAGACAATCGGCCGGAGCGCCAATGGCATCCAAGGCTTCAAGTTTTCAGAATTTCAAATGAACAACCTCGCTATCGCCCAAATCATTTTGGAGGCAGACCCGGCTCCGTCCATTGCTGAACTGGAAAATCTCCTTTCCGCAAACACCGTCACGAACATCGGCCATTTGCGGGTTGAAGCCGCCGACGGCAAGGGAATTTACCAGGTGGTGCTGACCGGCGTGCATCTTGCGACGGCGGCGGACTATCTGAAATGGAGCGACCAGTTTGAGCCGGATTTTGATCAAATCCGCGAAGCATTGCAGCGGCCGTATGCGCAGATAGCGGGCGACTATTCCCGGCCGTTTCTGCACCCGATTCCAAATTTTGTGACGATGCGAGGCGTGGCGCAGACATTGGCGCAACGAACCCAGTGCTATTTGCTGCTCGGCCAGCCAGAAATGGCATTCCGCGACGCAGCCCTCCTCCATGACTGCCGCCGTATCCTCGAACGGGCGCCGACCGGCAAACCGATGCTGTTGGTCGATTCGATGATCGATGTGGCGGTCACCGGCCTTTATGTGAATACCGTTGCCGAGGGCCTGCAATCGCACACCTGGCGTGAGCCGCAGCTGGTCCGACTGCAGGAACAACTCAAGGGAGTTGACCTATTTGCATTTGTCGCCGAGTCCTTTCACACCGAACAAGCCGGGTCCTGTTTTTTTATGGCAAGCGCCACCGCCGGCAAGGCGGTAGAAATGTTTTCATCGGGCACGGCAAAAAACAAGTTGTGGCAGGCGCTAAGCAATCCCATATTCTGGTTTTACGCACTCGCGCCCCGCGGTTGGTTCGATCAAAACAGGAGCACCATTGCCACCCTGGAGCAAAACGCCGTTGATGCCGTCAATCTGGCCGATCAAACCTTTTCACCGCAAAAATCCATCCAGGCTAATTCCGAGGCGGAAAAGCTGTCCGCCGGCAGATTCTTCTCGCCTTATTCGTTTATTGCCGCAATTGCAATTCCCAATTTTATCAGGGCCTGGCAAACCACCGCACGGAACCAAACCCTGGTGAACGAAGGCCAAATCGCCTGCGCCCTGGAGCGCTATCACCTCGCGCACGGCGAATATCCCGAAGCGCTCGACACACTTGTGCCACAGTTCATCGAAAAACTCCCGCACGACATCATCGGCGGCCAGCCGCTGCATTATCGCCGCACGGCTGACGGCAACTTTCTGCTCTATTCCGTCGGCTGGAATGAAATCGACGATGGCGGAACCGCCAGCGACAAAATGGATCAAGGCGACTGGGTCTGGAAAAATTGAGACCTCAACTCTTTTTACAGGAGGAAACGGAGATAACGGAGGTGAAAACTTATGAAGCAGAATCTCTTGTTGCCTCAGTTTCCTCCTGTTGAAAGTTCTTTTCTGAACCAAAACTTCTCCCGACCACGGTGCCGAT
>CAZKTW010000160.1:0-8834 GCA_964555775.1 uncultured Bifidobacteriaceae bacterium | reverse complement strand
TTATGGATGGCCAGCGCGACCATTTGTGAGAGGTAGGACATGGTGGATTCACCGCTATAGCTTTGCCAGTTGGTGTTGGTGGTGAAGCTGACGGCGGTGTTGAACGCGAGATGCGGGCTGAGCGCGCCGAAGCCTTGCGGGTTCAATGGTAGATGATTTTGCAGGCGCAGGATGGCGTAGGTGAACGCGCAGCTTACGAGGCTGAACAGCAGCATGGCCCAGGTATATCGCCGCCAATCCTGTTCCTGGTCCGCGCGCACGCCCATGAGGCGGTAGGTGAGGCGTTCGAGCGGCTGGAGCACGGGGTCGAACCAGGTGCGGCCGCGGGTGTCGAGCACCTGCGTGAGGTAAAGGCCCATGGGCTTCGTGATCGCCGCGAGGGCGATGACGTAAAGGGCGAGTTGGAGCCAGCCGGAGGTTTGCATAGAAAGTTGGTTAAAACTTTTCGGGACGCACCATCGCGATGAACAGATACGCGAACAGCGCGAGGGCAATCAGACCGACGCCAAGGTTTTCCATAAATGTTCCTAGAGTTTTTCGCACCAGCGGGCGTAAAGTCCGCTCGCGACAAAAAAGAGTGCGATGACAGCGAGATAGATGAGATCAGTCATGTTGGTTTGCAATTCATGGTTCCTGGGAGCGCTGGCGTCTCGCCGGCATTGAACTGTCTGCCGCAGGGCACGGAACCGGCGGGACGCCAGCGCTCCCAGGTGTTCGTTTTCACGGGTCAAATATGAATGGCGGCAACCAGGTTGGGTAATCAAAAGGCGCCCGCGGGGCGTAAAAAAAATATAAAAATCGCGGAGGTGCAATTTGGCGGGGCGAGGTTGTTGACGAACCCATGTAGAGTTGGCGCTGTGCGCCAATCCCACCGAGCCACAGGCTCGACGCTGCAATTGCGCCTTAATTATTCAAAAAAACTTTGCCAAGGGGCGCGCCAACGCGTCTTATTTCCCAACGCGATATGTTTCGAATCCGAGTTTTAATTGCGCTGGCCGGTTTGCTGCCGGCGCTGCTGCTGGCGCAACCGCCGCGCTACGGCGGGGCCGGGACGCCAAAGCTGGCACCGAAGGGGGCACCATGGGCAGTCCCGAGTCCGATCCCGCCGGCGCAACCGCCGCAAACCGTCGGAGGTTATGGTCCGGTTTCGGTGACGCCGCCGGCGCCGCCACGCGAATTTCGCGGCACATGGCTCGTGACGGTGGCGAACAAGGACTGGCCGTCCCAGCCTGGCCTCAGTGTCGCGGCGCAAAAGGCTGAATTGATTGCCCTGCTGGACCGGGCGGTGCAACTGAAGCTGAATGTGATTGTTTTCCAAGTGCGTCCGTCCAGCGACGCGGTGTATGCCTCGGCGCTCGAACCCTGGTCGGAATATCTCACCGGTACGATGGGCCGGGCCCCGGTTCCGTTTTATGACCCGCTGGCCTTCGCGATCCAGGAAGCACACCGGCGTGGGCTGGAATTGCATGCGTGGTTCAATCCGTTCCGGGCGTTGCATCCGCTGACCAAATCGCCCGTGGCGCCGAACCACATTTCGCGGACGCATCCGGAATTCATCCGGCGGTACGGCGACCAGCGCGTGCTGGATCCCGGCGAGCCGGCCGTGCGGCAGCACGTTTTGCGTGTGGTGATGGACGTGGTAAAGCGCTACGACGTGGACGGCGTGCAGTTCGACGATTATTTTTATCCCTACCCGCAGAAGGACGCGGCGGGACGCGAATTGGAATTTCCCGACGGGCCAACCTGGAACAAATACGGCCGGGCCAGCGGTTTTTACAACCGGGACGACTGGCGGCGGGCGAACGTGAATCAATTCATCCACAGTGTTTACCAATCCATCAAGGCGTCGAAACCTTGGGTGAAGTTTGGCATCAGCCCGTTCGGCATCTGGCGGCCAATGAATCCGCCGCAGATCCGGGGCATGGATGCGTATGCGAAGATTTATGCCGATTCGCGCCTGTGGCTGGCCAGCGGCTGGCTGGATTATTTTGCGCCGCAACTGTACTGGGCGGTTGAGCCGAGGGAACAAAGTTTTCCCACCTTGCTCAACTGGTGGCTGCAACAGAATCCCAAGGGCCGGCACGTCTGGCCGGGCCTCAATGCGTCCAATGTCGGGGAAAAGTGGAGCCCGGACGAAATTGCCCGGCAGTTGAAGGTCGTACGCGGCCAATCCGCCGCCCGCGGCGAAATCTTTTATCACCTGCGCAGTGTCTCGGACAATCCAGCCCTGACGGCCGTGGTCCGGTCCGCCTACGCGCAGACCGCGCTCGTGCCGGCGTCGCCGTGGCTGGATTCCACGCCGCCGGACCAGCCGAAACTCAGCCTGGGTGAGAGTCGGGCCGGGTTGCGTTTTCAGTGGGCCGCTTCCGGTGCTGAACCGGCCTGGCTGTGGGTTTTACAATACCGGACCAACGAGGTTTGGACGACGGAAATCCTGCCGGCCGGCCAGACGACACAAACCTTTTTCAATTCCCGGCCGGAAGTCATTGCGATCAGCGCGGTGGATCGAGTCGGGAACGTGAGTTTGCCAGCGGTGCTGGGGAAGACAACGGCGGGCGCGGTGGGGAAAAGCCCGGCGGATTGGAAATGATTTTGAAGGCATTCAGAATTCCCTGAGACATTTTTTCCGCCTTGAACCCCTGAATGAAAAAAAACATTCAACATTCAACATCGAACATTCAAGGGAAGGTGGCATTCCGTGTCGAGCGTTGAATGTTCTCCGGTTCATGGGGTGGGAGACGCATTCCGGGAGCATTTGACGAACTCGCCGCTTCAGCGATCGCCTCTCCGAAACGAAACAAAAAATGGTTTTGGAAGGGCTGTAAGCCGAATTCTGTCTGCCCCGAATTTCTTCGGAGGAGAGAATCATTTGTCTGGGCAGCCGATACCCGGAATCCGTCCCGCTTTCGCGAGACCTGGAGCGGGCCGCTCCGGGATTCCCTATTTGGCCTTGCACCCGATGGGGTTTTCCGTGCCGTCCCGCTCACGCGGGCCGCGGTGGTCTCTTACACCACCTTTTCACCCTTACCTGCGTCTCTTGCGAGGCGCGGGCGGTTTAATTTTCTGTGGCACTGTCCGTCGGAAGACCTTTCGACCTTCCGCCCGCGTGTATCCCGGCCGAATGGGCCCGGGTTACGCGGCATCGCGCCCTGTGGTGTTCGGACTTTCCTCCCCCGGCTTGCGCCGGGAGCGATTCTCCGCCCCTCCAAAACCAAGGGGAATCTAGCGGCAAAATCGATGGCTGACAAGGCGGGTTTTGAAGGTGGCGCGGGCTGCTGGTTATGCGGCGATTCCAATCGGATTAAGAAAAAAACATGATCAAAATCAAGGCGATGAATCAATCAAGGCGGGTCATTGTCATCCAATTTTTGCACGATTCTTCTCGCTTTTTTGCGAGGGAATGTTAAAACTACAATCACACCTTCAGGAAAAGGCACTATAATGAAGTATTCGCGGGGGTTCTTGATTCCGCTCTTCGTCATGGCCGTGGGAATCTCCATCGCCTGCCTTACTGGATTATGCACTGAGCTGGTGAATTCCAACGAGTGCTGCCTGAAAATCGCACTGACCAATGACACGGCATTATTCACCATCACTGCCCAGCAAACCAATGCGAGCGGGCCTTTTGATTTGTTTTTCAAGACGAACCTCACCGATGACCAGGCCTGGACATGGTTGTTCCGGTATCCTCTCGGTCAAACCAATCTGGTGATGACCAACGTCCCGCCGGACCAGGGTTACTTCGTGTTGGGAGTTACCAATGCCATCCGGTCCGGGTTTGATGGGAATTCCCTTCCGTCCGAGGATGATGATCCCAGCACCCTGGCAGTCCTTCCGTTCTCCATGATTTTTTTTGGCGCAACCTATTCCAGTTTGTGGGTCAACAACAACGGCAACGTGACTTTTGACAATCCGCAACCAGCGTACACCCCCTCGCCCTTGAACAGCATTAAAGTCAGAATCATTGCTCCCTACTGGGGCGACGTGGATACTCGAAATCCGGCCACTGCGGTCGTGACTTATGGAACCAACGTGGTGGATGGTCACGCGGCCTTCGGAGTGGATTGGGTCAATGTGGGCTACTATTCGGGGCACGCGGACAGATTGTTAAGCTGTCAGTTGGTGATCATTGACCGTTCTGACATTGTGCCGGGCGACTTCGACATGGAATTCAATTATTTCAAGGTTCAGTGGGAATGGGGGGATGTTTCGGTCAACAGTCCTCCGCGGGCAGGCTATTCGGACGGGACGATTGATTACGAACTGTTGGGTTCCGGTGTGGAGGGGATGTTTCTGGATACCAATGCGGTGACCGGATTGATCTACCACAACCTTAACAGTCCCGTTCCCGGCCGGTATGTTTTCTTCTTCCGGGATGGCCAGCCGTTGCCGTGAGCAACGGGTGAAGCCGGTTACTCCGCCCCGGCCAGTGCCATGTCACGGGTGTAATACAAAATCCGGCCACAATTCGTGCAACTGACAAGTTCCGAATGCGCCTGGCACATGACCAGGATTTGCGCGGGCAATTTCATATGGCAGCCGCCGCAAACGCCGTGATGCACGCCCACGACGACATTTTCGCCCTTGCTCTTGAACAACCGTTCGTAGCGCTGACACACGGCTTCGTCCACCGCGGCAGCCAGCTCGGCCCGGCCCCGTTGTAATTCGGCGAGTTCCTTCTTCAGATTCTCCTCGCGCTGGTTGAGTTGCCCAATCTGGTCATCCACCATCTTCTTTGCGGCATTCGCCTCCAGCGTGGCGCGGACGACCTCCTTTTGCGCCGCTTCCGCCTGCTCCATCAGAATAATTTCCTGGTCCTCGATCTTCATGATATCGGCCTTGCACGTTTCGATTTCATGGGCGAGGGCGCGGTATTCCTCGTTCTTGCGGGTCTGCAGCTGCTGGTTGGCGTATTTCTCGATCTGCGTCTTCTTGCCTTCAACGTCGAGTTCGAGGCGTTTGCGGTCGGACTCGGTCTGGCGGACGCGATTTTTGGCGGCTTCAAGTTGGGCCTGGGTGGTGGAAGCCCGGGTGCGGAAGGTTTCCCGCTCCGGACCAATATGGGCGAGTTCCTGAACCAGGCGATGAATTCGGCGGTCGCGGTCCTGCAAAACCAAAAGTTTTTCAATCGTTTCCTGCATTGAACATTGGAGCATAATGATTGAAGGCGCCCAAGTCAATGCATGGCTTAAGTTTGGCGCGGCGCGGTCGCGGTGCGGCCCGGGGGTTTGCCGCGCAGGGGATTCGCCGGCAAATTCATTTTGCAGTTTCAACATTCACCGCTAACCTGTCGCCATGCGTTTTATTGGCAATGTCATCGAAAAATTGCAGCGGCATCCGAAGCGGGTGGTTTTTCCCGAAGGCACGGAACCGCGCATCCTGCAGGCGGCGCGGCAATTTCAGGCCTTGCGGCTGGGCGCGCCCATCGTGCTCGGCGACCCGGCCAAGGTGGCGGAGGCGGCCGAGGGCCTGAACATTCCGCTCGACGGCATTCGCATCATCAATCCGGCCGCGAGCGAGGATCTGGATAATTTTGCCAGCCGGTTGTTCCGGTTGCGCCGCGAAAAGGGGATGCGCGCGCCCGAGGCGCGCGAGGCGGTGCTGCAACCGAATTATTACGGCACGATGATGGTGGCGATGCACCAGGCGGACGGCCTGATTTCCGGCGCGTCGCACATCACCGGCAGCGTGTTGCGGCCGTTGTTTCAAATCATCAAGGCCGCACCGGACATTGCCACCGTGTCGAGTTGCATGATCATGGAGGTTGAGGACATGCGCATGGGCGAGGAGGGGGTGCTGTTCATGGCCGATTGCGGTGTCGTTCCCGATCCGACCGTGGACCAGCTGGCCGATATTGCGGTTTCGACGGCGCGGCTGGCGCGGCACATGATCGGCGTCCGGCCGCGCGTGGCCCTGCTCTCCTTTTCAACCAAAGGCAGCGCAACGCACCCGTCGGTGGGCAAGGTGCAGGCGGCCACGGCGATGGCCAAACACAAGGCCGAGCAATTGTTTCTGGAGGCCGACTTTGACGGTGAGATGCAGGTGGATGCCGCGTTGGTGCCGGAAATTGCCGAACGCAAGCTGCACGACAGCAAGGTGGCCGGGCGCGCCAACGTGCTGATCTTTCCCGAACTCAATTCCGGCAACATCGCCAGCAAACTCGTCCGGCTCGTCGGCCATGCGAATGCCTACGGACAGATTTTGCTGGGCTTGAACCGGCCGGCGGCGGACGTTTCGCGCGGCTCGAACGCGCATGACATTCTCGGCGTCGCGGCCATCATTGGGGTGCAGGCGATTGATTATCAGAAACTGTATCCGGGCGCCGATGCGCAGCTGCCCGGCGAGTAAATGAACACCACGACGCCGCGCGTTTTTATTGCCGCCACGCGCCAGAACGATGGCAAGACCACCGCCTCGCTGGGTTTGATTGCCGCGTTGCAGGAACATTTCCCGCGCATCGGTTACATCAAACCCGTGGGCCAGCGGTTTGTGGAAATCGAGGAGCAAAAGATCGACGAGGACACCGTGCTCATGGATGCGGTGTACCAGTTGAATTGTCCGCTGGGGGACATGAGCCCCATCGCCGTCGAGCCGGCTTTCACCCGCAAGTACCTCGAATCGGCCAACAACGAGTCACTGGTTAAACGCATCGAGGAAGCATTCGACCGTGTTGCCTGGGAAAAGGAGTTCGTGTTGTGCGAGGGCTCCGGCCATGCGGGCGTCGGTTCCGTTTTTGATTTGTCCAATGCGCAGGTGGCCAAAACGCTCGGTTGCAAGGTCATCATTGTCACCCAGGGCGGCATCGGCCGGCCGATTGACGAGGTCTGTCTTAACCAGGCGTTGTTCGAGAAGGAAGGCGTCGAAATCATCGGCGTAATCGTCAACAAGGTGCTCGAGGAAAAAATTCCGGAAATCACCCGGTTTGTCGGCCGCGGCCTCAAACGCAAGGGATTGGACCTGCTCGGTGTCATTCCGCACCAGCAAATCCTGTGCAATCCGACGGTGGATTTGATCCGCGAGGAACTGCACGCCGAACTGCTCAACCACCCTCCCACGCTGGATACGCTGGTGGATGAGGTGGTGGTGGGCGCGATGGGCGCGCAAAACGCCATCCAGTTTTTCAGACGCGGGACGCTGCTCATCACGCCCGGCGATCGCGAGGACCTCGTGCTCGCCGTCGGCGCGACCACCGCCCCGAACAGTGAGGACAGGCTGGCTGGCATCGTGCTGACCGGCGGGTTGCGTCCCGGCCCGAGCGTGGTAAAGGCCCTCCAGGCCATGCCTGTGCCCGTGATGCTCGTGAAGGCGGACAGCTATCAGGTCGCGTCAAAGGTCCACAACCTCACCGTCAAGACGCGTCCCGGCGATGCGGTCAAGATTTCACTCATCCGGGACATCGTCGCCAAAAGTGTGAACGTCAAAAAAATCGTCCAGTCCCTGTAACATGCCCATTCCACCGCTTACCAACACCGCGCTGAAGGACTTGCCGACGTACCAACCCGGCCGGCCCATCGAGGAAGTTGCGCGCGAACTCGGCCGGCCCGCCGCCGATATCATCAAGCTGGCGTCCAATGAAAATCCGCTCGGTCCGTCGCCCGCCGCCCTCGCCGCGATGCAAAAGGTCCTGGCGGGCCTCAATCTGTATCCCGATGGTAATGCCTATTACCTGAATCAAAAACTTGCGGCGAAGCTCGGCGTTGAAACGGCCCACCTGATCCTCGGCAACGGTTCGAATGAAATCATTGAGTTCGTCGGGCATGCCTATCTCGCGCCGGGCGTGGATGTGGTGGTGTCCCAATATAGTTTTGCCGTTTACCCGCTCGTGACGAAATTGTTCGGTGCGAACCTCGTCACCGTCCCGGCCAAAAAGCACGGGCACGATCTGCCTGCCATGCTCCGGGCCATCACGCCGCAAACACGAGCTATCTTCGTGGCCAACCCGAACAATCCCACCGGCACGGTGGTGGACCGGAAGGAACTGGTGGCTTTCGCCGGCCAGATCCCGGCGGATGTGCTGCTGGTAATCGACGAAGCATACATCGAATTTTTGGATGATCCGGCGGATTTTGTTTCCGAAATCAAGCTCGGCCGGAAG
Source organism: uncultured Bifidobacteriaceae bacterium (assembly GCA_964555775.1). Lineage (GTDB taxonomy): Bacteria > Verrucomicrobiota > Verrucomicrobiia > Limisphaerales > UBA11358 > UBA11358. Next base: position 739 of record CAZKTW010000160.1, on the reverse strand, counting down.
GCGAACGTGCTATTGATGCGGACCTTCTCCAAAATTTTCGGACTGGCCGGATTGCGCCTTGGTTATGGCATCGGGCATCCTGATTTGATCGCGGCGTTTGAGAAAGTCCGCCAGCCATTCAACATCAATGCCATTGCCCAGGCCGGCGCGCTGGCCGCGCTCGACGACGTGGAGCACATGCGCAAGACACGGGCAAACAACTTCGCCGGCCTGACCTTTTTCGAGAAGGCGTTTCGGGAGCGGAACCTCGAATTCATCCCGTCGTCCGCCAATTTCATCCTGGTCCGGGTGGGCGACGGCCAGAAGGTTTTTGAGGCGATGCAGCGGCAGGGAGTGATTGTGCGCCCGATGGGCGGCTATCAACTGGGCGAGTGGATCCGCATCACCATCGGCAGGCCGCCGGAAAACGAGCGGTGTTTGAAAGCACTAAAAGCTGTGCTTTGAGCTGGCCGAATCAAACTCTTTAAGTCTTTCTTGGGCGCGTAAAACGTTAGCGCAATTTCACCCCATTTTCCCGGCACAAAAACTTTGCGACTAAATTGGATCAAACTATTGAAATAATTAGTTGAATCGTGGCGAAAACTGAATACTTATCTCTGTGTTGAAACATTATAACGAGCCAACGTGAAACTGACCGACCTGCGGGGCATCCTGCAATACATTCCGCAATTTCGCGAGAAGACCTTCATTCTCGCGATTGACGGCGCCATCGTCACCGACGAAAACTTCGCCACGCTGC
>CAZKTW010000159.1:0-8908 GCA_964555775.1 uncultured Bifidobacteriaceae bacterium | reverse complement strand
GGTTTCCTTTGCGCCGCTGCACGCGGCGCGGTCATCGCAGCGCGATGACCCTGCCTCAAAATCAAATTGAGTCGCTGCTCACCAACCGGACATCCCACTATGAAAACAAAATCAGCGATGCAACTCGGCATGGTGGGTCTGGGCCGGATGGGCGCCAACATGGTGCGCCGGTTGATCCAAGGCGGCCATCAATGCGTGGTCTATGACCGTTCACCACAGGCGGTGAAAGATTTGACCCGGGACGAGGCGTTGGGGGCCGCCTCACTCGCGGAACTCGTCAAGAAACTCGCGAAACCACGCGCGGTCTGGTTGATGGTGCCCGCGGCGGTCGTGGACAAATCCATTGCGGATCTGGTTTCACTGCTCGATCGAGATGACATCCTCATCGACGGCGGCAATTCCCATTATGTGGACGACATCCGGCGGGCCAGGGAACTGGCGGCCAAAGGAATTCATTATGTGGACGTGGGCACCAGCGGCGGAGTCTGGGGATTGGAGCGCGGCTACTGCATGATGATCGGCGGCGAGAAAGACGTCGTCCGGCATCTCGATCCCATCTTTGCCACGCTGGCGCCGGGCCGGGGCAACGAAATCCCCCGCACTCCGGGTCGCGAGAAATTGAGCGGCACCGCCGAGCAAGGTTATCTGCATTGCGGCCCGAACGGCGCCGGCCATTTCGTCAAGATGGTCCACAACGGAATTGAGTACGGCATCATGGCCGCCTACGCCGAGGGTTTGGGTGTTTTGAAGGCCGCCAACGTGGGAAAACAGCCGGGCGACGCGGACGCGGAGACGACCCCCTTGCGCAATCCGGAACTTTATCAATACGACCTCAACCTGCCCGATGTCACCGAGGTGTGGCGACGCGGCAGCGTGATTGCGTCGTGGCTGCTGGACCTGACGGCAAACGCGCTGGTGGCGGATCCGGAACTGGCGCAATTTGCCGGCCGCGTCTCCGATTCCGGCGAAGGGCGCTGGACGATCAAGGCGGCGATTGACGAGGGCGTGCCGGTGCCGGTGCTGACCACGGCGCTTTACGAACGGTTCGCTTCGCGCGGCGAAGCGGATTACCAGGACAAATTGCTGTCGGCCATGCGGCTTGGCTTTGGCGGGCACCAGGAAAAAACCGGCAAATGAAAACATCATGACTGCTCCCCCATCCGATGCCCTGGTTTTCTTCGGCGCCACCGGTGATCTGGCGTACAAAAAAATCTTTCCGTCGCTGCAGGCCATGTTGAAGCGCGGCCATCTCAACCTGCCGATCATCGGCGTGGCCAAGGCCGGTTGGAACCTCGACCAGCTCAAAGCCCGGGCGAAGGACAGCCTCGAAAAGAACGGCGGGCTCGACCCGGTGGCATTCGACAAATTGTGCGCCCGGTTGCGTTACGTGGACGGGGATTACAACGATCCCGCGACGTTCCAGGTCCTCCGCGAGGAGCTGGGTTCGGCGCAGCGACCGGCGCATTACCTCGCCATTCCGCCGGCGGCGTTCGGCACGGTCGTAGAGCAATCGGGGAAGGCCGGCTGTACCCCGGAAGGTTCACGCGTCATCATCGAAAAACCCTTCGGTCGCGACCTGGCCTCGGCGCAGGCGCTCAACCGGATACTGCTTAAAACCTTCGACGAGAAGGCTGTCTTTCGCATTGACCATTATCTTGGGAAGAAACCCGTGCACAACATGTTGTTCTTCCGCTTTGCCAACGCGTTGCTGGAGCCGTTCTGGAACCGCCACAACGTCGAGAGCTTCCAGATCACGATGGCGGAAGACTTCGGGGTTCAGGGCCGGGGTGCCTTCTACGAACAGGTCGGTACCATCCGTGACGTGATGCAGAATCATCTGTTCCAGGTCATGGCCCATCTCGCGATGGAGCCGCCGGTCCGGACGGACAGCGAGTCAATCCGGGACGAGCAGGTCAAGGTGTTGAAGGCCATCCCGCCGCTGGAGGCAAAAAACCTGGTCCGTGGACAGTTTCGGGGCTACCGGCAGGAACCGGGAGTGGCGCCGGAATCCCAGGTGGAAACCTTCGCGGCGTTCCAGTTGGAGATTGATTCCTGGCGCTGGCGGGGGGTGCCCTTTTACATCCGGGCCGGGAAATGTCTGCCCGTGACCTGTACGGAGGTTGTCGTCCGGTTGCGCCAGCCGCCGACCATGTACGAAGGCTACGACTTGAAACCGAATTATTGCCGGATACGGATCAGCCCGGACATCGCGTTTGGGATCTGCCTGAACAACATCTCCCCGGATGATGAAAAGGTCAGCCAGCCGGTGGAAATCGAAGGCTGCCGTTACCCGTGCGCGGGAGAGATGGATGCCTACGAACGGGTGCTGGGCGACGCCATGGCGGGAGATCCCACCCTGTTTGCCCGCGAGGATTATGTGGAGGAGGCATGGCGCATCGTCGATCCGGTGTTGAAGGCCGGCACTCCGGTGTTTGAATATGATCCCCAAACCTGGGGACCGGCTGAAATGGAACGAATCACACCGCCGGGAGGCTGGCAGAACCCGGTCGTGACCGCCTAGAATGGAACTTTCATGAAGATTCAAGTACTTGCCGATGCCGAGATGGTCGCCGCTGAGGCAGCCAGGGTCATCGCCGCCGAAGCCCGTTCGGCCGTGAAGTCGCGTGGCCGTTTCATCATGGCGGTGAGCGGCGGCCGCACGCCCTGGCAGATGCTGCGCGTGTTGGCCGGCGAAGATGTCCCCTGGAAAAATGTGCATGTCGTCCAGGTGGACGAACGGGTCGCCCCGCCCGGGCACGCGGACCGGAACCTGACGCATCTGTGCGCCAGCCTGCTGGAGCAGGCGCCGTTGCGGCCTGAGCAAATTTATGCCATGCCGGTGGAGGAAAAAGACCTCGAGGCGGCCGCGGCAAGTTATGTCCAGACGTTGCAGGAAATCGCCGGCACCCCGCCGGTGCTTGACCTCGCCCATCTGGGATTGGGGCCGGACGGACACACCGCTTCGCTCGTGCCCGGCGATCCGGTTTGTGGCATCACCGACCGGGACGTTGCGCCGACGGGAATTTACCAGGAGCGGCGGCGGATGACCTTGACGTTTCCGATGCTGAATCGTTCCCGGCGCATCCTGTGGCTGGTGACCGGACCGGAAAAAGCCGGAATGCTCGTGCGCCTGCGCGCCGGCGACGTGTCCATTCCGGCCGGCCGGATCCGACAGACCAAGGCCCTGGTGCTGGCCGATCGGGCAGCGGCGGAAAAGTCGGGACCCCTCTGAGACGAAAGGAAAAATATGCGCGTCGGCGTGGCCACAGACCACGGTGGATTTGAGTTGAAAGAAAAGCTGGCCGCCCAGCTCCGGGCCGCGGGTCATGCGGTCGTTGATTTCGGTGCCCGCGAACTGACCCCGGACGATGATTATCCCGATTTCGTGATTCCGCTGGCGCGGGCGGTGGCGACCGGCAAGGTGGACCGCGGCGTGGCGGTTTGTGGCAGCGGCGTCGGCGCCTCCGTTTGCGCCAACAAGATCAAAGGCGTCCGCGCCGCGCTGATTGAAGACCATTTTTCAGCCAGACAGGGCGTTGAGGATGATCACATGAACATCCTTTGCCTGGGGGGCCGGACGGTGGGGCCGGAGGTGGCCTGGGATCTGGTCCAGACGTTTCTCGCCGCCGGGTTCAGCCAGGCCCCGCGGCATCTGCGCCGGCTGGGCAAGGTCGCGGAGTTGGAATCGGGAACCGCTTGAGTTCGAAAGGTGCCGGTGAAACAATCGCATCGACGCCGCATTACGAATTGACCTCGGTTATGAAAACAAAAGAAATCATCAAAACGGCCCGCCAACTCGCCGCGCCATACCGCGTTGCGAACGGCGCAAAATTCCGCCTCCGGGACATTGACCCCGCCGAAACTCCCGGGTTCAAAGGTGAGGACAAACCGCGCCTCAAGGAGGTGCACGCCGCCGGCATCAAAGCGCTGGAGGCATTGCAGGACAAGCTCTACGCGGACGACCAGTGGGCTGTGCTGCTCATCTTCCAGGCGATGGACGCGGCGGGCAAGGACGGGGTCATCAAACACGTCATGTCCGGCGTCAATCCGCAGGGTTGCCAGGTTTATGCCTTCAAGTCGCCGTCCACCGAGGAACTGGACCACGACTATCTCTGGCGCTGCGTGAAATGCCTGCCCAACCGCGGCCACATCGGTATCTTCAACCGCAGTTATTACGAGGAGACGCTGGTGGTGCGCGTCCATCCGGAATTTCTCAGAACGCAGAAGGTGCCTGCACCACTGGTCACCAAGCGGATATGGAAGGAACGCTTCGAGGACATCCGCAACTTTGAGCAATATCTGGGGCGCAACGGCGTGGTGGTGCGCAAATTTTTCCTCCACGTTTCAAAAAAGGAGCAGAAGCGGCGGTTCCTTGAACGCATTGAAAACACGGACAAGAACTGGAAGTTCTCCGCCGGCGACATAGTGGAACGCGGGCATTGGGATGAATACATGGAAGCCTACGAGGACATGATCCGGCACACGGCCACCGACGCGGCGCCTTGGTACGTGGTGCCGGCGGACAACAAATGGTTCACCCGCATGGTGGTGTCGGCGGCGGTCATCGAGACGCTGGCTTCGCTCGATCTGAAATATCCCAAGATTGGCCGGGAGAAGTTGCAGGAACTTACGGCAGCCAAGGCGGCCCTGTTGAAAAAATAATCCGTCTCTTTAATCCGTCTCTCGCCCGTCCCGATCATTGGCGTTTGGGCTGAAGCAAAATGTCGCCGGCATTGACCAGGGGCACGCCCTCGAAGGAGCGTTCCTTGAAGGTCGCGGCGGCGAAATTCGTCCGTAAACTGACGTAACCATTGCACGAGAACGAAACCGCCACCGAATGCCAGCCCCCGTGACGGAACAAATGGATCACAGACAGGTCGCGTTCGGCATCCAGGGTAAACCGGCCGTCGGCGCCCGCCCGTACGCCGGGCGCTGCCATCTGAAGCTGACCGCCCTTGGGTTGGGTGGACTCCCCGGCCGAGGGCATCGGCACCACCCGCCGAACCGTTGCCCCGGCGAGCGGCTGGCGCGTGTCGGCGGCCAGAACCTGTCCCGTCACTTGCGGTGAGAGGTAAGCGGAGAGTTTCCCCGATTGACAGCCGGTGGCACAAAGCCCCAGCACACCGGCGAACACAACCGTCATGACGTTTTTCTTGAACACGGGGTTCAGGCTTGTTTCCTTCCGGCGAATGCTTTCATCGGTTGCGAAACTTTGTTGTCATCGTAGTCGCGGGGCGTTTTTAGGCAATCGCAAATCGACCGACGCGGGTTTCAGCCGGTTGAAACCGCATAAAATATTTGCATTCCCAAGTCTTGTATTTCAGACTGCCTTGCGTTTGCACGATCTGTTTCTTTCACAAACTTCAAGCGGTTCACGAAACACAGACTGCGCAACGACTTCCGGGGTGGTCAAACTTCGGAAGGAAGGGAAGAAGGTGCGAATGTTCCGGGATCCGCTGACGTGGTTGAAAGCCCTCGCCTGGTTGCGCTTTGTGAAGATTGATCCGATGAAGGCCGTCGAGCAGAGGCATCGGGTCAATCCAGCCGGAAGGACGATGGATCCCTCAAATGCGGTCGCTCCCAAATCATGAGTTCTCCATCCCCCGAAATCGGCTGGCAAATCAATGGTCGAGACGGCCCGCTGCGCCGTCCCCGACCGCGTTCAGCGGTCGGAAGGAATTGTGCCGAAGGTTTCCCCCGGTCGCCGCGTAATTCCGCGCCTGAGCGGCGCGTGGACGGCACAGCTCGACGACCCTGCCAATTTCGGAATTCAGGATAAAAAGCGTGCCGACCAGCCGCTGCGGCTACATGATCTTGAGCTTCGGCAGATCCTGCGAATCCACCAGGCCCACCGGCTCGTGTTTCCGGTTCACGACGATGAGATCGTCAATGTTCCGCTCGTTGAAGATTTTCAGCGCCTCCTGCGCCAGCGCGCTGTCGCGGATGCAGATCGGTTTGGGCGTCATCACTTTTTTCAGCGGTTGCCCGAGCAGATTCTGGTCTTGGGCCATGTGCCGGCGAAAATCACCGTCGGTGAACACGCCCACGAGCTTGCCGCGCGCATTCACCACGCTCAGGCTGCCGGATTTCGCGCGCGTCATCACGAGCAACGCCTCCTTCACCACCAGATCCTCGCGCGCGATGGCGTTGCGATCACCGGTGCGCATGATGTCGCCCACCTTCATCAGCATGGCCCGGCCAATGGCGCCGGACGGATGGAACCGGGCGTAATCCTTCTGCTTGAATCCGCGCGCCTGCAACACGGCCATCGCCAGCGCATCACCCATGACCAGCGTCGCCGTGGTGCTGGCCGTCGGCGCGAGGTTGAAGGGGCAGGCTTCCTGCGGCACCCGGACGTTGAGCGTCAGGTCGCTGTGCCGGGCGAGCGATGATTTGAGGTTGCCGGTCAGCACGATGATTTTGACGGAAAACCGTTTCAGCGCCGGCAACAGGTTGAGCAATTCATCCGACTCGCCGGAGTAACTCAGCGCCAGGATCAAGTCGCCGTCGTTGACAATGCCGAGGTCGCCATGCAGCGCGTCCACGCTGTTGAGCACGACGCTGGTCGAGCCGGTGCTGGTCAGCGTGGCGGCGATTTTTTGCCCGATGTTGCCGGATTTGCCGATGCCGACGACGACGATTTTTCCGCGCTGCCGGAGCGCGGCCACAATCAGATCCACGGCCCGGTCGAAGGATTGGTTCAATTGCGCGCGCACGGCCTTGAGCGCGGCGAGTTCAATGTCGAACACCTTGCGGGCTTGGTTAAGATGACTCACACCCGGAGTCTGTCACGAGCGCACAGGACTTTCAACCGTGTTTCAACCGGAGGATTTCTGCCATTCAACCGCAGGTTTCGATGGCTCATGCCAATTCAAATGGTCTGGCGGCGACGTGGAATCCCGACCTGGCCACCGCCTGCGGCGCCGTGATCGGCCAGGAGGCAAAACGCCGCGGCAAAAACATCATGCTCGGGCCAAGCCGAAACATCCAGCGCATGCCGTTATGCGGCCGGAACTTCGAATATAAAATCATGGTTGGCAGTTCATCGCGCGACCTCCCGCTCAATGGCAAATTCAAGCCGGCGGAAACGACGGTGGAGAAATAAGCCGCCCACCGCGCGGACCAAATCTCAGGAAAACAAGACCGGCGCTGGAACTTTCAGCCGACAGACTTTTAACCCAACCTCCTGATTCGTTGGTTCTGTGTGCCAAAGGCTTTCATTTCTTTGCCGTCGCTTCTGCCGTCACTCGTTTGAAGAACTCGTAAATTCCCTTGTCCCCCAGGCTGCGCGCATTGGCAAGTTCTCCCTCCCGTGTGACATAGAGCACCTCGTTTTTGGCTGAAATGATCGCCACGGCCGGGATGCCCTTTTCCAATGGCACCCCATACGTCTTGGCGACGTCAAGGTTCTTGTCCCAATGACCAACGTTGACTTTGACAATTTTGAAGTCCCGTGACAGGAGCGGTGCGCTGGCTCCGTTCTTCATGGCCGAGTCCAACATTTTACAGTCTCCGCACCAATTGGCGCCAAAGACAATAATGATCGGGGTCTTCGTGGTGGCGGCCTGCGTCAATGTCTGCTTGATCTCAAGTTTGGCATCAGCCGTCTCGTTGTATGGATTGTCCGCCGCGGTGACCGCCGCCGCGAAGAACATAAGGAACAGTACGTGCAGTATTTTCATAATTGGTTGATCAAATGGTCTAACTTCCAGTATAGGCGCGCGGGACCAACCAGCGTGAACTGCGAAGCGGGACTGGACCAGCCATCCCGCTGCCTGCTCGCGATGCCATATGTCGGAGTTACCGGCGATTTGTCAGGTTTGAATTCAACGAGTATTCGCATGCAATTCCTGTAAAATTTGTCCATATATTTGCTCACCTCGAACACCCGCCAACGCACGGCTAACCGTGCCGGCATCGGGTACGAAATCAGACTTCAATTTTCGGAGCCAGTCAAAACGCCCGACCAAGTGCCCATAAGCTAAACCGATGCCGAGCTTACTGAAATGTGCATCCGATTCACGCAAGCCCTCAGCTTGAGATATGGCACGCTTCAACACTCCAACGGTTCGCCGAGAACCCATGTAATACGCTACTATTCCTGCTGGCTCGAAGTCGAAAAACTTGGCTCCAGATGAAATGACGAGATCAATCAATGGCTGTGGAAACGAGACCCCTCCTCGGCCGTATGTCTTGTCCTTTTGGCCTAAGGCTAGCACGATCATTCGCTTTTGTTTAGCGCTCATGAATCACTTCAAAGCTAACGTTCAGAAGTTCTCTGAGCTGAAGTTCTCATTTTTTTGTACTTTTTGTTGACAGGTTTAGTTAAGCCTTTTTGGGGTTTAGTTGCAAGACTCACGAGCCGCGTCGCTGCTATCCAACCACTCACACCGCGCCTGACGGCGCGCATGGAACGACGCGCCCTACCAAATCAAACCATACACTCCAGACTTGCCCATCTGTGGAAAAATCATTTGCTGGCCTGGGATTGCTGGGTAACCCGGTCCAATCGCAGATTGTCGGGGCGGATCCGGGCCGCCAGCGTCCGGGCCGTGGCCTGCAGGAAGGGCGTGACCAGCGCGGGCGCTTCCCGGGTGAGCCGGTCAAACGCCACGTCGGACATTTTCAGCACGACGCTGTCCACATTGGCGATGACATCTTCTTTTCCATGGGCACGTCGGCGGTTGTGCATCCGGCGGCGGCCCTCCCGTTTGAAGCACTGCGAACTGGAGCGACGATGGTGGAAATTAATCCCGAGCCGACCCCGCTGACCGGGAAGGCGGACTTCGTTCTGGCCGGAGCTGCCGGGAAAATCCTGCCGGAATTGCTGAGTGGCCTCCGGACCTGAACCTTAATTGATGGCGCTGCGGAGGACGTCGAACATCATTTTGCCGGTGTCCGGAGCCAC
>CAZKTW010000158.1:0-8981 GCA_964555775.1 uncultured Bifidobacteriaceae bacterium | reverse complement strand
GCGAACACGCGATGATCAAGGCGGCGGCGGCCAACGGCTGGATTGACGAGCGCGCAGTGACGCTGGAAAGCCTGCTGGCCATGCGCCGCGCCGGGGCGGACATTCTCATCACGTATGCGGCCGCGGACGTGGCGAAGTGGTTGAAAGGTTAAGTTCCAATTTCCAAGCTCCAACATCCAGAGAAGCACCAGGCTGCAAACTTCAAACCGGAGACTGTGCCCACCCGTCGCAAACGCGGAGGACGGCGCGCACGGAGTGGGCGTGTTGCCCCAAGACCCGGAGCGCGGACCGCTGAGTCCGCGCGTTCCCTTTTGCCAATCCTTTGGAGTTTTCAAATCTGTTCACAACCCGCGGACATGGCTGTCCGCGCTCCGGTTGGATTTGGGCTGCATGCCCGAGTGACGCGTCCTGCCGAAATCAGGAGGGCAGGGTTTTTTGATTTGTGAGTGTGAGTTGTTGGAGTTCATGCTTTAGCATGTTTTTGGCCCGAAACAGCCTGACGGCTGAACACCAACAGGTTTCCCAGACAAAACAAAAGACCCCGATCAGGAGAGCACCAGCTGCTTTTTTGCGTTTGACCGCCCTTGGCCGGGCCAGTTAAGCTTCTTGTTCTCAAAGTTATGTTTAGATTTTTTCGCAAGCACCGGTGGCTTTTGATCGTCGTCATGGGCATCACCGCGATCACCTTTGTCTTCTTCATGGGCTCAGGCCCCTCACGCGGAGGCGGGGGCGGCCGGGCGGCTTCCGGCAATTACGGTTCAGTTTACGGCAAGAAAATCTCGGTGGACGCGATCCGGGACGCCCGGGCCGGGTTCATGATTTTCTATTGGTTCCGTTCCAACGGCGAATGGCCGGACAAAAACCCGAATTTCACCGAGGCCGCGATGGAAAACGAGGTTTATACCCGTCTCATGCTCCTGCAAAAGGCGAGTGACCTTGGCATTCAGGTCAGCGACGACGACGCGGCGACGGTGGCCAATGAGATGCTGCGTTCGCTGGGCCGCAATGGCCGTCCCGTGCCCCTGGAGGAGTTTGTGAAACAGGTTTTGCAGCAGAAAAATCTGACCGCCCAGGATTTTGAGAGCTTTGCCCGGCAATATCTGATCCTGCAACAATTGGAACAGGCGATTGGGCTGACCGGCGCATTCGTCACCCCGCAGGAGGCCGCCGCCGCCTACCAGCGCGATCACCAGGAGCTTTCCGCCCAGATTGTTTTCTTTTCCGCCTCGAATTATCTGTCGTCCGTCACCGCCACCCCGGCCGCGATTGGAGATTTTTACACGAATAAGAACCTGTCCGCCTACCGCCTGCCCGTCCGCGTGCAGGTCAGCTATGTTGATTTTAACGTGACGAATTTTCTCGCCGGCGCGGAACAAACATTGGCCAAGACCAATTTCAACGAGCAGATCGATGCCGTTTACCGGCAGTATGGCGCAAGCGGTTTCCCCGACGCGAAAACTCCCGCCGATGCCAAGGCCCAGATTCGGACCGTCCTGATCCGCCAACGGGCCTTGTACGAAGCGGGCCGGCAGGCCAATGAATTTGCCAGCACCGTTTTTGCCCTGGAGCCGGCCAAGCCGGAAAACCTCGCCGCGGTGGCCAAACAAAAAGGATTGACCGTTCATGTCACCGCGCCCTTTGCCGGCCAGTTTGGGCCGGAAGAATTCACCGCCCCGCCGGGCTTTGTCAAGGCTGCCTTTAACCTGACACCGGATGAGCCCTTCGCGGGGCCGATTTCCGGATCGGACGGCGTTTATGTGCTCGCGTTCGGCAAACAATTTCCCAGTGAGATCCCGCCCCTGGATCAAATCCGCAGCCGTGTCACCCGGGACTATGAACTGTACACCGCAACCCTGCTGGCCCGGCAGGCCGGATCAAATTTTGTTCATACCTTGACGGGGATGACCGCGGAGCGCGGTTTTGCGCCCCTGTGTGTCAGCGCCGGCTTGCAGCCGCAGGTGTTGCCGGCATTTTCGTTGAGCACCCGGGAATTGCCGGAACTGGGCGACCGGATCGAGCTGGGCCAACTCAAGCAGGCTGCGTTCACCACGCCGGTTGGGAAGACGAGCGGTTTTGAGGCAACCAGTGACGGCGGCTTTATCGTTTATGTCCAATCGCAGTTGCCGGTTGACCAGGCCAAAATGACTTCCGAGCTGCCGCAATATCTCATCGCCTTCCGCCGCGAGCGTTTGAACGAGGCGTTCAACCAGTGGTATAGCCTCGAAGCCAACCGTCAGTTGCGCAACACCCCGGTCTTTCAAAAACAATTCAGCCCCGGCGCGGCCAACTGAATCTTTACCGCCCGTTAAACAAGCAGCCGCCGACGTGAGGGGGCTCCGAATGAATTATTTTTTCCAGGCAAATTTGAGCCTCGTTTCCTCGGTTGCGGCGAGAGAAGCCATTTATGAACTTGCTGTTGATCGTCGTCCGAATTCGATTCGAATCAGGATCCAACGCAATGTGACGGTGAGAAAAAAGTGAGCGCGGCCATCAAACTCTCCTCGCCCGGCACCCGCGAGTTCTGGGAAATCCCGGCCCTGCTTGAAGACGAACATCTGCTGGCGCTCGACAAACCCGCCGGGCTTTTGACCTCGCCCGACCGCGTTGACCCGGAGCGGCCCAGCCTGATCCAACTGCTCCACACCGCCATCGCCGCTGGCAAACCGTGGGCGCGTGAACGCGGGCTGGCTTATTTGATGCCCGCGCACCGGCTTGACTTCGAGACCAGCGGCGTGCTCCTCCTCGTCAAAAACAAACCCGCGCTCATCGCCCTGGCCAACCTTTTTGGCTCGGAAAAACCGGTGCGAACCTTTGTCGCCCTCGTCAGCGGCACGCCGCCGGAAAGCCGGTTTGAAGTCGAGGCCAAACTCGCTCCCCATCCGCTCCAGGCCGGCCTGATGCGCGTGGATTCGAGGACCGGCAAGAAGGCGAAGACTCAATTTGAAGTGCTGGAAACCTTCCCCCGCCACAGTTACACACTCCTGAAATGCCGGCCACTCACCAATCGCCCGCACCAGATCCACGTCCACTTGCGTCACGTTGGTCTGCCCCTGGTTGGTGATGGACTTTACGGCGGCAAGCCGCTCTGGCTATCACGCCTCAAACCGAATTTCCGGCTCAAACCCGGACACGAGGAGCGTCCGCTGCTGTTCCGGGCCGCGCTCCACGCCGAGGAATTGAGCCTCACCCACCCCATCACTGGTGCCGCCGTGACGATCACCGCACCGTGGCCGAAGGATTTGAAAATCGCGGTGAAATATCTCCGGCAGTTTGCCAAGGCATGAATTATGGCGGTGTTCGTGAGAACACCGCCATAGTTTGCCGCGTTTTCACAAACGCGGCCACGAAATCACGAAACCGCCCAGTTTAATATCGCCTTCTGCACGTGCAACCGGTTTTCCGCCTCCTCGAAGATGGTGTCCGCGTTGGCTTCCAGCGTTGCATCATCAATTTCATTGCCGCGATACGCGGGCAGGCAATGCATCACCAGGGCGCCGGGTTTGGCCAGCTTCACCAATGATTGATTGATCTGGTAGCCCGTCAGAATTTTGATGCGCTCTTTAGATTCGGCTTCCTTGCCCATCGAAACCCATACATCGGTGTAAAGCAGGTCCGCGCCTTTCGCCGTTGCCCGGGTGTCGCTGGAAACGGAAATCTTGCCGCCGGCGCGCTTCAACAAGGCGGCGGACGGTTGGAATTTTTTGGGCGCCGCAATGCGCAATTCAAAACCGAGTTTGGCCGCCGTCCAGACCCAGGAGTTCGCCACATTGCACGCGCCGTCGCCGATGAACGCGACGGTCTTGCCGCGAATGGACCCGCGTTCTTCCTGGAACGTGAAGATGTCCGCGAGAATCTGGCAGGGATGCTCGTCATCGGTCAGCGCGTTGATGGTCGGCAGGTTCGAATATTTCGCAAATTCCTCGACGTCGGCCTGGGCGAAGGTGCGGATCACCGCGCCATGAATCATGCGGCCCATCACGCGCGCGGTGTCCTTGATCGGCTCGCCGCGCCCCAACTGAATGTCGTTGGGATTGAGAAACATCGGCCGCCCGCCCAGCTCATGAATCCCGACCTCGAACGAAATCCGCGTGCGCGTGGATGATTTGGAAAACATCAACGCCCAGGTCTGACCGGCCAGGGGCTGGGTTGAATGCCGGCCGCGTTCACGTTTGAATACGGCGGTATCGCGGAGGATTTTATCAAAATCCGCGAGGGGCAGCTTTTCCAATGACAATAGATGTTTCATCTTTCAGGTTTTTGGGGGTTCACCCAAAGAAAACTAATTAACCCAAGTCCGGCGCGCCGTCACTTCTTTTTACGCGCCGCATCCGCCGCCCGCCAGAGATACCAGGCTGCCGTGGTGCGATGCGGACGCCAGCGTTCACCAAACGAGAGCAGTTCCTTCACCGCCGGCAGATCGGGCATTTTGTAAGCATGGCGGAACCCGGTGCGCACGCCGAAATCATCCGCCAGCAGGACATCTGGACGGCCCAATTGGAAGATCAGCAGCATTTCCACCGTCCAACGCCCCACGCCGCGAACCTCGGTCAATCGTTCAACAATGTCGTCGTCGGATAATTTCACGATCTGCCGCGACGCCGGCACCACGCCGGCCAGCGTTTTGGCCGCGATGTCGCGGATCGAGGCAATTTTGGCGAAGGAAAATCCGCAGGCCCGCAATTGGGTGTCCGTCACCGACATCAGGTCTTCGGGCCGCGGAAACCGGCGCCCCGGAAACAGTTTTTTGAAACGGGTGAGAATGGTATTCGCCGCCGTGCCGTGGAGTTGCTGGTGGGCCACCGCCTGCACCAGCGACTGGAACGGCGACCGGCGGGTCTCCGGCTCCAGCCCGCAGGAACCGAAATCCCGGATCAGCCGCCGCATAATAGGATCGGTGGCGGACAAATGTTTCAGTGCATCAGAATGGCCGGATTCAAAACTGTGCATACCAATTAATGTTCCTTGAGTTCGCTTTCGGTAGCGATGAATTCTCCCTCTTCCAGCGGGAGAGGGTCGGGGTGAGGGAGAGCGGCTGAAGGTTTCATGGTTCTTGATTTTCACTTGAAGTCGCTTTCCCTGGCACGCAATAACCCGGCACCGGCTGCGGCGATCGTTCCTGCAAGGTCTGCCAAGTCTTATCCCGGATGACTTGTTTGTCTCGGTTCAAATGCGAACTCCAAAACCGCAGCACCTTGATGCCTTGATTTTCCAGAAACGCATCACGGGCAGCATCATTGACCTGATTTTCCGGCAGGCCATGTTGAAAACCATCCACCTCGATATCCAGTTTTGCACCGTTACAAAAGAAATCCAGGATATAGGGTCCGAGCGGATGTTGGCGGCGAAATTTGTATTCGGCAAAACGCCTGTCGCGCAGCCAGGACCACATCAACCGCTCACCCCAGGATTCACGCAGGCGCAGATTGCGGGCGATGCGAGTTGTTCCTGGTGCTTGCTTCAACATTGCCGTTTCACTTCGTTGCCGCGTTCACCCTCACCCTGGTCCTCTCCCGCTGGGAGAGGGGACAGCAAACTTCGTTCTCAGCTTTCAAGTGTTTGCCTTGAAAGCTCCGATTTTCGCACATCAAAACGGCGGCGGACGATTCTCCCTTTCCCGTTCTGAGGAGAGAGGCCGGTGTGCGGCTTATCTTCACGCGAGCGATTTCACTACTTCCTCGATTTTCGCGATGCCTTCGCCGGCTTCTTGCGGCTTCAAATTCAGCGGCGGCAGCAGGCGGATGATCTGGGTGCCCGCCGGAATCGTCAGCACGCCGGCTTCATGCAGGCGGTTCACCACCTGCACGGCCGCGGTCTTGTCGCTCCCGGCCAGCGCGGTGATCTTTTCCTTTTCCACCAATTCCAGGCCCAGCATGAAACCCAGGCCGCGCGCTCGTTTTACCACCTGCGGATAGGTGGCCGCCAGCCGTTCCAATTCCCGTTTCAGCCATTCGCCAAGTTTGCGGGCATGCTCATCCAACCGCTCGCGTTCGATGACTTCAAGAATCTTGAGCGCCACGGCGCAGGCAAGCGGCGTGCCGCCAAACGTCGAGGCGTGCGTTCCTGGCCCCAGCAAATCCGCATACGGCGACCGCACCCAGAACGCGCCGATGGGAAATCCGCCGCCCAGCGACTTGGCCATGGAAAGGCCATCCGGCAGGAATTTTTCGCCGCCAGGAATGTTTTCCAGAATCCGCTGAAAACTCTGGAACCGGCCGGTGCGGTAATGGCCGCATTGGACGCCATCCAGGAGCAATAAAAGTTTCTTTTCGTCGCACAAGGCGCGCAGGCCGAGCAGATATTCCGGCGTGGCCGGCGTGACCCCTCCTTCGCCTTGAACCCCTTCAATCAGGATGGCAACGGTCGCGGGCGAAATCGCCTGGCGCGCCGCATCGAGATCATTGAACGGGATGTGCCGGAAACCCGACATCATCGGTTCAAAACCTTGTTTAACCTTGTCCTGCCCGGTCGCGGCAATTCCCGCGAGGGTCCGGCCATGAAAGGAATTCGTCGCCGTCAGGATTTCAAACCGGCCTTCGCCATGGCCGAACTTGCGCGCCACCTTGAACAGGCCTTCGTTGGCCTCCGCGCCGCTGTTGGCAAAAAAGCATTTGCCCGCGCCAAGCCGTTTGACGAGTTCGGCGGCGAGCCGGCCCTGCGGTTCGGTGAAATACAGGTTCGAAACGTGGATCAATTTGCGCGATTGCTCGACCAGCGCCTCGGTGATGGCCGGGTGCGCATGGCCGAGGCAGCAGACCGCGATGCCGGCGCCCAGGTCGAGGTAGCGCTTGCCCGCCACATCGAACAAATAACTGCCGGCGCCGTGGCTGAACAGGAGTTCGAAGCGGCCATAGCTCGGCACAACGTTCTTGCTGAACAATTCGCGCACCGACTCGTACTGGTTGTGAACGAGCGGTGGCGGTGACGGCGGAACAATTTCTTTCATCGGCGGATTGTTTTAACTGCAAAGCAGCCCAAAGGACACAAGAAATTTACTTCTCCGATTGCAAGGCATCCCAGGTTTCCGTGTAGAGCGCGCGGACAACCGGATGGACCGCAAGGTCACGGGGAAGTTTGCGGTATTTAATCAGTTCAATAACATCCGTTTTGTCCTTGTGGCGGCGGAGCGGTGAACCAGCCCAACTGTCGAGCTTGAGCGCGATGAGTTCCTCCAGCGATATGATTTGCAATTGTTCGGCCACCCGGCCCGGCTGGGGGAAGGGGACTTTGCAGCCGGCTTTCAAAACTTTTCCCGCCGGCAACAAGTCAATGATCACTCCATTCCGCTGGTCTTCCACCCGGTCATGGATTCCGGACACGCGATAAAATGGCCCGGTGAGGCTGGCGGTGAGAAATTCCACCGCCTCCAGCACGTCAGGCACAACGATATCCACGTCGATGGTCACGCGCGGATAGCCGTGTTCCTGTACCGCCAGTCCGCCCACAATCAGATGCGGAATGTCATGGTCCGCCAGTATGGCCGCCGCCGTCCGGGCAGTCTCCACGATCCCGGAGGTTCCGGTATTCTCGCGCAAAATATAGGCGGCCTGGTTCACATTGAGAGATTCGCATTTCCCGACAACTTCATCAATTCGGTTTCTTACAAAAAGGGTGCTGCCGCCACTGCCCCCGTTTTCTCCCTCTCCTCCCCAAAGGAGGAGAGGGTCGGGGTGAGGAGTCTTTCAAGATCCAATCCCCTCACCCCAGCCCTGCTCCCCGCTCTGGCGGGGAGAGGGAGTCGGGAGAATGTGTGGACACCATTACAAAACGATTTCTGTTCCGACGCCTTCGTCCGTAAAGATTTCCAGCAACACGGCGTGCGGCACCCGGCCGTCCACAAACGAAACTTTTTCGACGCCGGATTGGATGGCCGCCACGGCGCTGTCCGCTTTCGGAATCATCCCCTTGTCGATCACCCCCGATTTTTTCAACGCTTCCACCTCGCCGATCTGGAGATGGGGAATGATCGAGTCGGGTTGCTTTGGGTCGCGCAGCAGGCCCGGAACATCACTCATGAACACCAGCCGCCGGGCCTTGAGCGCGATGGCGGTCTGCGCGGCCGCTACGTCGGCGTTACAGTTGTAGATCTTTCCGTCTTCTCCCAGCGCCGTCGGGCTGATGACCGGCGTGAAACCGGACCAGATGCATTCCTTCAAGGGCGCGGTGTTGACCTCCACCACTTCACCGACGTAACCGATGTCCATCTTTTTGCCCGGGTTTTCACGGTCGTCGAGCCAGAGTTTGCGGCATTTGAAAATGTCCCGCCCGGCAAAGCCCACGGGTTTGCCCCCGAGTTCCTTGATGGTTTTGACAAGTTCCGGATTGATCTCGCCCGACAAGACTTCGTCCACAATTTTCACCGTTGCCTCGTCGGTCACACGCTGGCCCTGGATAAAGTCCGCCTTCAACCCGGCTTTTTCCATGGCGCGGGTGATGGCCTTGCCGCCGCCATGAACGACGACGGGGTTGATTTCGACCGCCTCGAGAAAAACGATGTCGCGGGCGACGCTGGAGCGGACGTCGGCATCCGGCGAATCCATGAAACTGCCGCCATATTTGACCACGAACGTCGCGCCGCTGAATTTCTGGATGTACGGCAGTGCTTCCAGCAGCATTTCGGCTTTGGCGATGAGGTCTTGCACGGCCTGTTCATAACAAGAACAGGGGTGGCAATGGAAGCGCGTTTGTCACCACATTTTTGCTTTCGCCGGCCCGGGAGTTTTCTTAGATTGTCATCGACATGCCTGAAATTGCAAAATTCGTGAACAGCGCCGCCGGGACCATTACGCCAGTCATCGCCGAAAAAGTCCTGCGCCAGTTGCCCCAATGGAAACTCGAATTTACGCAAATCAACGCGCCCAAATATCCGCATCTGGTGGACCAACTGGAATTTCTGGCGGATGCCGTTGAGGACGCGATCGAAGGTGCTTACAAGGAATTGCCGTATGCGGCGACCGCCCAGGCGGTGTTCGCCCTCCTCTACG
>CAZKTW010000157.1:0-9002 GCA_964555775.1 uncultured Bifidobacteriaceae bacterium | reverse complement strand
CTGTAAATATCGTTCGGACCCGGCCCGTTTGGAATTTGAACGCCATTGGTGAAATAGGCATGGCTGTCATCGCTTACATTGAAGGCCGCAATAAAGCCGGGATATGTGCTGGCCTGTCCATTGGTCGGATCGGTGGCTGCGTTACACGCAAAATAGACCCATTTGCCATCGGTGGCCGTCCAGTTCCAATTTCGATCATAAATATTGCCCGGATTACTGCCCGGCCCCCAGATTTTTTTGACCCGTTGCGGATCGGTCGTCACGAAGTAGCGAAAATCGTATTTCCCTTCATTGTAACCGGATGCATAAAAAGCATTGGTCCCCGCAATCGCCATGTCTCGCATGGGCCAGAATCCGGTATGAACCGTTGGTCCGGACAATTCCGCCGAGGTGTTTCCGATGGCCCCGTCCCAAACATATTCCGTGTTATGCTGAAGCAACCTGATTTGGTAAACCCCCGCCGGTGCGGGGTTGCTGTTGTCATCCAGTCCATCCCAGACGGCGGAATAGGTTCCTGCCGCGCCATAACGAACTTTGCTCCACAACGTGCGGACCAGCGTGCCGTCTGGCCTGTAAACTCCCGCACTGGTTTTGCATGGTTCATCCAGGGAAAAAGAAAAAGATGTGGTTTGGGCACTCCCGGCGACGGGTACACCCAGCAGCCATGCGAGGACCATCCAGCACGCCCACGGAAACGGTAAGAGTTGGAGTAATCTCATTAAACAGCAGATTTATATTTGGTACGTCATGGCAATAATGCAACCAGATGTCAGAACATCACCGTTTGAAATCCAATCCGCTGCACCATTTTTGGATCTCTATTCCTTGTTAACATCCACTGGCTCAACATATACCATAACAGAATCAGAATGTCGCAGACAAAATCTCAAAACGAACGGCCCGTCATTTTTTGGTCAAAAGCATAATGTGTGCCGCCTTCCAGGATCTTCATCTGCTTGCGCTCAAGATCCCGCATGGCAATGTCCATCAAGGCGGCCAGCGACACCGTCGAACGGCTGAAGGAAGAGCAGAAAATATTTGATGCCCTCAAGCCTGGCGAAGACCTCGTGGCGTTGCAACACGCCTTCGATGCCGCCGACGAAGTGCCGGCGGACGACAAACCGGAATAACTCCTCCGGCAAACGAATTCACACCCAGTCGGGCCGGCAACGGCCCGCCTGTTTTGTTTTCTTTCGGAGTCCCGTGTTAAAGTCGCGGCGGGCTCGCCAGTCCAAACCAGTGTGCTGTAGAATGTGTGCTTTTTAGACTGCCGGTATCTACCCGCAGCAACGTTTGATTGAAAAGAGTCATGCCTTTCCGCAAGCTGGCGGGGTGAAGCCGGGAAAACTCGTCCTGCTCCTGCCGGCCGCGGCGCTTTTGGCGGGTTGTGCGGGACTGTCCGACCAAACGATCACGGTCGGGCCGCCGCCGCCTCACGCCCCCAAAGAAGCCGCGGTGCCGACGCGGCCTGGGCCGGAGGCGGCGATCCGCCTGGGCTCGGGCCGGGCAAGTTTGGCCATTGGAGAAAGCGCTGTCTGGGTTTTGCAGGGCGGCCGGTTGCTGAAGATTGATCCGAAATCGAACCAGGTCATAGCGGTCATTCCAAACGTGCGCGGCTCCCCTTCGTTTGCCGCCGGAGCAGGAGGCGTGTGGATTCCGGACGGCTCCAAATTACTGAAGCTTGACCCGCAAACCGGCGGATTGGTTGCACGGATTCCTATCACATGCGAAAGCGTGGTGGTCGGTGCGGGAAGTGTTTGGGCCGCCAATCCCAAGAAGGGAATGGTGTCGCGAATTGACCCGCGGACGGGCCAGGTTACTGCCACGATTGACGTGGATAAAAGTCCCATGGTGATGACTGTGGGTGAGGGGTCGGTTTGGGTTCTCGGATGGCAGACGAATGTTCTCTTTCAAATTGATACGGAAACCAATCAGGTCGTGGCGAGGGTGCCCTTGGGGACGGGCATCCCCATCGGGGAACTGGCTGCCGGGGAGGGTGGAGTCTGGGTTTCCAAGCAGGCCTGCTTACCATTGGGCGTGGCAAATGCGCTGGTTTTGGTCGATCCTGGCAACAAGCAGGCAACGAAGGTGTTCAAGACCTGGTTTGATGGCCGGTTTGCCTTGGGCGGGGGGTCGGTCTGGGTCGCGACTCCGGAATATGTTGCGCGGATCAACGTGGCCAGCGGCCAGGTGGTTGAGAAGGTACAGTTGCACACCAGCGAGTACGGAGACATGGCGGCGGGCGAAGGCGCGTTGTGGCTGGTCGGCGACGGGGGCAACACCCTCTGGCGGATTAATTTTCAACCGCAATCCCCGTAAACTGTCGGCCCAAAAAGAAACGTGTGAAACCCATTTACCTCTCCAATTGGCTGATGCTGGGAACGGTGATGCTGCTGGCTGCAGGTTGCACCGCGCCGGCCGGCCGGCTGCAGATCACGGCCATCAGCAACGCGTCATTGAAAGCAAATCCGAAGGCATACAAACGCATGGCGATCGTGCCGATCTGGTTTACGACCTCGGCCCGCAGCTACAGCGGCCTGACCAGCAGGGAGTTGGGACCGATTGCCAGTGCCGCCGGCCAGGATACCGCAGCGGTCCTGGCTGCGACCTTCACCAATCGAGGATATCAAGTGATCGGCGGGGCGCGTGCCTTGTGCGACGAAAACGACCTGGCGACATTCGATGCCGAAACCCGTCAATTGTTGGATGAGGTGCGTGTCGAGTTCTGGTGGCTGACGCAAACTGCCCGCACGGCCGCCAGTGCGGGAGCGTTGGACCAGCCGTTCCGGTACAAACTGAAAGCTCCGCTGCTGCAGTTGCAGAAAAAACTGGGGGTGGCGCAGGCTGATGCCCTGGTATTGATGGAATCGACGGTGCTTGTGGAAACGCCCGCCGGCCGGGGGAAACGTCTGCTTTGGAACTGGACGGGTGCTCCGCTGGTTGCCGTTGCCGTCGGTACGACCGTGTTTGCCGGAGATACGGCCGGGGCAGGCACCAACCGCGAAACCGCTGCGGTCGGATCTCCTGCCACCATTGATCACACCATCGCCATTGTCGATCCCCGCACGCAAGACGTGCTTTTGTGGGCTTCCGTGGTCACCCCGGGTGCAGATGTGCGCAATGCAGTTGACCTGCGCGCCACCATTTTTGACCTGCTGTCGGCCCTGCCGTTGATCGAACCGGCAACCAGGGACCGATGATAACCACGCCTGCTCCCTCGGGATTCTGACGCGATTCTGACGGGTTGAAAATCGCCGCCGTCTCTGGCAAGATGCCCGCGTGAAAAGTGCAAAACATCTCGTGAGTCTGCTGTGGGCTGTGTCGTTGTTGGCCGGTTGCACAAAAACGGAAATCGCCGTCCCGCCGCCAACGGTCGATGATCGGCTTCCGACCCAGGCCCAACCGAAGTTGCCGACCTTGAAAATTTATCTGGGTGCGGAAGTTATGGATGCGGAGATGGCCTTGACCGATGAACAGATACACACCGGCATGATGTTCCGCACCAACATCCAGGAGACCGACTCGATGCTGTTTGTGTTGCCCGTCCCGCAACGCGCGTCGTTCTGGATGAAGAATTGTCCGGAGTCGATTTCCGCCGCCTACATCGGTCCGGACGGCGTCATCGCGGAAATTCATCACCTGGAAAAGAACGATACCAATGCGGTCGTCGCGGCGGTGGACAATATTCAATACGTTTTGGAAACCAGCGACGGCTGGTTCACCCGGCACAACATCGGCCCCGGCACCGTCATCCGGACCGAGAAAGGCTCGCTGTCGGACACATTCATCCGCAGATGAAGGCCGGGAAAAAACGCGCCCGCAAATCCGCGGTCAGGCCAGGTCCTCGGTTTTGCCGGTGCGGACGGACTCGTAGATGGCCATCATGATTTTCACGTCGCGCAGGCCCTCTTCGCCGGGCACCCGGGTCGGTTGGTGGTTCATGATGCATTGCGCGAAATCGTCCATCTCGGCCGCAAACTGGTAATATTGTCCGAGCGTGTCCACCTCGGGATACCGGATTTCCTGGCCGTCACTGCGCCGGCCGCGGTTGCCGCTGTAGTAAAAAGCCGGATACAATTCGAACCAGCCCTTGTCTGCCTTGACGGTGAAACGGCCGAAGGTGCCGGAATTATAACTCGCACTGCAATAGGCAATCACGCCGCTCGGGAATTTCGCCTGCCAGACAATGGATTCATCCACTTCCTTGAATTTCACCAGGTCGGTCTTGGTTTCCACTCCGGAAACCAGGCTCGGTTCCTCGCCGGTGAGGTATCGGGTAGCCTGTAAGGCGTAAATGCCCACGTCCATGAGGCAACCGCCTCCGGCCAGGTCCTTGTGCAACCGCCATGCGTCGAGAGACTGCCCCAGGTGGATGTCAAAACAGGCCTCGATGATCCGCACCTCGCCAAAAACCTTTTCCCGCGCGAGGCGGATGCACTCGATGTTGTGCGGGTCAAACCGGCTGCGATAGCCAATGGCGAGCTGGCGGCCGGCCCTTTTACACGCGTCAATCATTTGCTGGCATTTATCCGCCGACACTTCCATCGGCTTTTCGCAGAGCACATGTTTGCCGGCCTTGGCCGCCTTGAGGGTGTGTTCAGCGTGGAGGGCGTTGGGCGTGACGACATAAACGATGTCAATGTCCGGGTTGTCGGCCATCTTCTCCATCGACTCATAATTGTAGATGCTCCGGTCGGGCAGGCTGTATTGGGCCTTCCATTTTTCGGCCTTGGCGGGCGTGCCGGTGACGATGCCGGCGAGGCGGCAGTATTTCGTGTTCTGCAAGGCGGGCGCAATCTGGTAGGTGCTGAGGCTGCCAAGGCCGACCAGGGCCACGCCGAGCTTTTTGTCCGCCCCGGCGGCAAAAGCGCGCGGCGTCAAGGTTCCGACCAGCGGCAGGGCGGCAGCGGTAAGGGCGGTGGTTTTAATAAAGTCCCGGCGGGTCTGGAATCTGGTGTTCATGGTTCCCCAGCTTATTGACGGCCAGGTTGCCGGCGCAATCCCCGAATCGCGGAAACCGGCCGGTCGTCGGTCGCGCAAAAGTGCTCGCCGCTCCGGTTGTCTGTTGGTTAGGCTGCGGGTGATGTCACGGACCCAATCCGACAAACTTTTTGCCGAGGCGTTGAAATACATTCCTGGCGGTGTCAATTCGCCGGTGCGCGCATTCCGCGCCGTTGGCGGTCAGCCGTTCTTCGTCAATCGGGCCAAAGGCGCGCACATCTGGGACGTGGACGGCAACGAGTTGATTGATTACGTCTGCACCTGGGGGCCGGCCATTCTTGGCCACGCCCATCCGAAAATCATTGCCGCCGTCAAGGCCGCCGCCGATCACGGCACCAGTTTCGGCATCCCCAATCCCTTGGAAGTCACGATGGCGAAGTTGATTTGTTCCCGCGTGCCGAGTGTGCAGAAGGTGCGCATGACGAATTCCGGCACCGAGGCGTGCATGTCGGCGATCCGGCTGGCGCGCGGGTTCACGCAGCGCGACAAAATCATCAAGTTCGACGGCTGTTATCACGGCCACGCGGATTCCTTGCTTGTCAAGGCCGGCAGCGGCGCGCTCACATTTGGTTATCCAGACAGCGCCGGGGTGCCGGCGGCGTTCACCCAGCACACCATCGTTTTGCCCTTCAACGACGTTGAGGCGGTCAAGGCTGCTTTTGCCGCGAACAAAAATGAAATCGCCGGCATTATCGTCGAACCGGTGCCGGGCAATGCGGGATTGTATCTGCCCAAGCCGGGTTACCTGGAATATTTAAGCCAGGTGACAAGGGCAGACGGCGCGTTGCTGATTTTCGACGAGGTAATGACGGGGTTCCGCCTCGCGCCGGGTGGCGCGCAGGAGCGATTCGGCCTCAAGCCGGATTTGACCTGCCTCGGCAAAATCATCGGTGGTGGATTGCCGGTGGGCGCGTTCGGAGGGCGGGCGGACATCATGGATTTGCTGGCGCCGCTGGGGCCGGTATATCAGGCGGGCACGTTGAGCGGCAACCCGCTGGCCATGGCGGCGGGTATTGCAGCGCTGGAGGAACTGGGAGCCGGGACGACCGCCAGGATCGCGAAGCGGAAGGTGGTTGCACCTGCAAGTCCGCTTCAGTTCGGCGGCGGCTACGCGAAACTGGAAGAATTGGGCGAGCAGCTTGAAACCGGGATGAAGGATGCCGCAAAATCGGCAAAGGTACCGGTGACCTTCAATCGTTGCGGCTCGATGGTCTGTTCCTATTTCACCAGTGGCCCGGTCGGAAACCTGGAGGAGGCGATGAAGAGCGATCGCGGGCGGTTCAAGAAATTTTTTCATGGGATGCTGGCGGAGGGAATTTATCTGGCGCCATCGCAGTTCGAAGCCGGTTTCATCTCCGCGGCACACAGCCGGGCGGACATCGAGAAAACAGTCCAGGCGGCAGCCCGGGTGATGCGGGGATTGTAACCTTTGCCAGCCGGCATCGTCTGACAAAACACATCCCGCGGTTCCGCCGAGAGCGGTGCCACCGGGAATAATGAAATTCGAACCAAAGCTTATGAAAGTAACGAAATCGATGATGATTGGCGCACTTGTCGCCGGCAATTTGCTCGCGTGGAATCCGGCGCTGCGCGCGGCTGACACCAATACGCCACCGGCCACTCCCGCGGCCGGGGTTCCCGCTGCCGGTCAACGTCCTCCAGGCATGAGGGGCCCCACGCTTGACCAGCTCGCCCAACAATTGAATCTGACCGACGACCAAAAAGCCAAGGTCAAACCCATCCTTGAGGCTCGTGATAAAAAGAGGGGTGAATTGCGTAGCGACACCAGCCTCTCATCAGAGGATCGCCGGACCAAACTGCAATCCGCCCGTGAAGAAGCCGCAGCCCAAATGAAGGCCGTCCTGACTCCAGAGCAGTTTGACAAATGGCAGAAGATAGAGCAACGCGGCCGGCGCCCCGGCGGCCCGCCCCCGGGAGGCAATGCCAATGCGCCCGCGCCTCCGCCGCAAAATTGATAATTGATTTGGGGGGACATTTGTTGCACCGGGACGGCCATGTGCCGTCCCTTTTTGTTTTTACCCGCGGAACCGGATGTAACATTTCTTCGTTCATTTGCGTATTCAATGTCAGTATGAAATCAATCAAACTACTGACCATGACAACGGCTGCCGCGATCCTTGTGGGCGGGTTAACCATTGTGCTCGCGCAAAACCGGGACAATTCCGCCGCCGGAACCAGGCTGGGACACGGCCAGATACTTCAGCGCCTTGCCAAAAAACTAAACCTGACCGATGACCAAAAATCACAGATTAGGACCGTTTTAAAGGCGGACAAGGACACGCTGACAGCGCTGCTCGGACAGTTGCAAGACGCGCGGAGGAATCTGCGTGAGGCCATCCGGGCCAGCGATGCGAACGAAGCAGCCGTGCGCGCCGCCTCGGCCAGGGTCGCCGGCGTCGAGGCTGATTTCGCGGTTGAACGCATGAAACTTTACGGCAAAATTGCGCCCATCCTGACCGATGAACAACGCCGGCAAATCTCCGATCTGGAAAATCGTTTCGACAGCCAGGTTGGCGGCGCCATTGCGCGCCTGGGTGAACCGTCGGACAACTGAACCGTGAATGACGATGCCGAATTGCTGGAACGCATCCGCAACGGCGCGCCGGACGATTTCGCCGAAGTCGTCCGGCGTCATCAGTCGCGGGTTTTTGCCATTTTGCACCGTTATGAACGCGACGCGCACAAGATTGAAGACCTGGCGCAGGAGACCTTCGTCAAGGCGTGGCGCGCGCTGGAGCAATTCGACGGCCGGGCGCCGTTTGAGCACTGGTTGTCGCGAATTGCCGTACGCGTGGCGCTCGACCATTTGCGGAAGGAAAAACGGCGGCAAAATGAAATCGGGTTGCCCGAACTGGGTGAAGATGCGCTGGACTGGCTGCGCCGCGATGACGAAAAGGACGAACTGGACGGTCGGGCGGCCGCGGAAATACTGGACCTGGCCCTGCGTGCACTTTCGCCCGCCGATCGTGTCGTCATCACGATGCAGGAAATCGAGGGGCGAAGCGTGAAGGAAATCAGTGCGGTCACCGGGACCTCGGGTGTGGCCGTGCGCGTGCGGGCCATGCGGGCGCGCGCAAAACTGAAGCGGGCCCTGGAAAAACTGGTGAAATTATGAACGAACGAAAATGGAAGCAACTGTTTGCCGTGGTGCGAAAGGAAGCCGCCCCCGCGCCCTCGGAAGATCTGGCTGCAAATGTGTTGCGCGCCATTCGCACCGGACGGTCCGCGGAGAAGCCGGAAACCCTTTCGATTTTCGACCAGTTGAATTTGCTGTTCCCACGGCTGGCCTGGACGGCGGCGGCCATCATTGCGTTTAGTGTGGCGGCAGATTGGGGGCTGACGGCGGCGGGCGTGCCGGACGTGGGTGACGGCGTGTCGCAAATTTCCGCCCAATGGTTTTTGCCGCCAAATGAATTCTGATTATGAAAACCTTCAAATCATTGTTGCTGGTGGCGCTCGTGTTTCTGGCAGGCCTGGCGGTGGGGGTGGTCGGCACGCGGGTGGTGGTGCGCCGGGCCGTGAGCGAAGCGATCACCCATCCTGAAATCATACAAAGCCGCCTGGAGCGCAACCTGGCGTTCCGGCTCCGGCTGGACGGCGATCAACGGGTGAAGCTGCGCGATATCATGTCGGACACGCACAATCAGTTGAAGGATCTCCGGCGGGAATTCCGCCCGAGGGTGGTGCTGGTGCTCAGCAATGCGAATGAACAGATCACCGCGCTGTTGACCCCGGAACAACAGGCGCGGTTTGAAAAGTGGAAAAAGGAAAACCATCCGCTTCTGGAATCCATCCGGCAGACCCAGTGAACCCCGGGGGCCGCGCGCGAAATGCCTGTAGATTCCATTTGAGGTAAGGGGCGCGGGTGCGTATTGTGGACTGGCCCTGCGCGAGTAGCTCAATTGGATAGAGCGTCGGCCTCCGGAGCCGAAGGTTGTGGGTTCGACCCCCGCCTCGCGCACCAGCCTTCGCTCGGAGCA
>CAZKTW010000156.1:0-9006 GCA_964555775.1 uncultured Bifidobacteriaceae bacterium | reverse complement strand
CGGCCATCGGCGAGGCGATGGCGATGGATTTCACCCATGGGGAATTGCGGGAGGCATTTGAAAAGAAGCTGGGACAGTGGAAAAGCCCGAAAGGAGGCAACCGAAGCGATGAATGAGCAATCCGTTATTTCTACCCGCGGTTTGACCCGGTATTTCGACAAAAAGCCGGCGGTTCAGGATCTGAATCTGGAGGTACCGCGCGGAAGTGTGTTTGCGTTTCTGGGCCGGAACGGTTCCGGCAAAACCACGACCATCCGCATGTTGTTGGGGTTGCTCGAACCGACCCGCGGAACCGGCGGTGTTCTGGGATACGACATCCGCTCCCTGCCGCCGGAAGCCCGGGCGCGCATCGGCTATTTGACCGAGGAACACCAGCTTTACGGCTGGATGAGTGTCAGGGAATGCGGCGAATTTCAATCGCGGTTCTATCCGCGCTGGAACGAAAAAATCTTTCGTGGAGTCATCGGGCATTTCAACCTCAAGCCGACCGCGCGGGTGAAGGATCTGTCGCGAGGCGAGCGGGCGGGCCTCTGCCTGGGACTGACGCTGGCGCCGGAACCGGAACTGCTGGTCCTGGACGATCCGGCACTCGGATTGGATCCGGTGGCGCACCGGTCGCTGATTGAATCCATGATTTATCTCACGCGCCGGTCGGATCGGACGATCTTCTTCTCGTCGCACCAACTGGCCGACGTCGAGCGCGTGGCGGATTACATTGCCATTCTCGACCGGAGCGTCCTGCGGGTCTGTTGTTCGCTGGAGACGTTCCGGAACAGTGTGCAGCAGGTGAGGCTTCGTTTTCCCGGCGCGCCGCCGCCGGTGCCGCACATTCCGGGTCTGCTCCAGGCGTTCCGGGCGGAGGGCGAGCTCCGGCTCATTTGCATGCATTACAACGACGCGACCGAACAGGCGCTGCGGGCGCTGGGCCCGACCCAGATGGAACCCCTGCCCATCAGCCTGGAGGACGCCTTCATCAGCTATCTGGGCGAACGCGGAGAGAAATCATTCATTCTGGCGGAAACGGAGGCGCAACCATGAGAGCTTTGATTCAAAAAGAACTGCGGGAAAACCTGAAACTGGCCATGCTCGGTTTGATTATCTATTCGGCGATTCTGGCGCTGAATATTCACACCTATTCGCACTGGATGCAGTCCGTGGCGGCCGGAGGCCAGGGCCAAAGGGAGGTGGTAATGATGCAACCCTTGGTTTCGGGCGGATTCTGGACGGTGAGCGGCATTGTATGCGCCACGTTTGGCGCCATTCTGGGCTGGTTCCAAATTCACAACGAACGGCAACGTGACCTGTGGGCGTTTCTGGTGCATCGCCCGGCCACTCGCACTCAAATTTTCTTCGGCAAAATCCTGGCCGGGCTGATGCTTTACCTTCTGGTCGCGGGCCTGCCATTGGCCGGCTATCTCCTCTGGGCGCTGGCACCCGGCCACGTCGCCGCACCGTTTGAATGGGCCGTACTCTGGCCGGTCGCTGTTTTCTTCATTTCAGGCATGGTTTATTATTTTGCCGGAATGCTGACGGGTCTCCGGCAGGCGCGCTGGTATGCCAGCCGCGCGCTGGGATTGGGGACAGCCGTGATTGTTTCCATGACAATCATGCTTGTGCCGCATTTCTGGCAGGTGCTGGCGGTCATCCTGATCAGCGGCGGCATCCTTGCGACGGCGGTCTGGGGTGGTTTCCACAGCAACGGTTATTACTGCAGCCAGCCGGTGCCAGGCAAACCGGCGCTGATTGCCGCGCTCATGCCGGGGTGCGCAATCGTTATTGGTTTTGCGGCCCTCTTGCTGATTAAGGTCCCGCGGCAAACCTATGAGCCCGCGCCGCCGTATTATCGAATGAACAAGGACGGCACGATTTACAAAATCACATCCCGCAAAGAGGGCTGGGAGCCGGAGATTGCGGACCTGGAGGGCAAACCGCTGGTGGATCCGAAGACCGGCAGCGCGCCGAAATTGGCGGAGTTCGACCAGCGCAAATGTTATGAGAACACGCTCTGGCCCTCCTTTTATAATCCTGCCGAGGCTTACCGCGATACCTGGTTTAACAATTCCTGCAACCGGTTCACTTTCTGGCGGGAAACGGCGGACGAATTCTGGTTTTATTGCAACCGGAATGGACGGCTGGCGGGTTACGACAAAAAGACCCGGCAGTTTATCGGCAGTCTGGGACCGGACGGTTTTTCCAAGGACCTGACCGGCAACGGCGATCATTTCGACCGGGCGGGTTATAACGAGCCGCTTCAAGGAGTGGTTCTCCGCGATGCCCGGACAATTTATCAACCCTACCCGGAACATCGCCAGGTCAAGGCGCTCTTTACCATTACCAACGAGAACTGCCAGGCGGCCGCGCCGGCAACCAATTCATCGGACAGGATCATTGGCGCGGTTCATGAAGTTTGGATCAACGGCTATGATTGGAACTACATCATTGTGGTCACGCGCTGTTACGTTCATCTTCTGGCTCCGGATGGCAAGGAATTATGGCGGGCCGCGCCGGCCTATCCTAAATACAACCATGTGACGGTCGCCTGTCTGGAATCAACCAACCAGTTTGCGCTCTGGACCAGTCCGGCCTGGTGGCTGCAGGACAAATCCGGCGGCAAGCTCCCCGAGCATGTGACCTGGCTTGACCAGGATGGCCGCGTGTTGAAGAGCATCGATTTACCGAATTTGTCTTACCATCCTTTCAAATTTGTTCGCGAAGACAAGCTGATGAGCCTGGCCATGCCTCCGGCATTGTTTGTAATAATTCCTTTGTTTGAAGGGGACCCCTGGCCATCGGCCATCCCGTGGGTGTTGGTACATTTCAGTCTGGCAGCAGCATTGGTCTGCCTTCCGATTGGCTGGTGGCTCGGGCGGCGATACAATCTTTCACTGCCGGCGCGTCTGGGTTGGGCGGCGTTCCAACTCTGCTTCGGCATCCCCGGTTTGCTGGCCCAGTTAAGCGTGGAGGAATGGCCGGCGCGGGAACCCTGCCCCCATTGCAAAAAACTCCGCGTGGTGGACGGCGAACACTGCGAACATTGCAGCGCCGACTTCGCGCCGCCCGAAAAAAACGGAACCGAGATCTTCGAACCCTTGGGTGCGGCCAAATAGCCATTTGCTCCTTCTTGCGTGTCAATTCACGCTTGCCAATGCGCAACGTGAATTTATTAATTCCCGTCCATGATACAAAACAAGACCTTTGAAAAACTCTGGTCTATCGCCGCGGTGTGTCTGCAGACCGCCGCATTTCTTTGGGAAATTGAATGGTCCGGCTTTCTGCCGAATGCCGCTACGCCCGCCATGAAGCGAATCGGGTTGTGCGCCTTGATTTGTTCGGGCCTGAGCGCAGGCTGCCGGTCAAACGCGCCAAGCCAATCGGCCGCCCACCCCATCAACCTGGTCGTCGCCGCTGATGGCAGCGGCCAGTTCACCAATGTGCAAACGGCCATCATGTCCGTGCCTTCCGGCAGCCGCACCAACCCGGTGATCATTCACGTCAAGCCGGGCACCTACAAGGAATTGATTTATGTGCAACGGGAGAAACGCTTTTTCAAACTGGCGGGCGAAGATCCGGCCACCACCGTGATCACCTACGATTTGTCCGCCAACCTCACCAACTTTGACGGCAAACCTCTCGGCACCTTCCATACCCCCACGGCAACGGTGGATGCGGATGATTTCACGGCGGAAAACATCACGTTCGAAAATTCCGCTGGTGCCGTTGGACAGGCGCTGGCCATCCGCGTGGACGGCGACCGGGCGGCGTTTCACAACTGCCGTATTCTGGGCTGGCAGGACACGGTCCTGTTGAACCGCGGCCGGCAGTATTTTGAGAATTGTTATATCGCCGGGCACGTGGATTTCATCTTCGGCGCGGCGACGGCGTGGTTCGAGCAATGCCACCTTCAATGTCTGGGTAACGGCTGCATCACCGCCGCCTCCACGCCGGCCGACCAGCCGTTTGGATTTGTCTTTTCGAATTGCACAATCACCGGTGACCCGCCCGAGACGCGGACTTATCTGGGCCGGCCCTGGCGAAATTATGCGAGCACGATTTTCTTGAACACGGAAATGTCCGAAGTGATCCGGCCGGATGGCTGGAACGATTGGAAAAAGCCCGACACCCATCAGACGGCGCGTTATGCCGAATTCAACAGCACCGGTCTCAGCGGGAATCTGCGGCAGCGCGTGGACTGGGCAAAGCAATTGACAAAGGCCGAAGCCGCGGCGATTACGTCGGAAAAAGTTCTCGTCGGCACGGACGGTTGGAATCCGAAAAGCGGGCAGTAAGACCATCCGGCTTTCCGTTGTCCGGCAAAATGTGTCGCCCCGACGATCCCAATCTTGACACTGTTCTAACCGCAGGGGCAGGCGAGACGCCTGCCCTACATTTCTGCCGGCTTCGCCGCCAAGGTAGGACAGCGCGTCCCGCCTGTCCGGGACAAAGGGGTTATATTGGCCAACTTGAAATTTAAGAACAGTGTCAAGATGCGCCCCCATCCCAACTGCGGACTTGAATCAACTTGATACCTTGGCACAAGATATTACCCTTGCCGGGACTGGCACGGTTCAAATCCAAATGACACCTGCGCAGCACCCATGAAAATCCTGATCACCGGCATTTGTGTATTTGTTGGCGTCGGAATTGAAACACCAGATCGAGAATCTCGAAATCATCGGGCTTGACAACCTGAGCCGCCCGGGCAGCGAGCAGAACCGGCAACGCCTCAACAGCAAAGCATTGTTTTCCGGCACGGCGATATTCGCAATCCAAGCGATCTGGAGGATTTGCCCAAAGTAGATTGGGTCATTGATGCAGCGTCCAATCCCAGCGTTCTGGCCGGTGTTGCGGGTCAAACCAAGAGCCGGCAATTAATGGAGCACAATCTGGTCGGCACGCTGCCCCTCCTTGAATATTGCAAACGGCATGGGGCCGGGTTCGTCATGCTCGGGACCAGCCACGTTTACTAGGCGGCCCGGCTGGCCGCCCTGCTGGTGGAGGTAAAAAAACAGGCGTTCGTTCCGTGTTTTACCGAAGCGCGTGAACCGGGGCTTTCCCCGGCAGGCGTGACCGAGGATTTTTCGACCGCGCCGCCACTCTCGCACTACGGGAGCGCCAAGCTGGCCTGGGAACTGTTGATTTTGGAAAACGGACTGGCCTTGAATTTCCCGGTGTTCATCGACCGTTGTGGCGTCCTGGCGGGCGCGGGCCAGTTCGGCAAGCCGGACCAGGGCGACCCGACCCCCCGGCGTTTCGACGTGCCCTGGCTCGTGCTGGACCCGGCGCTGGCGGCGGCGGAATGGAACTGGCGGCCGGCCACGAAGCTGGAGGGCATTTTTGATGAAATTGCCACCCACGCCGAACAACATCCGGAGTGGCTGGATTTATCCGAGGGCGCATGAGCGATCCAATTCTTCAACCCCGCCCGGTCTCATTATTGTCGGTGGTCATTCCCGCGCGCAATGAGGAAGGGTGCATCTGTTCCAGCGTGGAGCATCTCCATCTGGAATTGCGGCTGCATAACGTGCCGCATGAAATCATCGTCGTGGATGACGGCAGCACCGACCACACCTGGGAACTGCTCACCCAGACCCAGATCCGCCTTCCCGAGCTGGTTCCGATAAAAAGCGAGGATCTGCACGGCTTGGGGCGCGCGGTGGTCCATGGACTTGATCACATGAAAGGCGATGCCGTGGTCATCATGATGGCAGATTAATCCGATGATTGCCGGGACGTAGTCCGTTACTGGGAGGCAATGAACCAGGGCTGGGATTGTGTGTTTGGCAGCCGCTTTGTGAAGGGTGGCGGCACCGTTGATTATCCCCGAATCAAGCTGCTCATCAAGCGCGTGGCCAACTTCTGCCTCAAAACCCTTTTTGCCATCCGGCTGAACGACACGACAAACGCTTTCAAGGCCTACCGGCGGGAGGTGATTGACGGGTGCCGGCCATTGATCCCGCCCCATTTCAATCTCACCGTGGAACTGCCGCTCAAGGCGATTGTGCGGGGATATTCCTGGACCGTCATGCCCATCACCTGGCGCAACCGGCACACCGGCCAGGCCAAGCTGATGATGCGGGAAATGGGCAGCCGCTACCTTTTCATCTGCCTTTACGTCTGGCTGGAAAAATATTTCAGCCGCGGCGACTACCGGAAAAAAAGCCCGAAATGATTTGACCGGCCCTCACGGATACACCAGCCGGAGAAAGACGGACCCGTTGGCAGTGGTATTGTCGGTCGTGTCATTCGGCGCAGGGCGGGCTGCGTTGGCGCCGCCAAAACCGGATTGGCAAACGTCCCTCAACCCGGTTCAGGTTACTTTGCCGGTTCCAGCGAGCAGTTCACCAGTTTCACGTCGGCATCCTGGAGGACATCTGGTTTGGCCACCTGCTTGAAGCTTGAGTTATAAATCCGCACGTTGCTGATTTCGGCGCCGGGAAATCCCCGGATATTCAGCACCCGCGGCGTCCGGGCGACAGTGATATTTTCCATTACGATGTTGCGCGCAACCGGCTGGTAAATCCCGTTGGTGCCTTCCTCGTAAAGAAAATCAATCTGCAAAACGGAATCCGCCACCTGCCCCACGTTCACGTTCCGCATGAAGATGTTTTGCAGCACCCCTCCCCGCGCGGCGTTCGACTTCAATCGCAAGGCGCAGTTCAACCGCGGGCTGCTCATCTCACAGTTCTCCACGAACACATTGCTGCAACCGCCGGAAATTTCGCTGCCGATGGCGGTGCCGGCGTGGCCATCGCGCATCGTGCAGTCGCGGATGATCAGGTTCACCGAGGGTACGCCGATGCGCCGGCCGTCGTCGTTGCGACCGGACTTGATGGCAATGCAGTCATCGCCCGTGTCGAACAGGCATTTTTCAATCAGCACATCACGGCAGCTTTCCGGATCGCACCCGTCGTTGTTCGCGCCGTGCGAAACGATATCCACGCCCCGCACGATGACATTGGTGCACAACACCGGATTGATCTCCCACATGGGCGAGTTGCGGATGTGGACCCCTTCCACCATCACGTTGCGGCAACGGTTGAACTGGATGAAGTTCGGGCGCAGATAATCGCCTTCGCCGAAACGGCGCTGCTCGACGGGCACCCTGTCCACGGCCATTTTTTTGAGCCGTTCATTGGCTGCTTTTTGCGTGCCGGCATCGACACCTTTTTTCCCCTTCCACGCCAGCCAGTTTTCGTCGGTGGCCTGGCCATCCAACGTGCCTTCACCGGTCACCGCGATGTTTCGCTGACCGAAGGCATAAATGAAGGGCGAATAATTATAACATTCGACGCTTTCGAAACGGCTGAATACCGCGGGTAAATACGCACTGAAATTGGTGCTGAACTTCAATGTGGCGTCCTTGTCCAGATGCAGTTCCACGTTGCTTTTCAGATGGATTGGCCCGGTGAGAAATTCCCCGGGCGGGACCATCACCCGTCCGCCGCCGGACCCGGCACAGGCATCAATCGCCCTGCCGATCGCCGCGGTGCAATCCGTTTTGTCACCCGCCGTCGCGCCATAATTCGTGATGGCAAAATCACGTGCGGGAAAAACCGGCGCCTGGATGCGCGCCAGAATTTCAGGTACCTGCGCCCATTCCACCTGTTCCGCGCGCAGCCACGGGGTTGCCAGCCATGCGACAAGGCAAACGGCCTGGAATTTTCTCATGCTCTTGATTTAAGACGGAAACCGCAGGTTGGAGGTTCGCGTCCAAGTTGAATCCGATAAAACCGCCGGCTTACTTCAATTTCACCCCGGGGAAACTCATGTAGTTGGCGGCGTTGGCGTAGCAGATGTTGCGGATCATGGGACCCACCAGTTTTTCATCGTTGGGAATGAGGCCACTTTCCACGTCACTCCCGATCAGATTGCAGAGCGTGCGCCGGAAATATTCATGGCGCGGATAGGACATGAACGATCGCGAGTCCGTGATCATGCCGATGAAACGGGAAAGCAGGCCGAGACTCGACAAGGCGTTCATCTGCCATTCCATGCCTTCCCGCTGGTCCAAAAACCACCAACCTGAACCGTACTGAATTTTGCCGGGAATGGTGCCGTCCTGAAAATTCCCAATCATCGTGGCAAACGCGTAATTGTCCGCCGGATTCAAATTGTAAACGATGGTTTTCGGCAGCGCATTTTCCTGGTCGAGCCGGTCGAGATAGGCGGCGAGGGCCTGGCATTGCGGAAAATCGCCAATGGAATCGAAGCCGGTGTCCGGGCCAAGCTGTTTGAGCAGCCGCGTGTTGTTGCTGCGCAACGCACCCAGGTGAAGCTGTTTGGTCCAACCCCGGGCGGCGTCGAGTTTGCCAAAGAACAACATCATGAACGACGCGAATTGCCCGTGTTCCAGCGCGGAAACCACTTCGCCGCGCCGGACCCGGTTGAAAATTTCCGCGGCGGTTTTCTCGGAACAAAAATCCGCAAAACAATGGTTCATGCCGTGGTCGGACAGCCGGCAGCCCTGCGAATGGAAAAAGTCGTGCCGTTTCTTGAGCGCGATGACAAACGCTGAAAAACTGTTGATGTCCACGTTGCTGGCGGCGGCCAGCTGTTCCACCCACGGGTTGAACCCGGCGGGCTGATGGATCGCCAGCGCCTTGTCCGGACGGAAGGCGGGAAACATTTTTGTCGGATGACCCTTGGACGCAAAAGCGCGATGATGCTCCAGATTGTCCACCGGATCGTCCGTGGTGCAGACCACCTTGACCTTGAATTTTTTCAGGATGCCCTGGGTGGTCAGTTCCGGTCCGGCCAGTTTTTCATTGGCCCGCTTCCAGATCTTGTCGGCGGTCTTTTCATCGAGCAAATCCGTGATGCCGAAATAACGCTTCAATTCCAGGTGCGTCCAGTGATAAAGTGGATTGCGGAGCGTATGCGGCACGGTCGCCGCCCAGGCCTTGAACTTGTCCAGGGGGCTGGCGTTGCCCGTGCAAAAACGTTCCGCCACACCGTTGGTCCGCATGGCCCGCCATTTGTAATGGTCGCCTTCCAGCCAGATTTCAA
>CAZKTW010000155.1:0-9358 GCA_964555775.1 uncultured Bifidobacteriaceae bacterium | reverse complement strand
CTCCGGGAAGCTCCGCTTCCCCCAAATCTAATTCCACCGAAAATAGCGAAGAACCTTAATTAGCATGAATCAATATACGAACCGGATATACGAACCGCAGTTGTATAATCACAGTTAGGCATCAGACAAGCCCTGACTTTATAGATAAAACACCTGACAGATTGCGCGCCTTGTTTTTTGAGGTGGTGGACAACCAGATTCGTGACGGCAATCCCGCCGCGACGCGCCAGACTTATGAGCGACTTCAACGAGACGGGCATTCTTCCGCTGAAGCCAAGCGTTTGATCACATGCGTGGTCGCCGCTGAGATGTTCGAGATAGCCAAGAACAAACAAACGTTTGATGAGGCTCCGTTTATTCAGCGGTTAGAGCAATTACCGGCCATGCCTTGGAGTGACGATGAAGATGCCTAACAGGCCGCTGAGAAACAGGTGATTTTTGTCTGAATCATTTTTTCCATGGTTAAATCCGTTGCCCACCGCTGTCCAGCGCGAAGTTTTTCCCCGGCTGATCTTCCAACCGCTGCGTTCACCCGAGGTTTTCGACTGGTTCAAACCGTCCGAGGACATTCTGCCGCCTTCATCCGGCCTGCAAACTCAAGCCCAGGTTAGTTATTCGGAGCAGATTGTAAGTTCCGGCCACAAAATAGGCCCAGGCTTGCGTCCGTTCCATCCCGCGATAGCGGGTGCGCCTGAAACCACCCACCGTTTTCATCCAGCCAAAGATTTCTTCCACCCGTTTGCGCAGCCGTTGGCTGGTGCGGTAACCGATACTGACCCTGGCTTTCACGCCTTCACGAGAGTCTGGGCGCAAAAGCTGTTGAGGCTTTCCCCGGCGGCAAGGGCTTTGGCGGCAAGGCGGCGGTGCAAGGCCGGCTCCACGCGCAACACAAACTTGCCGCTGAATTTTTTCGCGGCCAACGGTTCGGGCAGCTTGTGACCTTCGCCTTCCAAAACTTCAATCCATTCATCCACGATCTGACACAATTCGGCATAGACCTTGGTTTCATCCTTGCCGTGGCAGCATTGCCCGATCAAGGGCGGCGCACTGCCCACAAAACAGCCGTCTTCATCGGTCCATTCCACGATTTTCAAGTAACGGGCGGCCTTGGCTTTCAATTCGGTTTTTTTCATTTTTGGCTTTCCTCAATCTGCCGCCGCACTTGCCGTTCCTGATAGGGCTGGGCATCGTAACCGGGCTGTCCGCTAATGGTGACGCGCGCCCCGGTCGGATGAATGTAGTTCCGATGGCTACCCTTGCCACCCCGGTTCACAAAACCGGCTTTTTCCAGGTCGGCTATCAGTTGTCGCACTTTGCGCGGCATTTCAGTATCAAGATGGTATCACAGAGGTTTGCCGTTGTCAATTACGTTCAAATCAGCCAAGGGACGGGATTTTTTTCACGGCGGCGCGGAGATTGTCCATTTCGTGATGTGTGTATTTTTGATGTTCGCCAGCGGTCTTGTGGCCCGTCAGCTTCATCCGCAATTCAGATGATACGTTTTGATTGGCCAGCGCGGAAGTGAAGCTGTGGCGCAAGGCGTGAAATGAGCGGCGGGTTCGATTCCCATCGCCCGCCCCACGCTTCAACCCGGACTCAATAAGCCACTGCATTGGCTGTCCGGTCGGCGTCGCCGACGCACCAGATGTTCAGCGGATCCAAGGCTTGGGGAAACTTGATGAACCGGGCGCTGCCGTCGGCCAGGGCAAAATTCGAACCGCCGGTTTGTGAACTGGCACCGTGGCTGTCATGCCGGCATTGCTCGGCCACCCCGGTGAAATCGTTTCCGCCGTTTTCATAAACGTCCATGTAATAATCGCCCGCGTCGGATCGCTTTTCCCCCAGGACGACCGTTTCGGAAGGATAACGCACATTGGCTTCTTTCAGGGACGTGGCATTCTGGGCCATGGCGTTTTCCAGCGCCGGCCAGTCGCCGGGAGCAAGGTTGAACTCGCCTGCGTAATAATCGTTGAACCCATTGATGAGATAGCTGCGCGGGGCGGCGTCGGCAGGATAATGGATCGTGTCCGCCTCGTACGTGTTGGGCGTGTTGGTGGTCTCGCTGGGACACAGGAGCATTTTCAAATTCCGGCCGTAACTTTCGTACATCTGCTGTGGCCAACGGCCCTGGTTCTTACGATGGGGAAACTGGTCGCTGTAATCGGCCATGTAAAGCTTCAGGGAGATGCCAAACTGGTGCAGGTTGTTCAGGCAGGCAATGCGTTTGCCCGCCTCCTTGGCCCGGGTCAACGCCGGCAACAACATCGCCGCCAGAATTGCGATGATGGCGATCACCACCAGTAATTCAATCAGGGTGAAGGCGCCGTGAGCGCGAAAAACGATTTCGCGCCTGGCCAATGACCGTTTCCCCGCTATTTTCATAACCGTTTAATCCTTTGGCGCGTCTGAACAGCTAATTCGACGGTCAGCGCGACGGTCGAGTTACAATAATCAACTAATTTATGATAAAAGAAAGCCGGTTGCTGATCATCGTGGCGCTGGTCCTGGGCACCGTTTACGCCTGTTTTTTTACCGGTTGGTTTCAACCCCAGACCATTCAAATTGCCCACGCCAGCCGCAATTTGCGTTCGCGGCTCCAGCCGGCCAATGCGCCGCCATCTTTGACCTTCAGCCTCAACCAACAGTTCAAACTCACCGAAATCAAGGCT
Source organism: uncultured Bifidobacteriaceae bacterium (assembly GCA_964555775.1). Lineage (GTDB taxonomy): Bacteria > Verrucomicrobiota > Verrucomicrobiia > Limisphaerales > UBA11358 > UBA11358. The sequence continues at coordinate 6,689 of CAZKTW010000155.1, read as the reverse complement.
GTTCCCCTCGCCGAATGGCAGACGAACCATAGCGTCCTGCCCGTCTGGCATCTGGTCTCCGACTCCCGTTCCGAGCCGGTGAAGATTTTTGCCTATGGCCAGTCCATCCGCGGCATGAAACCCGCAATCGCCGGTTCCGGCGCCCAAACGCTCCAGACGAATGTCGCCTACCGCCTGTTTGTGACCGCCGGAAAGGCCAAAGGCCAGCACGATTTTGAAATCGGCGGCCGCCTGCCGGAAGTAAAATGAATTTACCGCTTCGCGGCGATCCTGGTGCCCGCCAGATGGCAGGCGGCCAATTCATCTTTTTTGACTTCCCGGAGCGCCGGGACTTCCGTCCGGCATCGTGCTTCCGCAATCGGACAGCGCGGATGGAATGGACAACCGTCCGGCGGATGAATCGGTGATGGCACGTCACCCGGCAAAATAATGCGCTGCCGTTTTGATTCCGGGTCCACTTCCGGAATGGCGGAGATCAATGCCTGCGTGTAGGGATGCTGGGGTTCGCCGATGATGGATTTGGCGTCCGCCAATTCCACGATCTTGCCGAGGTACATCACCATCACCCGGCGGCTGATGTGCTCCACTACCGCGAGGTCGTGCGCGATGAAAAGATAGGCGATGCCGCGTTGTTGCTGTAAATCCTGGAGCAGATTAATGATCTGCGCCTGCACCGAGACATCCAGCGCGCTCACCGGCTCGTCGCAGATGATCAGTTCCGGCTCGACCGCCAGCGCGCGCGCGATGCCGATGCGCTGCCGCTGGCCGCCGCTGAATTCGTGCGGATAACGCTGCGCATAAACCGCGTCGAGGCCGACAGCCTTGAGCAATTCCGCAATGCGCTTTTGCCTCGCCGACGAACTGTCCGTCAATTGATGGATGTCGAGTGCCTCGCCGACGATTTGCTCGACGGTCATGCGTGGATTGAGCGAGCCGTAGGGATCCTGAAAAATCATCTGGAACTTCCGGCGCCGCGCCCGCAAGGCCGCGCCGCCCATTTGGGTGATGTCCTCGCCGTTGAGCAAAACGCTGCCGGCGGTCGGCTCGACCAGCCGGACGATGGCGCGGCCAAGGGTCGTCTTGCCGCAGCCGCTCTCGCCGACCAGGCCGAGAGTTTCACCGGGCTCGATGGCGAAGCTCACGTCATCCACCGCCTTCACGAATTCGCGGACGCGGCTGAACATCCCGTGTTTCACCGGGAAATAGACTTTTAGATTTTTGACTTCGAGCAGGCTCATGTGGTTTTCCAGAACGGACATCTCACAAAACGCCCGGGTTCAACCTCGACCAGTTCGGGAATTTTTTCAGAACATTCCGGTTTGGCAATCGGACAACGTGGGGCGAAACGACAGCCGGGCGGGAAATTACCGATGCGCGGGACGTTACCCGGGATGGCCGAAAGCCGGTTGGCGCCACCGCTGAGCTTGGGCACGGAATTCATCAGCGCCCGGGTGTAGGGATGCAACGGACGGCGGAGCAACTCCGTCGCGGGTGACAGCTCAACGATCTGCCCGGCATACATCACCGCCACCCGGTCGGCCATGTCGCCGACAATGCCGAGGTTGTGCGTGATGAGCAAAATCGCCATGCCCAGGCGCTGCTTGAGGTCGCGCAACAAATCGAGGATCTGCGCCTGGATGGTCACGTCCAGCGCGGTGGTGGGTTCGTCGGCCACGAGCAACTCGGGTTCGCTGGCCAGGGCCATGGCAATCATCACGCGCTGTTGCATGCCGCCGGACATCTCGAACGGATAATTCCGGAGGCGCGATTCCGGCGCCGGAATGCCGACCAGCTTCAGCAACCGGACGACCTCCTCGTCGAGAGCCTTGCTTCTGGATGGAGCGCCGAGCACCGCTTCGGCTCGATGTTGTGGGCGGTCGGAACGGGCCGAGCCGGTGCTCGGCGCTCCAAGCTCGGGCCGATGCAACTGGAGCGATTCCCTGATCTGGTTGCCGATGCGGAAGACCGGGTTCAACGACGCGCCCGGTTCCTGAAAGACGTAACTCACCACGCCGCCGCGGATTTTTTGCAATTCACCCCTCGACATTTTTAATGTGTCCTGGCCATTCAACAAAATCTCTCCGCCGACGTAATGGGCCGGCGGCATGGGCACGAGCTGGGCGATGGACAGCGCGGTCACGCTCTTGCCGCAGCCGCTTTCACCGACGAGGCAGACCGTCTCGCCTGCCCCGATGGTCAGCGACACGTCGTCCACGGCGCGCAACGCATCCGCACCGGAGCCGAAGTCCATCTTGAGATTCTTGATTTCGAGTAGGGCCATGCGAATTAGAAATTAAAAATTAAGAATGCAAAATTCTCCCGGAGGGAGACGCCGTCCGCGCCGGCCTTTTTTTTGTTTTACATTTTTCATTTTGCCTTGAGCCGTCAGGCTTTGGTGTCCGCGGCGTCTCTTAAACCATCGCCGAGAAAGTTGAAAGCGAGAACGGTGACAAATATCGCCGCGCCGGGTGCCAGCAGCCAGGGATAATTGCGCAAATACTCGGTGTTCTGCGCCGCGGTCAGCATGTTGCCCCAACTGGCACTCGGTTCCTGGATCCCCACGCCCAGGAAACTCAGGACGACCTCACCCAGGATGTAGTACGGCACACTCAACGTTGCGGCGACGATGACATAGGAAAACGTGTTCGGCAAAATATGCCGCACAATCACTTTAAGATGAGTCTGGCCGAGGGCGCGGGCGGCGAGGACGAATTGCTGCTCGCGCAACGACAAGGTCATGCCGCGAATGACCCGGGCCATGCTCGCCCAGCCAATAAAACTCAAAATGATGATGATCATGGCATAAACCTGGGCCGAACTCATTCCCGGCGGAAACGTCGCCCGCAGCGAAATGATGAGATAGAGCGCCGGAACGGACATGATTAATTCGCACAACCGCATGATGACGGTGTCGGTCAAACCGCTAAAATAACCTGAAATTCCGCCAATAATCAGGCCAAAAGCGAATGATAACAGGATGCCGATGACACCGATCGAAAGGGAAATTTGCGAGCCGTAAAGCAATCGCGAGAAGACATCCCGCCCGAATTGGTCTGTGCCCAGCAGGTAAACCGGATATTGATCGTCCCCGGTGCCGAACAGATGAACCGTGGTCGGGACCAGCCCGAACAATTCATATTTGTCGCCGCGAACGAAGAAATGGACGGGTTTGGTGTCGCTCGGGCGGGCGCGATAATTGAAACTGCCCGGCATCGGTTCATACCGTGGCACGACCAGATGAAAACCGGAAAATCTCAACCAGGTCGGTGGATGGAAAAAGCGGTCCCGATCCTGCCGGTCATAGCTGTAAGGTGTGACAAACCCGGCGAACAGAGCCGCCAGGTAAAGCACGATCAAAACGACGCCCCCGGCCATCGCAATGCGCCGCCGTTTCAACCGTCGCCAGAACAATTGCCAGGGCGACAGCGGCTGTTCCGCGGCTGGGTTCCGGATTGGCGCGGTTTCGTTCATGACTTCAAGCGGATGCGCGGATCACTCCAGGCGAGCAACAGATCCGCTATGAAATTCCCAATTACCAGCAGCGCGGTGGCCATGACCACGCAATCCACGACCAGGTAGGAGTCCTTGGCGAAGAACGCCTCCATGGTGAGGCGCCCCAGGCCCGGCCACGCCATGATGTTTTCCACGATGAACGCGCCGCTCAACAACGCGGCGAGCGAGTAGCCGAAGATGGTCAGCAACGGATTGATGGCGTTGCGGAGCGCATGTTTGTAAACCACCCAGCCTTCACCCAGGCCGCGCGCGCGGGCGGCGGTGACATATTCGGCCCGGAGAGTGTCGAGCAGGTTGGAGCGCATCTGGCGCATGATGCCGGCCAGGTCAGCGGCCGCCAGCACCAGTGCGGGCAGGATAAGATGATGTGCGCGGTCCCAGAATTGTTGTGCCGGGGTCATCAAATCGTGGAGCGGACTTTGTGCGCCGCCGACGGGAAACCAGCCGGTGGCGGCGGCGAGCCACAGGGCCAGCAACGACAACAGCACATCGGGAATGGACAATCCGAGGAACGCAATCATCGAGCAACCGCGGTCCACCCAGGAATCCTTTCTGACTGCCGCCCAAATGCCCAGTGGAATCGCAATTCCCCAAGCGATAATCAGGGCAAGAAATGAGAGCAGAAAGGTGTTGCCGAGGCGGCCGACAATTAGCGAGGTGGCCGGAATTTTATAAGCCATCGAATAACCAAAATCGCCGTTCAGAACGCTTTTGAACCAATAAAAATATTGCACGTACCAAGGTTGATCGAGGTGGAATTGCGCCTTCAGGCGGGCGATGGTTTCCAGTGAGATTTGTGGATTCTGTGAAAGCGCGGTGTAAAAGTCGCCCGGGGCCAGCGACATGAGCAGAAACGTCAGCAACGACACCCCCAACAGGAGCGGTATCATGTGCAGCAGCCGCTTGAAAAGGTATGACCACATGGCAATGCCATGACAAGGGTGGCAAAAAATCGGCTGGCACGCGATGAAAAACTCGACTTTCGGCCAATAAACCGGAATGTTTCGGCGAAAGGAAAAGGAAACGTACATGAGAAAAACCTTGATTCGAAACGCAGTCACGTTTGCAGCGCTGATGGTTTGCCTGGTTGGTTGCGGGAAGAAGACCGAAACCGCCGCATCCGGAAATAGCGTCGCGAATTATCCCCTGCCCGACCCACCGCTGGTAGCGGACTGCACTCCGGGCATTCGCGGCGGACGACTCGTTATCGCCGAACCAGGTGATCCGAAAACATTCAATCCCATCACAGCCAACGAGTCATCTTCACAGGACATCTACCGGTTTTTCTTCGCGTCGCTGCTCGGCGACGACCCCATTAAGCAGGAGATCACCCCGGGCTTGGCGGAATCGTGGACGAATTCGCCCGACGGCAAAACCTGGACGTTCAAATTGCGCAAAAATCTTTTCTGGAGCGACGGCCAGCCGCTCACGGCGGACGACGTGGTGTTCACCTGCAATGATTTGATCTACAGCACCAACATCAACCCGGTGATGGCGGATGGGTTGACGGTGAATGGGAAAAAATTCATCGTGACGAAAATTGACAATTTGACGGTTCAAGTCGTGACCCCGGAAATTTTCGCGCCATTTCTGGAGGCGTTTGGTGCCGGTGTGCCGATCATGCCCAGGCACATCCTGCAAAAAACGGTCGCGGATGGAACCTTCACTTCGGCCTACGGCATCAATTCGAAACCGGAGGACATCGTTTGCAGCGGACCGTTTCGCATCAAGGAATACAAGTCGGGTGATTCCATTTTGCTCGAACGCAATCCGTATTTTTGCGAAGTGGACAAGCAAGGCCAGCGCTTGCCGTATTTTGACAACATCGTCTTCACCATCGTGCCTGATCGCAATGCCATCTCGCTGCGTTTTTTGAGCGGCGAATGCGACGTGCACGATTTCATTTACGCCCACGAATACGACCATTTCAAAACCGAGTCTGCGAACGGGAGATTCAACCTGCTTGAACCAGGCATCGGATTGGAAACGGATTTTTTCTGGTTCAACGAAAATACGAACGTGAATTCCAAAACCGGCCAACCATGTGTTGATCCGAAAAAATTGAAGTGGTTTCGCAATGAAAAATTCCGGCAAGCGTGCGCGTATGCCATTGACCGCGACTCCATCATCAAGTCCATCTACAACGGTCGGGCAGTCCCGAATTACGGTTTTGTAACACCCGGCAACAAAAAATGGTATGACCCGGACACGGCGACATTTCCGCATGATCTGACCAGGGCGCGCGCGCTACTGAAGGAAATCGGCATCGAAGACCGCGACGGCGACGGCGTTTTGGAGGACGCTAACGGCAACAAAATCGAGATCGTTTTCAATACGAACATCGAAAACAATTCGCGCAACAAAGCCGCCGTTTTAATCCAGGCGGATTTGCAGAAACTCGGCTTCAAAATCATTTTCCAACCAGTCGAGTTCAATACGTTGATTCACAAAATAGATGACACCCATGAGTACGAGTGCGTGCTCATGGGCCTGGCTGGCGGCGGTGCCGACCCGGCGTTTCAGGCGAACGTCGTCAAGTCCAGCGGCTTCACGCATCAATGGTTTCCGCGAGAGAAGACGCCTTCGACGGATTGGGAGGCGCGGATGGATGAATTGATGGATGCGCAGATGAAAACGCTGGATTTTGCGGAACGCAAAAGAGATTTTGACGAAGTGCAAAAGATTCTCGCCGAGAAACAGCCGATGATTTTCACCGTCACGCCATACTATTATGCGGCGGCGCGCGCGGACATCGGGAACTTGAAGCCGACAGCACTGAGCTATTATCGCGTGAGCTGGAACGTTGAAGAGCTTTACTTCAAGAAATAGGCCGTTTCAGACCACGCCGAACAGTTTGCCGAGCGACATGAGCGTTCCGTTGACCATGAGGCTGAGCACTTGGCGCACCTGCGGGATCTGCAGCACGACAATCACCGCGATGAAACCAAACCGGGCATAGCTGGCGTAAGTTTCCCAACTCATGCCGGTTAAATTTCGCAGCACGTGCGAGCCGTCGAGGGGTGGGATGGGAATGAGATTGAAGAAGCAAAGCAGCAGGCTGAGTGAGGCAAAATCCCAGCACACGTTGGCCATTGGTTCCTGATGAATCATCAATCCCACGCGCGCCAGCGCCACCAGCACCACCGCCAAAATCAAGTTCATCGCCGGACCGGCCA
>CAZKTW010000154.1:0-9404 GCA_964555775.1 uncultured Bifidobacteriaceae bacterium | reverse complement strand
GGAAAGTGCCGCCGCCTGTTCGCTCACCGATAAAAGCTCGCCCGCCACCTTGCTCAAGCCGGATTCGGGAAATCGTTCGGCAATGTGGTCGCGCGACGCGCGGCAGGTTGCAACAATCTTTTCCGGGTCGAGGTTACGATACATGGCGGCAGCGGCGGCGATATTGCGCGGGCGGGTAATGAGTGGCAAGTGACAAGTTTTGAGCCAATTCGACGGTCAGTCTTTATGAAAAGTAATTTTCTACTCTGTCTGCCGTCGCCGAGGTATGCGTCAAGAGCAACCAACAGATTCCATTTTGTTTCAGCCTTTGGTGACTATCATCTGCCGGCTTTTTTCTGTGTATGTTATTTGGACATTCGGCCACATTGGGTTTTAAATGGCAGACTTCCTGGAAGTGGAATTTTCATTGGTTCTAGGACATCTCAAGCAGCCGTTTGGCAGCCGTTTACGCGGATCAAAAAATCTGCTTTGCATTTGCCGCCCATAACGGATTGAATTGGCCCCGGGGATGCTCGCAAAAGCGTGTGAAGGTGGACAATTTCATAAAAATTAGAATCGCCCTCGGTTTGTGCATCGTCCTGGGTGCGGGCTTCATTTCGCTCCGCGCCGCCGATACCCCGGCCCAGGCCGCCGCCCGTGCGCTTTTAGAACAAAAGCTGAACCAGCCGGATGCCTGGGAACCCCAACCGCTGACGACAGCAACGACCACCCCAACCGGGGCCGTGGTGGAACAGCCCGGCAAAACTGCAACCAACATTGCCGGGACAACTCTTGAAAAAGCGGCCACTCCGCAAACCGTCCCGCTGGCAACAACTTCGGCGCCTGCTCCCGTGACTGTCGCTCCCGCTCCGGTTGCTCCCATCGCTGTCAGTCCGGCTGCCGTTGCACCGGTGGTTGTCACTCCCGTCGCTGCCACTCCGGTTGTTGCCGTTCCCGCCGCTGCTCCTGCCTTGTCGTTTCCGACGTTGTCGGTCCTGTTGCTGTTGCTGCTGTTGATATCGCTCGTGATCATGTCGTTCCTGCTGATGAAGCTCCGACAAGTGAAGCTCCTGCTGCTGAAGCATCCCGCGGTTGCGATTCGTAGCGCTGCCGTTCCCAGTGTTAAGGCTCGTGCTGCCACCGTTTCCCCGGTTGTTGCTCCGGCTGTCGTGACTCCCGTGGTTGCTGCTCCTGCGGTTACGCCTGCTGCCATTGTGACTCCCACGGTCATAACCCAAAATAAGATTCAACCCCCAGCGCCACCGACAGCCCCAGCGCCAACTCCGGCACCCACGGTCGTGGCTCCCGTGATTGCGCCCCCCACGGTTACGGCTCGTGCTGTGACAACCCCCGCTGCTATCCTCACCGTCGGAAATCCGGTTGCTGTCGTTCGGGCTATTGTGGCTCCCGCGGCTGTGACCCCAGGCGAAGCTCAACCCGCAACCGCACCGGCAACCCCCGCGCCAATCCCGGCACCGGCTGCGATCAAAAGTCCAGCCCAACGACGAAAGCGAGTCCCTAAACTGAATAGCGCGGAGAACGAAGCCGCCTTGCCAAAAATAGACTGGGCCGCCACAAAAGTAGCGCGCAAGCGGTCGGCCAGCGCTGGCTGAAACAATCTGGTTGGGCCGAAAAAATCGCTGGACTTGAGCGGATCCAGAACGCGGTCCAAAACACTTCGGAAAGTTGTTCGCTTAGCCCTGGACCGGTTCGATCAGGGCATGGCGTTTCCCGCAGCCTCGAACCTGGCTGGCAAGTTTATCCACACTCCTTCCACCCGGTGCTTCGCGCAGGAGAAGCGGGCGGCCGGTTGGTGGAAGCCTTTCAATTGCTGGACCATCCGTGAAGCCGGTGCGCAACACCTGGCTCCATCCCCTCATCTGCACCCTGAAGAATTTTGTCGTCGTCGCAACCAGGTTATCATCCGTCGGGCGCCAAATTGTTGAGGACTGGCAACAGAATGAACGGGGGTTCGGCTCCGATGTCAAAGTTTCATGAACATTAAGAATTGTCGTGCCGCCGCCCGCCGCTGGTGGCGACAGGAAATCCGCCCTCTCTTGATCCTTGCGTTGGTCATGTTTTCCCTCCGGTCGTCCCTGGCGGATTGGAATGATGTACCCACCGGCTCCATGAAACCAACTATTCTTGAAGGCGACCGCGTTTTCGTGAACAAGGTGGCCTACGACCTGAAAGTGCCGTTCACCACGTGGCACCTCGCCGAGTGGAGCAATCCGCAGCGTGGCGACATCGTCGTTTTCTATTCACCAAAGGATGGCCAACGGCTGGTTAAACGTGTCATTGGCCTGCCCGGCGACACCTTGGAGTTGCGGAATGAACGGCTGGTCATCAATGGCCAGCGCGTGGATTATGCGTCCCCGGATCCGACCATGGCAGGTCAACTTTCTGAAGCTGAGCGCGAACGCAGTATTTTTGCGACGGAAAGACTCCCCGCCTGTCCGCACGCCGTGATGGCCATCAATGGAGTTCCTGCGATGCGAACCTTCGGCCCGGCGCAGGTTGCTGCCGGCCACTATTTCATGATGGGCGACAATCGCGATAACAGCTATGATTCGCGTTATTTCGGCACGGTGGCGCGTGAGCAAATCGTGGGCCGCGCGACAAGCGTGGTGCTTTCCTTCGATAAAAAGAACCACTGGCTGCCTCGTTGGGGCCGCACCTGTTCTTCGCTGGAGAGCAAAGCCGAATAAAGCCGGACTACGGGCCGGGCGGCAACCGGCCGGTCTGGTGGAATTTCCGGTCTTTTCCGACCAGGGCGGCCTTGATGCGCTGGACGTGCCGGTACCACTCCGGCTCAACGGCAGCCATCGGACCGATGGTCTGTTCAAACGCCTCCTGCCCCCCGCCCCGCTGCAACAGAACCATCGCCGATTCCCGGTATTTCGGGTTCTCGAAAATGTAATGCGTGAGCGTCCACCAATGCAGATAGTAGAGATTGAATGCCTGGCTCATGCCCGGCCCGCCATGGTCGGTGAGGATGGCGTGCAACGGAATGACACTGCCGTTGGTCAGGCTCGCCTGCAGATTGGTCGCCGTCGCAATTTCATCCATCCACCAGACCGGATAGGTGTTTGGATCGATCCATCCCGGCATCAACTGGCCGTCCTGGATGCGGCTGGTTGAAAAATATTCGGCGGTCCCTTCGTCCAACCACTTAACGAGATCCAGTTGAGCCACCTCCCGGTTCAACTGATGCACTGCTTCGTGGAGCATCCAATGATAGGGATTCAACTCATCAGCGGAATAATAGGCGCGGCAGTAAGGCTTCCGATAAAACGCTTCTGCCCAGACCAGACCCGGGTTCACCCAGCGCATCTCGCGGCGATCCTTATAAAGCAGCAGCTTCAATCTGGGATGTTCATGGCGAAACGTCGGCAGCGTCCCAAGGCGGTTGGAATAGGCGTTGTAAAGCAGCTCCACAACCCGCCCGACCTCTTCGGTCTGGGCTTGTGAAGCCGTGGAAGCAATAATGTAGTGAGGCGTTTCGAGGGTCCGTGCCGGGGTCCAGGGACGCGGGCAGTATTTCCAAACCACCACCCCAAGCAGAACGGCGAGATAAATGAGCCACCGCACTTTGCGCGCGTTAAATCGCCGGACCGGACGCATCGGTTCCGCAGTCATTTTTTGGAGCTTCCCGCCCCCTCACCCGGATGACAAGCCTTGATTGTCTAGTAATCCCGGATGGACACGGGTTAATATCTCTTCTGGCGCGCTCAAGCGGAGATTGTCGCCAAGCCGCTTTAGGATTAAAGTAAGGCGCGCCACGACGCGCGTTGTGTTATATGCCGTTCCAATTGCTGGACCTTGAAGAGGTGGCCAATTATTTGCACCTCACGCCCGCAGACATTGAACAGCGGGTGAAGCACCGCGAAATTCCGTTTGAAAGGCGCGGCGACCGGGTCGTCTTTCGCAAACGGGACATTGATGCCTGGGCCTCGCAACGTATCCTCGGTTTGCCCGGCCAGCGGCTGGTGGATTATCATGAGCAATCCACCCGCCACACGCGAAAAATCCTGCCGCAGGAAACCATCCTGCCGGAAATGCTCCAGTCGGGCGCCATCGCCTCGGCCATGACCTCCAAAACCAAGGCATCCGTACTGCGCGATCTGGTGGCGCTCGCGGATAAAACCGGCAACCTCGGCGATCCCAAAACCCTGCTGGCCAGCCTGGAGGCGCGCGAGGAATTATGTTCCACGGCGGTGCCGGGCGGATTTGCGCTGCCGCACCCGCGATCCCATGATCCTTACTTGTTTGAAACTTCCTTCCTCGTGGTGGGACGGCCGGTCCAGGAAATCCACTTCGGCGCGCCCGACGGCGAGCCAACCCATCTGTTCTTCCTGATCTGCTGCCAAAATGACCAGTTGCATCTGCACACGCTGGCCCGCCTGTGCCTCATCGCGCAGAAAACCAGATTGCTTGACCAGCTCCGCGCCGCGCCCGATGCCGAAGCCATGCGCAACTCCCTCATCGTGGCCGAACAGGAAATTCTGGCCGGCTCGAAAGCCGGTTCGTAGCAACGGCGTCCCGGGCGCGGTCATTTCGCCGGCAAAGCCTGAGCGGCAGGAGCATTGGTACCCGCCTTGGGCAGGATGTCTGCGGCTTTCACGTGCAGGATTTTTTTGTCGCGCGTGACAATCGTCAAATCGTCGCCCATCGTCGCCGCCACCCGGCCCAGGACCACCCGCCCGTCCGCGAACCGGATCACATCAGGCTGATGATTGAACCACGGATTGTCCATGGGGGTCCAGGCAACCGGGATGAATTTTTTCCCACTGCAAATCGGGCAGGTCACTTTTCCTGTTCCCTTGCAGACATCGCATTTCACCTTGCCGGTGCCACCGCAGACCTTGCATTTGCCGGTGTCCACCGGATCGCCATTTTGGTACGCGATGACGTCCCCGACGTGATTTTGATTCCAGGACATCGTCCCGCCGTTTGCGGTCGTGAAAGTAATCCACAAATCGCTCGGCGGATGTCCCGCCACGACCATGTGGGTCCACACGCCGCGCGACAGTTTGAGGCAGGGGCCGGGACAATCCACCAGGCCATCTTTGCAACCAGGCACGAGACACGCCACGGTGCCTTCCCCCTTGCACGCGAAACAGGCCTTCTCACCTGGACCGGGACCGGCCGCCGCCGGCTCGGGCGCCGGCGCTGCCGCGTTGGTGGTCACAGTGGATTGATTCCCGGCGGTATCTGGTTGCTTGCCACAACCGGTGAACAGCCATATGCCAAGAAAACACGCGAGAATCCGATAAAATATGACACGCACGGGAAGAGAAGTAGCGTTAACCATGCCAGCGAGATTATGGCTGATCCACCAGCATGTAAAGTTGAACATGGCCGGAAATCCTTGTCCATCCGCGGTTAAGATTCTTTTGTTGCGTTTCTTTGTCACCTATTAGCCTTCTTTGGGTGCTTAAAGGATGATATGATAACAACTGAAGCAATGGACACGGCGGAATGCAACGATGCCGAATTGGTGGCTGAAAGTCTGGGCGGAAACCGGGATGCCTTCCGGCAGATTGTCGAACGGTATCAAAACTTGATTTCCTCACTGGCCTATTGCGCCACCGGTAATGTGAGCCGGAGCGAAGACCTCGCCCAAGAAACTTTTGTGTCTGCCTGGAAACAACTGGCGAACCTGCGTGAGCCGGCCAAATTGCGGTCCTGGTTGTGCAGCATTACCCGTTTTCTCATCAGCAAGGAATTCCGGCGCCTCGGACGCGAGCCGGTCCATGCCGCCGAATCGCTGGAAGCCGTGGATGAATGGATTTCGCCGGACCCGTTGCCGCCGGACCAAGCCATCAGCGACGAGGAAAAGGCAATTCTCTGGCGTTCACTCGAACGCATTCCGGAAATCTACCGTGAACCGCTGGTCCTGTTTTATCGCGAGCACCAATCCATCGAGGCCGTGGCGCAGGACCTGGAGTTGAGCGAGGACACGGTGAAGCAACGACTGTCACGGGGACGAAAACTGTTGCAGGAACAATTTCTCGCCTTTGTCGCCGGCGCGCTGAAACAAACCAGTCCAGACAAGACCTTCACGCTCGGCGTGATGGCCGCCCTGCCGCTGCTGGCCACCACCGCCAAGGCGGCGACGGTGACCACCACCGCGACCAAGGGTGGCGCAATGGTGAAGGCGACCGGAGTGGGCGCGTTTTTACAAGCTATCGCCGCGTTGAGTCCCATCCTGCTGCTGGGCGGCTTTTTCGGCTTCAAGATGGGCGGTGATGCCCGGCAATCGTCGCAGCAACGCGAGTCGGTCGCCACATTCTGGCGCATTGTGGTCGGATCATTGGTTGCATTTGTCGTGCTTCCATTCCTGTTGCTTGTTGTACTAAATTTCCTGCCCGTGGATTTTTCCGGCGATTTCCGCCAGCGGGTGTTGGACGGAATGACCATTTGGCTGGGATTGATGTATGCCGTGGTGCCGGCCGCTCTCATCCTGTGGGCGTGGCAGCGTCGGCGAAAGTTCCAGTCGCAGCCGGCTTGGGAACCGGAAATGGCGGTGAACCCCAGGAAGAAAAAACGGTTTGTGCTGTGGATAATCCTGGCAATGATTGGGACAGCGTGCCTGCTTGCCCTTGTCCTCTCGGACACGAACAAGAAGGTTCAGTATATAACCACTGCCGAGGTTCAGAAAATGGTCATGGATGGTAAGGGTAAGAAAGCTGAATCTTTTTGCATCACGCAATACCAGAACGGCTGCAGTAATTTTTGGATATCGCTGCGGGAAAACGGCAAACGGGCCTACCTCTCCGCGCCAGTGAATGACGCCACGCTGGCCCTGCTCAAGGAACAGGGCATCAAGTGCCCAACCTACGTCCAAGGCCGGGATTTCGAGATATTTGGATGGCCGGGCCGGCTTTTGCCGGTGTTCTGCATTTTCATCCTCGCGATTGGCGGCGTCGTTCTCCTGCGCCGGCCGGGAAAATTTAACCCACAGCAAATGGACGAACAGCAGACCAGAAAACTGCAGCAGGTGGAGAGAACGGCGAACAAGGTTTTTGGCACAAGCGTTGCCCTAGCGCTAATCACAACGGCCATCCTGCTGGGTTTGATGACCCGCTGGGGAATCCATACCATCTCCGGAACCGAGGCGCGACAAATCATAGCCGAACATAAAGACGTCCATTGCGGTCTGGTCCAATACAATAACGGGACCAAGGAATTGTATATCACCTTGAACGGGAGCAAGCCTCGCTCCGGCTATGTTGCTCCCGTGGATGAGTCCATGCTCGCGACGCTGGCGGAACAAGGAACCGCTTATCGGACCTCAATTCAAGGGCGGGATTTCGGGCATGCCGACCCCAAAAAATGGGTGTCGCTTTTGTGTATCTCAGTTCTGTCAGCAGGTGCGGTCATCATCCTCTGGTGGGCATGGAAAAAGGAGCGCCGGTTTCCTGCACCCGCCGGTATCTGCGTCTGACTTTTTATGGACGACCGACACCCCCCCGCTCCGGCGGTGTTGATTCGCCGCCAGCGGTCGAAATCAAGTCCAGTTTCCGACGCTGGACAAAACCCCGGTCCCCATTCAACAACCTTCGCAGCGATTCAGGCGCGTGACGGTTTCAGTCTGGTTCGGTCCAATATTCTCGAAATGAGCCAAAACGTTGCGAGGTTCAGCTGAAAGCACTCCTGCCAATCTTGTTGGGCCTCTTCCTTCTGGCCGGCTTTCCGACCCAAGCCAAACCGAAGTTTATCGCCAGTGAAATCGCCAGCCCAGGCCAGCAATTGATGATCGGAGATCTGGACGGCGACGGCCTCAAGGATCTGGTTCTGATGGACGGCACCAATCTATCCATCTTCTACCAGGATCCCAAACGGGGCTTCAACCGCGAACCGCAGCCAAGCTGTCCTCTTGATCCCCGGCCCTGTTTGGTTTGGACAGCCAAACTGGGCGGGCCGGCCGCGAGGGTGCTTGTCATGACCAGCGACGGAATAACCGAGCTCTGTTTTACCAATCAAACCAGTCCTCCAACCCTCCGGCAAATCATCCGGCAACCCACCATCATTCCGAATGCGGCGGAAGCAAGCGAAGGCACAAATGCGATTTATCTTCCTTTGTCAGTGGAGACCGGCGGCGGCTGGCCACTGCTGCTGGTGCCGGCAGCGGACGGACTCCAGGTCTGGCAACATCGCGACGAGTGGCGTCAGGCACAAGTCATCGGCCGGGCCATCGATACCAATCTGCGGCCGTCGGTGGCCAATCCCGGATATACCACGTCGCTGGGATTCGACCTGAGCGTGGGCGACGTCAATGGCGACGGACGCGATGATCTGATGGTCAGACGCAGCAATGGCTGGACCAATACTTACAGCCTTTACCTGCAGCAGACCAATGGCCTGTTCGCTCTTGAACCCGCATTAACCTACGCGGACAAGATGGAACCGTTCTCATGGCTTTGCTGGGCCGACCTCAATCGCGACGGCAAGGTGGATCTGATCAAGGGCCTCTGGTTCAACGAGCCTTCATTCATACCTGCGGTTCCCTCCGGCAAAGTGCTGGTGAGCACTTATATTGCCGACCATCACGGCCGGATTCCGGCCGAACCGCAACAAGTCTTTCGCAAGAACGACTGGACGCCCATGGTCCCGGAGCTGGACCTGGATGGCGATGGTTTTCCAGACCTGGTTCTGGGCTACAGTCAAATCGAGGACAAGGAGGGGGTTCGCAAGATGATCACCGCCAAAAAGCTGGATTACAACCTCCGGTTTTACTTTTACCGGCCCGGTATTGGTTTCCCAAAAGAGGCGGACGGTCAACGGGACGTGGTCATCCATCTGGATCGAGCCGAGATGCAGGAGGATCTGCCTCAATATTTCAGACGTTACGTCCAGCTTGGCGGCGATTTCAACGGGGATGGCAGAATAGATTTGTTGGTGCGGGACCACAGCGATGACATCTCGGTTTACTCTTTTATTTCGCGGGCGAAAGGGTTCAGCCCGGAACCGGACCTGCGATTCAGTTGCCCGGAACCGGTTGATGAATGGCAGGTCACAGACCTGAACCATGATGGAGTCAGTGATCTGATCGTGAAACTGGCCAAACAAAAGGGCTATCGAATATTCATCAGCCAGAAATAACGTTATGAACAGGAGATAACAGAGATAACGGAGAGATTTTCTCTGTGCCCTCTGTTTCCTCCTGTTTAATATTTTAGCCATGCATCCCTTATACCAGAAAGCGACCGGACTGACCGAAACCATCATCTCAGGAGCGATCGAGGTTCACCGCGACAAAGGGCCGGGGCTGATCGAGTCCATTTACGAGTGGTGCTTGCTCAAGGAACTGGCATTGCGCGGGCTGGGATGCGTCAACCAGAAATCAATTCTGGTCGAGTACAAGGGATTCACGCGCGAGGAACCGTTGCGTTTTGATGTGCTGGTCGAGGGATGCGTGC
>CAZKTW010000153.1:0-9407 GCA_964555775.1 uncultured Bifidobacteriaceae bacterium | reverse complement strand
TGGCGAGATTGATGGGGATCATGGGCAGGATGCAGGGGGTGAAATTCAGCGCCAGACCGCCGAGCAGAATGAGGCCGATCGTGGCCAGGGTGCCCAGCCCGGCAAAGGCGCCCAAGGCATTTTCCGCCGCGGTTCCGATTCCTTTTGTTTGGTTGAGGAATTCGACAAAGCGCTGGCTGTTCAGGAATCCGGAAGCGCGGCCGATGACTTGAAAACCGCTCAACAACGGACCACTTTTGCCGGCGGCCACATTGTCATTGGACGTGTCTTCGACACTCGCGATGGAGTAATCTGGATGGATGATCCACTGGCGGGTTTCCGGAAAACGGCATTCTTCATCGCTGCAACCGTGGAGGTCCACCGTCAACGCCGTGTCCCTGGTGGTGAACCCGGCGGGCAACGGGCCGGTGGCCACAAAATCCCGCAGGTACATGGGTTTGCTTTTGCCGCTGAATTTGTCGGTCACTGCAACGGGGGTCGGCAGGGTGAAGGACACTGTCTGCCCGGCCAGTTGAAAATTCAGTTCATCGGCATAAAGATGATGATGCTCCGGCACGCGGAAAGTAACCGAGAGGGCGGGTGCCCCGCAGTTGGTCGAAATCGTCGGGATGACGACAAACGGGCTGGCCTCGTCGGTTTGTGAGTAACTGCGCGCTGACGAAATGGCAAGTGCACAGGCGGTCAGGCACGCGAGCAGCCGTGCCGGGCGGGAGTTCCGGGCGCTGCCGCCCGCCAGAGATGATAATTTCAGTTGCATCCGCATCCTCCTCCGCCCACGCCCCGTCCGCCGGAAGCCGCCTCACGCGAGAACCACATGTGTTCGGACATGCTGCCGCCCAGGGGATTGCCCGCGGTCATGGCGGGATCGGCCAGATTGCCGCGTTCCCACGGCTGGACGTTCACACAACCGGTGAGCAAACCGCTCGCGGCCATCAGGGCCAGCAACAATAGGTGGCGGGTTTTCATGGGTGGTTTTGATTTGGTTTATTTGAGCAGGGCTTCAATCTCCCCGGTGTATTGCTTCCGCGTTTCATCGCCTTTAAAGCCCCGGTGGAAGGCGTGGATTTTACCATCGCGGTCGAGGAGAAAGGAACTGGGCATGGTGGGAATTTTGACCTGGGACACGAGTTTGTTGCCGGCATCGCGCAGGATGACAAAGCTCGCCGGGTGCGTTTTCAGGAAGTCGTCCATGTCGGCTTTGTTCTTGTCAAGATTGATGGCGATGATGACGAGGCCCTTGCCGCCGTATTGCTTGTGCAATTCCTCCATGACGGGAAATGATTCCTGGCAGGGGTGGCACCAGGACGCGAAGAAGTCCACCAGCACCACCTTGCCGTGGATGTCCGGCACGGTGCCTTCAAGGCCGAATTGGTTGAGGTTGGGAAAGGCGTCGCCTTCCTTGAGGGGCGCGGCCACGGCGAGAAAAGCGCCGAGGAGTTGCACGGCCACCGTTGCGATCAGTTTGGTTTTGGTCTGGTTATTTTTTTTGTTCAATGAGGTGTTCATAGAATCTTGGAGTTATAAAGCTGCCCTGTTCCGTGAGGATGGCGCCGGAAGCGCCGTGATAACCGTTGATCAAATGAAAGCCGTCCGGCGGGCCGAGAATGAATCCCGTGGTGGACAGGATGCCGGCGATGGTGCAGGTGGACGCCACAACATTTACCGCCAGACACCCGTTGCGGACGGGATAACCGGAGCGCGGATCAATGATGTGTCCGTAGCGCTGGCCCTGATGCATGAAATGACGCAGGTAGTCGCCGGAACTGGCTACTGCGTGGTTGGTCACCGCTACGCTGCCCCAGCAGGAGCCGGGATTTTTTGGGTTTTCAAGCCCTACGTGCCAGGCTGGACGACCGGGCGGTTTTCCCTGCACGCTGATGTCCTGGCCAAAATCAACGAGGAGATGGTCGACCCCATATTGCGCGGCCAGGGCCACAACCATATCGACGGCGTATTCCTTGCCAATGCCGCCGAGGTCCAGGCACATGCCGGTTTGCGGTAGAAAGATTGCCCCGCGCCGTCGCTGGACCTTCTTCCAACCGGTCAGTTCGCGTGCGGCCTGGATGGCCTCGTCGGCCGGAACCATCGGCGGATTGGCTTTCCAGTTCCAAAGCCGGATCAACGGCAGTGCCGTGGGATCAAATGCGCCGTGGGTCAGAAAAAAAAGATCATTGCACAAATTGAAAATCCGGTCCGTTTCCTCATCCACTTCCACCCACATTTTGCCTGCCGCCGAGTTGATGAGGCTGATCAGGCTGTCATTGAGGAACCGCGAATACCGGGCCTCGAAATCCGCCACCCAGTTCAGGGCCTGGTTGAGATATTCATTGGCCGCCTGGCGTGCCGGTTCCACCAGGCAGACGCGGCAGCGCGTGCCCAGGGCGTGAAACGTGAGCGTGGAAAGCCCCTGCTCCTCGTTCACGACGGCGGATTGGCGCACCCGCTCGCGCACGGACATGTTTGAATTCAAAACCATATCGTCAAGGTTCCGGAGATGGTGTCGGCGGTTGGATATTGACCGGGATTCGTCACGCCATCGGTTCCGACCATCACATAGTGTTTGCAGGCAATTTCGAGGGACACGTGTTTCTGGACCTGCACGCTCAGGCCGATGCCGAAGGTGTAGGAATCGAATGCCGAGACGCGGTAGTCGGATGAATAATATTGCGGCGTCGGGAACACCGTCGGATTGGTCGGATCGCCGGGAAATTCCTTCCCGTAAAAATCGGCGGCCGTCTGGGTGTAATACCGGAACAACGGTGAAAGAATCGCGTGTTTGCCGATTTTCTGGTGCCACTCAATGGTGGCGGTGTGCGCCACAATGCCAAAGCTGTCGTGATACAGCCGATACGAGAGTTCGGCCGCACCCTTCACCGGCTCGAAGTAATGTTGACCGGACAAAAACACCACCTGGCGAAACTTGTAGTCGGGTCGGTTTTCAGGAAATACGGTCAAAGGGTTGCCGTTTGGAAAATCGTCGAACAATACGCGCTTGTAAGGGTCGCTCAGATATCCGTCCGAATAACCGAGGGTGAGATTGGCGCCGACGATGGTATTCTGGTCGAGCACCTGGGAAATCCCCAGCAGTCCTTCGGTGGAGTCTTTGTTTCTCGGTGAGGTGATGGACGGGTCCGCGCCGGGAGGGTTGGGCAGAATCTGATCAAAGGTGTGGCTGAGGCCCCAGGAAAACGTCGTGTTCTTTTCGTTGAAATCAATCGCGTCATTCAGCGAGATTCCCAGTGAACGGTAATCGTGCTCCTTGCTGTAAGCGATTTGTGGCGACAAGGTGTTGTTGCCGAATTTAAAGTTTCCAGTGATGGACCCGGCATAGCGATGGTCATGCATCACCGCTGTGGCCACATCATTGGTCCCGGGTGTGGATGGCGCTCCGACGGGAGTGGCGCCCGAAATGGCATCGGAAATGACATTGGCGTTGAGGGAGAACCAGGATTTGATATCCGATTCGAAATAGACGCCCTGGGTCGCGACGTGGATGCGGCCGACGTTTTCAGCATAATCCTCGTAGCTGTAATCCACACGGTCATCGGCCCGGGATCTTTGTGGCAGGGCAAACACCAGCAGCCAAGTGGCGAGGATAATGGATGGGCACGACAAGTCCCGGGGAACTGATTTTTTGTCAGCGCACCTCGCAACGTGCAGTCGTACTATGTGACAGCGAACAGCCACCTTAATGACGCGATTACAACTTCGAATCACACGCCGCGCCAAGCATTGATGATGCCAAAGCATGTAACTTGTTTCTCCCGTGTTGCTTGTGGAAAAATGGGTTATTTCGTTTGCGTCAGAAAAGAACGCAATCTGTCCGATAAGTAAGCAGGCGCGGCATTGTTCGATACACAAAACCCGGACGGCAACCATGAATGATTAATTGACACCTGGAATCGTTAACCGGCGCGGTTCATCCCCGGGAATATTTCGCCGCGCATCTTCCATCTTTTCATTGGGCGTTGCCGTGCTACACTTCCGCGTGTGCGGCGATTGCGGCAACTATTTTGGTTGGCGATGGTGCTGGTCATTTTCACCGGCGGCATCTGGCTCGGTTTCACGGTCACGCGCTGGATGAAGTTGGGCTCGGGCTTGTCCCAGGAAAACACCGCAACCGTGATCCAACAGGTCCAGACGCTTTCGGATCTGGTCACGGTTAAATATGTGCTCGAAAAAGTCGTCATCCTGAACGACGTAAAATGGTACGGTGAAAATCGTGTGTTCCTGCTCGCGCATGGCATCGTCAAGGCCGGCCTTGACCTCAAGCGCATCACGGCGGACGACGTGACGATTTCTGGGAAAAAAATCTGCCTGCGCCTGCCGCCACCGCAAATTACGGACGCTTATCTCGACGAGCCCCAGAGCCAGGTGATTGACCACACCACCGGTTTGCTGCGCGCCTTTGACAAGGACCTTGAACAAACGGCGCGGCAAAACGCCGTGGACGACATCCGCCGGGCGGCGCGGACGGACGGAATTCTGGACGAGGCGGACAAGCGGGCGCGACTGGAGCTGGAATTATTTCTGCGCCATGTCGGTTTTGAGCAGGTCGAATTTCGTTGAGAGCCTGTCTGAAAATGTAGCGGCAGGTATCCCTACCTGCCGTAGAGTGCGGCATCTTGCCGCGCGGAAGAATCGTCCAATGGTGTGAGTGCCCATATATTACAGCGATTTCTCCCTTCCTGCGTTTTCTCCGCCGGGCTGGAAGCCACGGCTCTACGTCAGCCAGGATGGCTGACGCTACAGTTTTCAGACAGGCTCTGAGAAAAAACCGGCTCGTTGGTGGGCGCCATATTTCAATTCGAGGGATCATTCCCAAAATCCCAGGAAGGTTAATTTGTCAGACAGGCGTTCCCAGTCCGCCTGCCAGAATGCAAATTTCACAGCTTGCCGGTCAGGTCGGGAAGGAAGAGGCAGGTCAACCACCTTGGTTAATAATTTTAGAACCGGGGCTGGATGGGATTTTGTAAGGCTTTAAACTGAGCGTTTCTACTTCGCAATCAATCCAGCAACTTTCGTACAAGAACCTTGCCCAAATTGTTGGCGGGTGGTGCATCAGACCCCAGCACAATCAGCAGGAATCACAGACTATGCTTGAACGATTGGGAAGCTTCTAAAATCAACCCTGTGATGCACGATTGCCCCAATATTAGACAGTATGGATGATTTTAACTGAATGAGGAACTTCCACACCGGTTTTGACTTCGATGGCAATTTCCAGCCGGCGTTTCGGCGGATATATTGGATTTGATTTTTTTGGCGAGTGAAACGGCACCAAATAAGGCGCCACTTGCAGTGCAGGCCGACGGTGGGTGACTTCGACCTGCCCTCCAATTCCCTGCGAAAATTTCGACTCATTCATTTTTCTTGCCATGAAATTTTTGCCGCAATTCATGTGCCAGAAAAATCCGGCCACCGCCCTGCTTTTATTGGTGATTTTACACGATGGTCAAATCACACACCTGGCGATGGCATTGTCGGCCGCGGTCACGCATTTTGTCCTATCGCCGGCAAGTGGTTGAGAGCGTCAATTATTGTGGCGCCGGCCCTTGGGTGACTTGTACGAGGTCGTTGGATCGAAGCCATTTGGCAAAGGCTTTTTGGACGTCCTTGGCCTCGAGTTTGACGTAAATGCGTCCAGCATGAACCCGTTCATCGAGCGGCAGTCCCAGGGCCGAGTAGGTGAGCCAGCCGCGGATGATGTAATCCACGCTTGATTCCGCCAGCGGAATGTCGCGGAGCAGCATCAGCTTGGCCTGATGCAATTCCTGCGCCGTCACTTTTTTCGCCTGTAGCTCCTGGAGGTCGCGCAAAATCACGGCGCGCGCCTTGGAAACATTCGGCGGGTCGCAGGCGTATTCCACCTGATAAATCCCGCGCGTCAGCCCGACGGTGAACGAGGAATCCACAAAATAAACCAGCCCGCTTTTTTCGCGCAGGTCGCGGTACAGCCGCGTCGCGTAAAATCCGCCGCCCAGCACGTGGTTGCCCAATTGCAGCGCATAATAATCTTCGTTCGTCCGGGTCAACAGCAACGTTTCCGCCAGGGTGATCTTGTCCTGAACCCGGCTCGCGTCCGGCACGTGCGTCACGGAAACGGAATTCGCCGGCGCGGGGGGGAACAACGTGTTCGGTGCTTCCCCGTCCGACTTCCAATTCCCGAAGTATTTTGAAATGACGGCAACGGCGGTTTCCGGCGCCACCTTGCCGATGACAACAATGGTTGTGAGATCGGGACGGAACGCGGATTGATAATAATTTTGCACGTCCTGGAGGGTGAGGGATTTGACGCTGTCCGGCATCGTCTCGCGTCGCGCCGGGTCATTCGTGGGAAACAACGCAACGGTCAGCGCGTGGCCGGCAATGTGGCCGGGGCTCTTGATTTCGCCGGCCACGGACGCCGCCAATTGTTCCTGAATGATTTTGAAATCATCCTCGGGCAGTGCCGGGGTCAGTTCATTGTCCGCGAGCAATTGCACCCCGCGTTCAAACTGGTCGGGCAAAACCTGCAGTGAAAAATCCACGCCCGCCGATTCGTTTGCCCCGATGTCGTCCAGCGCCTTTTGAAACGCGAGCCGGTCGAGCGATTTTGTGCCGTAGGAGAATAGTTTGTCCAACACCTGGTCCACGCCGTCCCGGCCGGCGGGCATCTGGACCTTGGGGTTGTTTTTGACGCGGCCGGAAACGGTGATCGTATCGCTGATGGTTTCCGGCTGCACGATGAGCTTGATCCCGTTGGCCAGATTCGTGACATATGGATTCAGGGTCGTGGCGGGAACGGGCAGTTGCTCGGTGATTTTTT
The DNA here is from genome assembly GCA_964555775.1 of uncultured Bifidobacteriaceae bacterium. GTDB lineage: Bacteria > Verrucomicrobiota > Verrucomicrobiia > Limisphaerales > UBA11358 > UBA11358. The sequence goes on along the minus strand of CAZKTW010000153.1, from coordinate 2,599 downwards.
TTGCCCATGACGGCAAGGTGACGTTCGCGTTTTTCGTGGAAACCAACGATTCGCCGCCCCCAAAGCTTTTTGAAGAAATCGGCTTGTCTGACGGCGTCGGCGTCAAAATGGCCCCGATGGCATGGTCAAAATCCAGATACTTTTTGGCGACACGATTCACGTCGTCAGCCGTGACCGCGCGCAATAAATTGATGTCGTCATCCGGCGAATTGCGGCCTTCGACGGCGACGGCGGTTGACCAGGCGGAAGCCAGTCCGGAGACGGAATTTTTCTGTAATTCGGCGCTGATGATTTCGCGGCGCTTGGCGGCTTCAACCAGATCGGCGCTGACGCCGTTGGTGATTTCGGCGAGCAGGATATCTTTTACGCTGTTCAAAAGATTGGTCGAATCGCCACCGGCCGGAAATCCGGCAATTACATAGCCGAGTCCGGCTTTTGGCAGCGTGTCGTAGGAGAATTCCGCGAAGAGCGCCCTGCCCTGGGGCACGAGGCCGTAAAGCTTTCCGCGCTGGCTGCTCAAGACGTCGGACAGGATTTGCGCGGCGGCAAAATCAGGGTTGTCCGCGCCGGGAAACCGAAAGGTGATCGCCGTCAGGCCATACGGCAGATCTGTATCGAGCTTCAACGTGTCCGGTTGCACGGTGCCAAAATTAAATTCCGGGCGTGCCGGAAGTTGCGTCGCCGGAATGGCGTCAAAAACCTTCTTCACCAGCGCCAAAACGTTTTGCGGCTCCACGTTGCCGACGATGACGAGGACGGCATTGTTTGGCACATACCAGGCATTGTGAAATTTCCGCAGGTCGGCCCCGGTGGTTTTTTCGAACGACGGGCGGGTGCCGAGCGGGCTGTGTTCGTAGGGCGAGCCTTTGAAAACGGCGGCCAGAAGCTGTTCGTAAAAAACGTATTCGGGATTCGACAAATCCTGCGCGACCTCCTGTTCGATGGCGCCGCGTTCCTTTTCCCAGAGCGATTCGTTGGGCAACAGATCATGCATCCGGGTGGCTTCGACGCGCAAGGCTACTTCCAGGTTCTCGGTGGGGGTGGTGAAAAAATATTGCGTGATGGCCGGTTGGGTGTTGGCGTTGTCATCGCCCCCGAATGCGGCGGAAATGGCCGCGAGTTGATCGGCGGACAAACCCGGGCTGCCGCGAAACATCATGTGCTCGGTGGCGTGCGCCGTGCCGGGAAATCCCGCGGGTGCCTCGTCGGCGCCGACGAGATAATTCACCATGGTGGTGACGACGGGCGCGAGCGTGTTGCGCACAATGATGACCCGCAGGCCATTGGTCAGCGTGGCGCGCAGGACGCCCGCTTCGGTGGTCAGATCGTTGGTTGCCGCCTGGCTGGCCAAGGTGCCCGCCAGCACCAGCCCAAAGAGGAACCCGGATTTTTTCAGGTGAGTTTTCATTCGCATGCGGAAATCAAAATCTTTATTTCGGCGGCAGTCTATTAGAATATTGCCAAAGGTTGCAACAATGTGAAATGGGCTTATGCTGCTAAAAAATGAATCCCGGCTGGGACAAACTGTGCGCGATCGCGTCGGCGGAAGTCGAGGCGACCGTTTCGGCGCTGCCCAAACCCTTGCAGGCCCGGGCGGGAGCATTGCCGGTGACGTTTGAGTGCCGGCCAAATCCGGGATTGCAGGCGGATGGCATCGAGGCAGACACCTTGGGATTGTTCACCGGGGCGGAGTTGGCCGAGGAAGGCAATATTCCGCTGCCATCGCAGATCATCTTGTTTCTGGAAAACCTTTGGGATTTTGCGGAGGGAGCGGAGGAAGTTTTTCGCCAGGAGGTGCGAACAACATTTTTGCATGAGTTGGGACATTATTTGGGATTGGATGAGGACGAATTGACGGCGCGCGGCCTTGATTAACCGCATAAACAAAGGGGATTTCGGCGGTTTGATGCTCTCAAAAAATATTCAAAAAAACCCTTGCATGATTTCTGTTCCTTGCTAATCTGTCGGTCCCTTTCACGTCGAACGGAGAAAGGGCTGGCAAAGGCCAGTTGACAGGCGACGCGGTTTTGATAGTTTACGCGTCCTCAAGTTTGAACTCTGAGATGCCGAGTTGAGAGCGGTGATTCGGCGCTCGGGTTTTTTTGTCCCCTAAACGGGAACAAAGCGGGGGCGAAAAGCCCTGCGATTTTTTGGGTGGAAACACCCTTTGCTCATTGAAAATTGAATTGTGCGATAAGTGAGAGCCCCTTCATGGACGACCGGTTAGTTGGTTGTCCTTGGAGAGTTTTAAAATTGTAAATTCGTCCGACTAATCATCGGACACGAATTAAACTAACGTTTTTAACGGAGAGTTTGATTCTGGCTCAGAACGAACGCTGGCGGCGTGGATAAGACATGCAAGTCGAGCGCTGATTACAGGGTAGCAATATTCTGTGATTGGAGCGGCGCAAGGGTGCGTAACACGTGGGTAATCTGCCGTGAAGTCTGGAATAACTTGCTGAAAGGCGAGCTAATGCCGGATGTGAAAATTGGAAGGCATCTTTTGATTTTCAAAGTTGGGGACCGCAAGGCCTGACGCTTCACGATGAGCCCGCGGCCTATCAGCTAGTTGGTGAGGTAACGGCTCACCAAGGCTTAG
>CAZKTW010000152.1:0-9478 GCA_964555775.1 uncultured Bifidobacteriaceae bacterium | reverse complement strand
CCGGCACGCTTTCTCCCGCAACCCGTGAGCGCATCCGCGCGGCCAGTGACATTGTCGATATCATCGGGTCGTACCTGCCACTGAAAAAAGCGGGCGCCAACTTCGTGGCGCTCTGCCCGTTTCACAAGGAAAAATCACCGAGCTTCAACGTCAATCCGCACCGTCAGATTTTTCACTGCTTTGGCTGTCACAAGGGCGGCGACGTGTTTACCTTCGTCAAGGAATACGAAAACATCGGGTTCATGGACGCCGTCCGCCGCCTGGCCGAACGCGCCAAGATTCCGCTCGAATTCGACCAGACTCCCGGCGAACTACAATCACGCCATCTCAAGGACCAGTTGCTCGAAATCCACGAGCAAATCACCCAACGCTGGCAAAATTGTCTCCTCAACGAAGCCGGCGGCCAGTTGGCCCGCGATTATCTCGCCAAACGCGGGGTATCGGAGGAAGCCGTAAAACTCTTCCGCCTTGGTGCCGCCCCCGATGCCTGGGATGACACCGTCAACTGGGCCAAAAGCAAGGACCACGACCTGGCGCTGGTCGAAAAGGCCGGGCTGATCATCCGCAAGGAGGAAACCGGAAATTATTACGACCGCTTCCGCGGGCGGCTCATGTTCCCGATCTGCGACGAGCAGGGCCGGGTGATCGGCTTCAGCGGACGTGTCTTGTCCGGCGACGAAAAAACGGCCAAGTACGTCAATTCACCGGAAACACCCATCTTCACCAAGAGCCGGGTTTTCTTCGGCCTCGATAAATCCAAACGCGCGTTGCTCGATGCCGGGTTTGTCATTGTTTGCGAAGGCCAGCTCGATTTGATTGCGTGTTTCATGGGCGGGGTCCAAAACGTTGTGGCGCCGCAAGGCACGGCCTTCACCGCCGACCACGCGCGCATCATCAAACGTTACGTGGACGAGGTGGTGCTCTGTTTCGATTCAGACGAGGCCGGACAGAATGCCGCCGTGCGTTCGCTCGACCACCTGCTGGAATCCGGCCTGGCTGTGCGCGTGGCTGTGGTGCCGGCGCCGCACGACCCGGACAGTTTCATCAAGGCCAACGGCGGCGAGGCGTTCCACGAACTCATTGAAAAGGCCGAAGGATATTTTGATTATCTTTTGAACCGGCTTTGCAGGCTGGACGACGCCAATACCGACAAGGGTAGGAATGCTATCCTGCGCGGCATGGCCGAGGCTGTCCACAAGACCGGCAACATCGTGCTGGTTGACAAATTCGCGCAAAAAACCGCGTTGCGCCTCGGCGTTTCATCCGATGCGGTCCGCGCCGAGTTTTCAAAGTTCAAAGGTCAAGGTTCCGGGTTCAGGATGCAGGAATCGGAGCCGGACGAATCGATGGTGGAACCTGAGATCGAAACGCCGCGTCCGTCCGACAAGGAATTCTGGCTGCTGAAACTTTTATTGTTGCATGACGATCTGGTGGCCTGGACCGGGTTGCATCTGGATGTGAACTGGATTTTGCATCCGTCGGTGCGGCAGATCGTCGCGCTGCGGTTTGCCGCGCAGACCAACGAAACCTGGCAAAGCCTGGCCGCATTTCTGGATGAATGCGAATCGCCGGAGATGAAAGGACTCATCACGGAAGCCGTCGCCGAGGACCGCAGGCTTCCGAACCCCGACCGGCAACTGGCCGATGTAGTGACCTTCCTGCGCAATCAATTTCTCGACCGGCAGATTGCGGCATCCCTCCAGCGCGCCAGCCAGCCTGAAACTTCCGAGACCGACCGCCTGGAGTTGCTGCACCAGCAGCAGGAATTGCGTCAACAAAAACGAGCACCGTTGAAGTGACATGTGGCGGATGGTGGGTAACGAGTGGCGCGTGGCAAGAAACGGCGTAGCGGCGCATCGGCAGACCGCCGCCATAACTTCAAGCAATTGTCAGCAATGTCCTGCCTAATATCAGCGTCAGACAGCATCATTCGGCGTGAATTTCGTACCGCCGGAAGTTATAATCGTTAATGTATGAGGGTGTTAGTGGATTCAAATTATCCTCAGACCGAAACCCAATTCGCAACTGGCACAAACCGCCCATGAAAACTCATCCGGGAAATTATCTCGCTCTAACGTTGGTCGTGCTGGCGTTCCATTCATTCATCATTCAACCGGTTCGAGCCGCTGGCTGGATCACCAACAACCCCATGATCACCGCCCGCTATGCTCACACGGCGACGTTGTTGCCCAATGGGAAGATCCTGGTCGTGGGTGGCCCTTCTGGTGACGGCAGCTCTCTCAATACCGCTGAACTTTTCGATCCCGCCATCGGAAAATGGACGGCAACGGGCACCCTGGTGACCCGGCGTTATGACCATACCGCAACCTTGCTGCATAATGGAAAGGTGCTGGTCACTGGTGGAATTTGGGGCGGGCCGCTTTGGGAAGCTGAGATATATGATCCCGTCACCGGGATGTCGACGGCTACGGGTAATATGGCCTCGTCGCGCTATGGCCATACGGCAACCCTGTTGCCCAATGGTAAGGTGCTGGTGGCTGGCGGATTCAGCGGCAGCGGTTGGCTGGTCAGCGCGGAGCTATATGATCCGGCAAGTGGAGCATGGACCAGCGCCGGTTCGATGCGCGCGGGACGAGAAGGCCACACGGCGACCTTGTTGTCGGATGGGCGGGTCCTGGTGGCTGGCGGCTATAGCAACACCGTTTCGCTTGCGAGTGCAGAATTGTTCAATCCCGCCACCGGGACCTGGTTGCCAACCGGTGCGCTCAACACGGGCCGCTATTCACATACCGCGACCTTGCTGCCAAACGGCCAGGTGCTGGTTGCGGGGGGGCACGGCACCAATTGGCTGGCCAGTACGGAAGTTTATGATCCAGTCAAGGCGACCTGGGTGAACGCCGGGGCAATGGCGGTTCCGCGCCAGAACCATACGGCAACGTTGTTGCCGGGCGGCGTGGTGCTGATTACAGGTGGTTGCAACAGCTATCCCAGCGTTTATCTCGCCAGTGCGGAACTGTACAATCCGGCCGCCGGGTGGACGACGACCGTCCCCATGAACGCTGCGCGCGAAACGCATACGGCGACCTTGCTTGCCGATGGACGCGTGCTGGTCGCGGGTGGCTACAACGGCGGCGCCCGGCTTTCGAGCGCTGAGTCGTATGATTCAGCCAGCGGAACATGGACAACAACCGATACGCTGACCGAGGCGCGCTTGGGGCACACGGTGACCTTGCTGCCCAATGGCAAGGCGCTGGCCGTGGGAGGCTACTACGGCAGTTACCCTTCCGGTGCAGAATTGTACAATCCAGCCACCGGCACTTGGGCTGCAACCGGCGCCCTGACCCCCGTACGCCAGTACCACAGCGCGACCTTGCTGCCCAACGGCAAGGTGTTGGTCGCGGGAGGTTACAACGGCAGCTACCTTTCCGGTGCGGAGTTGTACACTCCCTCGTCTGGAACCTGGTCGGATGCCGGAGTGTTGAAGACCGCGCGCCGCCAACACACGGCAACGGCGCTGTCCAACGGAAAGGTGCTCATCGCGGGCGGTTGGAACGGCATCAGTGTTTTGTCCAGCGTGGAGCTATACAATCCAACTACGCTTACCTGGACAGCGACCAGCCCAATGAGTTCCGCCCGCTCCGGCCATGGTGCGGTCTTGCTGCCCGGCGGCAAAGTGCTGGCCGCCGGTGGCTCGAACGGCAGCTATCTTACCAGCGCCGAACTGTACGATCCAGTGACCGGGACCTGGGCGGCCACCGGCCCGCTAAATATCGCGCGTTCGTATTACACGCTGACGTTGCTGCCCAACGGGAAGGTGCTGGCTGTGGGCGGCGCCAGTAACAGCGGCTGGCTGGCCAGCGCGGAGCTGTACGATCCTGCCAGTGGAACGTGGACGATGACGGGCTCGCTGACAACGGCCCGCAACTGGCACACCGCGACCTTGCTGCCCAACGGGAAGGTCCTCGTGGCAGGGGGCAACAATAACGGAACTTATTTTTCCAGCGCGGAATTGTACGATCCGGCCACCGGGCAATGGATGGCGACCGGCGCGTTGGGCACGGCCAGAGCAATTCACACGGCGACTTTGCTGCCCAATGGCAAGGTGCTGGTGGTTGGTGGCGATGGTGGCGGAAACAGTGCGGAACTATATGACGCCGGCCTGGGTTTCAGTGCATTGCGGCAGCCTCAAATTACCGCAATCAGTTCACCCCTCAATCTCGGCGGCAATCTGGTTGTCACCGGTTCACAATTTCGCGGTGTCTCCGAAGGTTCAGGCGGCAATTCCCAGGATTCATCCACCGATTATCCGCTGGTGCAATTGCGTCGCCTGGACAATGAGCAAACCGTTTTGCTGCTCACCACCAACTGGTCCACGAATTCGTTCACCTCCCTGCCGGTGTGGAATTTCCCGCCCGGTTATGCGCTGGCGACGGTGTTCGTCAACGGCATCCAAAGCACATCCGCCGTCGTCAACATCAGCGTTCCGGTTCCGACCGCGCCGGCTCTGACCAGCGCCGCAAAATTGACCAACGGGTTCCAGTTTGCGTTCACCAACAGTGTGGGAGCTTTGTTCGGTGTGCTGACGACCACGAACCTGTCGCTGCCATCGACCAACTGGACGGCGCTGGGCGGGGTTGTGGAAGTTTCACCCGGCCAGTTCCAATTCACCGACCCTCAAGCGACCAACGACGTTCAGCACTTTTACCGCGCCTGCGCGCCGTAAATTGAAAAGGCGCAATCCTTGTTGGACTGCGCCTTTTTGAAGTCAGAAAAATTACAGGTTGTGATTCTCGTCACCCGCTGCCCGTCACTTTTTACTCATTTTGCACCCTGGTCAATCCACGCGCGAATCAAACCGATTTGTTCCGGGGTGAGCGGCCCGATGTTCGCCTTGTTGTGCAACGGCGGCATCCAACTGTCGTGATCGTCGCTCGTGTGCGCAATGCACTTCACCATGAAGCTGTTCGCGCTGTCGCCGACCGTGACGATCTTGCCGTCCTTGCTGCCTTTGAGCACCCCTTCCAGCGTGTCGAGCTTCAGACGGGCCTTTGGCTTGTCCCCGCTGTGACATTTGACGCAGGACTGGTCCAGAATGGGTTTGATGTCGGTGGCGTAGGTCACGCCGGTTTTGGTCGCAGCGGGCGGCGGTGGCGAAGCGGCAGCGGCGGCCAACGCGAGCCCGAACGCGGCTACCAATGATAGAGTGGTGAGTTTGGTGGTGGTCGTTGTTTTCATGGTTTTGGTTAATTGCGCGAACAATTTGAGCTTAAGACGCCCGACCTGTCAAAAAGTTTCAGAAAAAGCGCTATTCCTCCCGGGAGCGCGGAGCAATGCTCCGCAAGCGCCTGAAACCGTTGAAATTTGCGGAGCAATGCTCCGCGCTCTGGTAAATCGGGATATCATCGAACCTCAGTCCGGCTTGCGAATGGTTTGGGCGTGCGCCAACCTTTGGGGCGTGAACAGTGAGAATTTCTCCGATGCCGTGCTGGTGGTGCTTGGCCACGGCACGACGCAGAATGCCGGTTCCGCTGCGCCGGTGTATCAGCACACGGCGGAATTGCGCCGGCGAAAAATTTTCGGCGCCGTCCGTGAGGCGTTCTGGAAACAGGAGCCGCAAATCAAATCCGTTCTCGCCGGACTTTCCGGCCCACGCGTGTTCATCGTTCCGCTGTTCATCAGCGAAGGTTATTTCAGCGACGAAGTCATCCCGCGCGAACTTGGCTTCGACGCATCGCGCATCACGCATCACGCATCACGCACATTGGTTTATTGCGGGCCGGTGGGAACTCACAAAAGCATGGCGGAGGTTATTTTGTCGCGCGCAAAAGAAACCGTGGAAAAATATCCTTTTCCGCGCGCGCCCAAGCCGAAGGACGTCACGCTGTTCATCGCCGGGCACGGCACGGAGAAAAACGAAAATTCGCGCCAGGCCATCGAACGTCAGGTGGAATTGCTCCGGGCGCTGAACCTGTACGGCGGGGTCCAGGCGATTTATCTGGAAGAATCCCCGCACATCGCTGAATGCTATTCGCTGGCGCTGACGAAAAACCTGGTGGTGGTGCCGTTCTTCATCAGCGACGGCCTGCACACGCAGGAGGATATTCCCGTGTTGCTCGGCGAGCCAAAACGGGTCGTCGAACAACGGCTGGCCGCCGGGCAGCCAACGTGGCGTAATCCAACGGAGAGGAACGGCAAATTCGTCTGGTATTCGCCCGCCATCGGCAGCGAACCGCACATCGCGGACGTGATTTTGGAACGGGTGAGGGAAGCGGCGAAATGAATCGTCCTCGTCGTCGTCCTCGTTCTCGTAATCGAAAATTAAAACTCGAGGAGGAGGACGAGAACGAGGAGGATTACGATTTATTTTATGAACAAACTAAGGATCGGATTCTTAAGCGCGGCGGGCATTGCCCGGAAAAACTGGCTGGCCGTTTTCAGTTCCGGCAATTGCGTCGTGTCGGCTGTGGCCAGTCGTGATCGTGAACGCAGCCGCAAGTTCATCGCGGAAAACCAGGCCCGGGCGCCGTTTGAAAATCCACCGGTCCCGCTCGGCAGTTACGAGGAATTGCTCGCCTCAAAGGATGTGGACGCCGTTTACATTCCGTTGCCCACCGGCCTGCGCCACGAATGGGTCCTACGCGCGGCCCAGTCGGGCAAACCTGTCATTTGTGAAAAGCCGTGCGGGCTCAGCCTGGCCGACGTCCGGGAAATGACCGGGGCCTGTAAAAAACACGGCGTGCAGTTCATGGACGGCGTCATGTTCATGCACAGCCCGCGCCTGGGACGGGTCCGGGAAATCCTCGAAGACAAGCAAAGCGTCGGCCCGGTGCGGCGGATTTCGTCGGCCTTCAGCTTTTTCGTCGGCGAGGATTTTTTCAAAGACAACATCCGCGTGGACGGCCGGCTTGAGCCCGCCGGCTGCCTGGGTGATCTCGGCTGGTATTGCCTCCGATTTACGCTTTGGGCGATGAACTGGCAACTGCCGCACACCGTCACCGGACACATCCTTTCGCAATCCACTGCGACTGCCGGGCGCGTGCCGGCGCCGACGGAATTTTCCGGTGAACTGTTCTTTGACGACGGTGTTTCCGCCGGTTTTTATTGTTCGTTTCTCGCTCCGAACCAGCAGTGGGCGTCTGTCAGCGGACAAAAAGGCTGGTTGCGGCTGCCCGATTTCGTCCATCCATATAACAGCCATGAACCCGCCTTCGAGGTCAACCGGAACGAAATTCGCGTCCGGGCCGAGGCCGGTGCTCCTGTGCCTGCTGCGGGCTCGGACCCGGCCGAGATGGGCCACCCCACCTCGCAGGATACCCGGATGTTCCGCAATTTCGCCAATCAAGTGTTCTCCGGCAAATTGAACGACGATTGGCTGATGTGGTCGCTGAAAACGCAGCAGGTGATGGATGCATGCCTTGAATCGGCGCGTAATAATAATTGCAGCATCAAACTGTGACCTTTGCGCTGGCTTGTGCTTCGTTGGATGCGTGAAACGTGATGCGTTATACGTGAATCACGTTTCACGCATCACGTTTCCCCATCATTTCCATCTTCCATCTTCCATCTTCCATCCGCTATCTTCGTGGCGTGCATTTTCAGAAGATAACCATCATCGGCGTGGGCCTGCTCGGCGGGTCCATCGGGCTGGCCGTCAAGCGCCGGAAGCTTGCGCGCCAGATTGCCGGGTTCGTCCGCCGTCGGGCCAGCCTGAAGGATTGCGAGCGGGCGGGCGCGGTGGACTTTGCCACCACGGATTTGCCTGCGGCGGTTTGGGATGCCGATCTCGTCATCCTGTGCACTCCGCTCGCGCAAATGCGTTCGCGCGTCCGGGAAATGCTGCCGGCCTTGAAACGCGGCGCCGTTGTCACCGACGTCGGCAGCGTCAAGACGAGCGTCGTGCGTGAATTGGAATCGCTGGTCCAAAAATCCGGCGCGCATTTTGTCGGCAGTCATCCGATGGCGGGCGCGGAGAAAACCGGCGTTGCCGCCGCCCGGGCGGATTTGTTCGCCAATACGGTTTGCATCGTCACACCGACCCAAAAAACAAACCGGGCCGCCCTGAAGCAGGTAAAACAGTTTTGGAATGCCGTGGGTTCGCGGGTGCTGGAATTGAAACCGGAAGTGCACGATGCGCTGGTGAGCCGGTCGAGCCATCTGCCGCACGTGGTGGCGGCGACGCTGGCCGGTCATGTCTTGAATCCGGCGCATCCGAAGCAACAGGCCGCGTTGTGCGCCAATGGTTTTCGGGACACGACGCGCATTGCCTCCGGTTCACCCGAGATGTGGCGCGACATTGCGCTGGCCAACCGCCAAAACCTGGCCAGGTCGCTGAATGCCTTCATTGCCGATTTGCAGAAATTCCAGCATCTGGTGAAGAAGGGCGACGCGAAGGCGCTGACAAAATTTTTTGAATCGGCCAAACAACGCCGCGACGACTGGTGCGCCGGCTGTGCCTCGCCTTCTCCCGAATGAATCGACCACGGATGAACATGGATAAAAGCATTGGATTGCTGGATGGATGGATTGGTGGATTGGTGAAAAATCCAATAATCCATTTATCCAACAATCCATCTATCCGTTATATGCTGTGTCCATCCGTGTCCATCCGTGGTTAAAATGGCCCTTCCTGACCTCATCGAAATTGTGCCGCTGGACAAACCGGTCCGGGCGGAAATCACCGTGCCGGGCTCGAAGAGTATCACGAACCGCGCTCTCATCCTCGCGGCGTTGGCGGAAGGTGAGACCATTTTGAACGGCGCGCTGTGGAGTGAGGATACGCAAATCATGGTCGAGTGCCTCCAGGAACTCGGGTTCATGGTGAACGTGGAGCCCGACCCCAACGAGATCTGCAATCGCACCATCACAGTTTATGGCGACGGTGGCCGGGTGCCGCCCGGTGGCACCGCGGGACAGCCGAAGGAATTATTTGTGGGCAATGCCGGCACGGCGGCGCGATTTCTGGCGGCGTTTGTGTGCCTGGGCAAGGGGATTTACCGGTTGCACGGCGTGCCCCGGATGCACGAACGGCCGCAGGCAGCCTTGTTCAAGGCTTTGCTTGAACTGGGGTATCGGGTGGAAACGGAGCAGGGGAACGACCGGCTGCCGGTCCTGATTCAGGGTGCCGGTCCGAAAGCCGGGGCCAGATGCAAGGTGAGCATCGAGAAAAGCTCGCAGTTCGCATCGGCACTAATGCTTTGCGCCAAAGTCGGCGGTTGGAAGGTGGAAGTTATTGGCGAGAGTGCGGAAGAATCACCGTATGTGGCGATGACGGCAAAACTGATTGAAGCGTTTCCTCATCACGGCGGAAGATTTCAAATCGAACCGGATGCTTCGAGCGGAAGTTATTTTTGGGCGGCAGCGTGGTATGTAATTGTATTCGAATGGATCGAATTCGCTGTTGGTAAAGCTCACTCTGATGATCCGCCAGTGCGCGTCAAAGACTGGCCAAAATCTGGTTGGCAGATTGATGCGGATTTTCCTCATTTCATCCCACCTCCCGAAAAAATTTCGCGCGAAA
>CAZKTW010000151.1:0-9527 GCA_964555775.1 uncultured Bifidobacteriaceae bacterium | reverse complement strand
GTTTAGCCGCTGCGAGTTCGACCATCGCCTCGCCCTTGATCGCTTCCAGACACGAGCCAAACCGGCCCGACGAACATTTCAACAAGGCAATGGCCGAAGCTGTGCGCCTGCCCTTGCGATTGAAAAGGACGATGAGACTCTGCAGCAGTTCGGTCAGATCGTCTCCGCAACGGACTTGAAACGGAATCGGTCGGATGGCGGTGATGACGAATTTTCCGCCCGCACCTATCGTCTCCGCCATGATCAGAGCGGACTTGGTGGTGCTGATACCGATAATCATGCGGGCAGGCCCGAAACCTTATTTCGATTGCGTATCCGTCGTGGTCGTGGTGGTAGGACCGGGCGTCGTGGTTTGTTGCGACGTCGTGGTCGTGCTGTGGGTGGCATCAGAGGCGCATCCGGAGATCAGCGCCAGAACAACGGCCGCAAAACAGGAAAAGATGATCTTTTTCATAAAAGGATTGTCAGTTTGTTGGTTAATCAACAACTCACGATGTCACCGTCCCACGCCTCGCGCCATGGGGTGTAACCCTAAGTTTAATTCAGCCTTCGGGCGGCCACTCCACGCCGGCCAGCTCCTTCGGCAATTGCTTGGGATCCACCGGGTAAATGAGCGAGAGATCCATCTGGGATTTTGAGCCTTGCAGAAATTCCAATTCCTCCGGCGCGCCGATGATGAGCCAGAGCACCTCGGCGTCGGTGTCGTTGAACACCTGGCGCAACTGGTCCGGCCCGACCAAAACACCGCCGTAGCGCGGCACCGTCAACGTATCGCCGCCCACGCGCAGGCGGCCCGTGCCTTCCAGCACGAAATAAAATTCCTCGGCGCGGATGTGTTTGTGCAGCGTGTTCGCGCTCTTGGGCGGCAACCGCCAGAGCCGCGCGCCCACGTTCTCGCTCCCGGTGCGCTCCAGATAATCCGCGTTCGGGATCTTCATCAGGTTCGAAGGCCGCCAGAAGAGTTCTTCCGGCTTGATGAGATGGTAACCTTCTATCGTTTTCACGGAATCACTCATAACCCATGATTCGATGGTCGGCAAGTGGACGAAAAAGGCATGGGCAGAGCAGCAGCTCGGCCCTACCAATTCAAATCAACGGCAGGGCGGAGGTGTGCCCTCCGCCCAAACTTCCGATCAAGCCGGGTATTGTTCGTCGCTGACCTTTTCCATCCAGTCAACCGCTTTGCCTTCGAGTTGTTCCTGAATGGCGATGTGCGTCATGGCTGTGGTGGGAGCCGCGCCGTGCCAGTGTTTCTCGCCCGGCGGGAACCAGATCACGTCACCTGGACGGATTTCTTCGATCGGGCCGCCCCAGCGCTGCGCGCGCCCGCAACCAGCCGTCACGATCAGGGTCTGTCCCAGCGGATGGGTGTGCCATGCGGCTCGAGCTCCGGGTTCAAACGTGACGATTGCGCCGGTAACTCGGGCGGGACCGCTTCCCTTAAACGGTGAGTCAATGCGCACCGTGCCGGTAAACCAGTCGGCCGGTCCTTTATTGGAGGGCTGTGAGCCACTTCGTTTGATTTCCATAATTCAAATCCTTTCTCTTTACCTCTTTTTACCACAGATGGACACAGATGGACACGGATGAAAAGTCGCGTTGGCACTCCGTTGTTCGGCAAATTAAACGGTTTGGGAATTATTGGCGGAATTCAAAATCCGTGTTTATCCGTGTCCATCGGTGGTTTAACTGCATTGTTGCCAATCGCTCAACGCCCGGTCATTTGCTCCAGCTTTTCCGGATACCGCGCCCCTTCCACTTTGAACTTTGAGGCGGCACTTTCGATGTCCCGCAGGTCGTCCGGCGTCAGTTCGACCGCAACCGCCCCGATGTTCTCGTCCAGGCGATGCAGCTTCGTGGTGCCCGGGATGGGAACTATCCACGGCTTCCGGGCCAGCAACCACGCCAGCGCAATTTGAGCAACGGTTGCCTTCTTCCGCTGGGCGATGCCGCCGAGCAGATCAACCAATGCCTGATTCGCCTTCATTGCCTCCGGCGTAAAGCGCGGCAGCGTGCTGCGGAAGTCGGTGCTATCGAGTTTGGTGTTCTCGTTCATGGCGCCCGTGAGAAAACCCTTGCCCAGCGGGCTGTAAGTGACGAAACCAATGCCGAGTTCTTCGAGCGTCGGTATCACTTCCTTCTCCGGCGTTCTGGTCCAGAGTGAATATTCGCTCTGGAGCGCCGTGAGCGGCTGGACTTGGTGCGCGCGCCGGATCGTCTGCACGCCGGCTTCGGACAGGCCGAAATGTTTCACTTTGCCGGCCTGGATCAATTCCTTCACCGCGCCCGCCACGTCTTCGATGGGCACGTTCGGGTCAACCCGATGTTGATAAAGCAAATCAATGATTTCGACCTTGAGCCGTTTGAGCGAGCCTTCCACGGCTTGCTTGATGTGTGCGGGCCGGCTGTTCAAGCCCGCCGCACCCGGCCGCCTGTCGCTGCCACTCAGGTCGAACCCGAACTTGGTGGCGATGACCACTTTGCCGCGGAACGGCGCGAGCGCCTCGCCCACGAGTTCCTCGTTGATGAACGGGCCGTAAACTTCCGCGGTATCAAAGAACGTGACCCCACGTTCGACGGCCGCCTGAAGCAGAGAGGTCATCTCCTTCTTATCCTTGGGTGGGCCGTAGGAAAAACTCATGCCCATGCAGCCCAGCCCGAGAGCCGAGACTTCCAGATTGCTCTTACCCAGTCTGCGCTTTTGCATAATTGAATCCTTTCCTTCAGTTAACTTATTTCCCCCGCGGGAAATGTTCGACATGAAAATCGCCAAACCTTCCCATGCAGCGGGCGCGCTGTCCACGAATATGCACCGTGCAGGCCAGTGTTCCCGCCGCCAAAGGCAGGGACTCTGGACTCCATCATTTTTTATACTCGCCAGTCGGTATCATCTCACCGTGCATTTTACGGCCGGATTTGTCGAAATAGGTGCAGGTGCTCGCAAGCAAATCAGGTGTCCATTTTCCCACGCCGGCTTCGCCCGCCTGGCCGCACAGCGTCGGGTAATTGGCCAGCCCACCTTGGTGCATGGAAATATATTTTTTCAACGATTCCAGATTTGGTTGAGGGCTGACGGCTACCGCCGGCCCATTGTTGGCCAAAAAAACGGAATGTCCATTTTTGCCATAAAAGATATTTGAGCCGGTTTCGAGCAAATGATCATAGGCCACGATGCTGAGAACTTTCAGGTATGACCAACTTGTGACAATTCACTCCGAAAAACTCAGCAACCGCCAAAACCACGCGCCGGGATTACGTTGGCCCGTGCGGCTCGCACCTTCCGGCTTGATGAGATGGTATCCTTGAATCACCTTCATGGAGTCACTCATTACGCATCGATCCATGGCCGGCAACTCATGGATGTTTCGGCCTGAAAGCCTGCTTCGTCAACAAGGCGTGCCCGAAATTGGATTTCTTCGTTGTCAGCGGCTATCCTGCCAGCAGAAGGTTTTGTCGTCCGCGATCTTGATTTCCTTTGGTCAGCCGTGAACAACATCATTAAAACGTCAACAACTTCCGCACCCAGCCGCGTGTCGAGATGGCAACGTGCGCTCATCATCGCCCTGGGAGTTTGGGCAACGCTGGTCCCCGGCATTGTTCTCTTCGCTGTCTGGAAGAACTTGGTGCAACGCGCAGTGCTCGGAATGGCGTGGGGATTGATTTTGCTGTGGATTGGTGGCGGCGGACTCGTCATGTGGCACTGGCGTGACACCTGGGATCGCCTTGCCGCAAAAGTGCGCCTGCCGTGGATGCTCAAGTTCGTGCTCGGCTGCACCGCCCTCGCACTCGCCGAGGAAGCCATCACCACCTTGATGACCAACTGTGCGCCACTCTTTGGGGTGCGCGTTGGCGAGGCTTACATCACCAGTTCGGCAAACTATTTCGATGTGGTGCTTTACCATAGCGTGGTTGTCTTCGTGCCCCTTTTCGTTGGCTGGGCGGTGATGTTACGGTTTTGGACTTTTTCACCATTCACCATATTTCTCCTTTTTGGCCTTACGGGCACCTTGTGCGAAACTCTTTCGTTCGGCCTGCAAAATCTTGGTGATCTTGGGTTCTGGACATTCGTTTACGGCCTCATGGTCTGGCTGCCTGGACGGTGGGTGCCGCCGGATCGTGGCGCGAAACCTCCACGCTGGTGGGCGTATCCACTGGCGGTGGTTTTGCCCTTTGCGTTTCTGCCATTGATTTTCTTGCTGGCTCCCTGGCTCTGGCTTACGGCAAAACATCCAAGCATCCATTTCCCGCCCATCGGCGGCGGATGAATGTTCCGACATTCAGACAGGCAACCACTCACCGAGCCGCGCGCCGAGATCACGGTGGCCCGTGCAGCTCGCACTTTAGACCCGAAGCGAGCCGCGGAAACCCCGGCCGCTATAATACGACTCCGCGCCGTTGTGACCCACGAAGACGCGCCCGTAACGTCGATCACAATAGAGCGCGCCGCCGAGTTTACGGATGTCTGCCGGCGTTTTGATCCAACTCGACCGCTTGGTGTCGAATTCTCCCAGTTTTTGCAGGTCCAAATACTGCTCCTCCGTCAAAAGCTCAACGCCCATGACGGCGGCCATATCCATGACACTGCTCTTGGGTTTATGTTCCTTCCGGGAATCCAGCGCTTCACGATCGTAACAAAGACTGACGCGGTCTTCAGGGGTTTGCTCGGAGCAATCGAAGAAAATGTATTCGCCCGTCTTTTTATCATGGCCCACCACATCCGGTTCCCCGCCGGTGCGTTCCATTTCATTGAGCGACCACAATTTTTCTGGATTGGCCTCCAATCGCGCCTGCACCTTGGCCCACACCATACCTTTATGGCGGTTTACGTTTTTCTCAAACCGGGTTTTCAATGCTTTGAGCAGTTCTTCACGTTGTTTCGGCGACAACTCCTGTTTGTTGCTGGTGCTATTGTTCATGGGTCGGATCGGTTTCATTAAACAAAACATTGGACGCGAATTCCACGAATTTTCACGGATTAAATTTGTGTTAATCGGTGCAATCCGTGTCTGGTCTTTCTGGCTTGATGTGATGATAACCTTGACTGGCTTTCATGGCCGACATTTTCCAAAGAATCCCAACGGGATTCCGAACTGGCTCACGACAGCAATCTGAATGATTGGCTCGGACTTCGGCACGAGTTTTTCAGTGGCGATCACAACCGTGATGAGCATCATCACAACCGGGGAGAACACCCCATAGACGGAGTGAGATAAGTCGCCGAAATTCAAACAATGAAATTGGTTAATATTCAATTCAATCTTTCGATGACACTGGCTGCCGTTGTCTTAATTGCTGCCGCCAGCGCGTCTGCCCAGCCGGCACTGAAACCGCAAAGTGACCCGGCTATGGCGGAGCTTGGGAATGGGTTTGCGTCAGGCACCGCGAATGTAAATGAAACGACGCTCCACTATGTCCGCGGCGGGACGGGACCGGTCGTCATTTTGCTGCATGGGTTTCCAGAAGATTGGTATGAGTTTCATAAAATCATGCCGCGTTTGGCGATGAAGTTCACTGTCATTGCCGTTGATTTACGCGGCATAGGCGGTTCGACAGCAGCTTCGGGCGGTTATGATGCCGCGAATATGGCCGAAGACATTTATCAGCTTGCACAGCAACTCAAGCTGGAGCGGATTTACATTGTCGGTCACGATATTGGTGGAATGGTCGCGTATGCTTTCGCGCGCCTTCATCCGGAGGCAACACGTGGCGTGATGGTTCTCGATGTGCCGCTTCCTGGTATCGAGCCGTGGAAGGAAGTCATAGGCGATCCCATGTCCTGGCATATCGGTTTTCACCAGATGCCAAGCCTGCCCGAAAAAATGATCGCCGGCCGGCAATTTATTTACTTCCGCGAAGGATTTTTCAACCGCGGAACCTTGAATCACAAGGCGATCACTGATGCCGATGCGACTCATTTTGCGGACGCTTACACCGCTCCTCAACAACTGCGCGCCGGCCTTGATATCTATCGTGCTTTTCCGGCCAATGAAAAGTTCAATGCGTCGTCCCAGAGTGCGATTGCCGTGCAGATTGTTTTGGTTGGCGCAGACAGCTCTTTCGGCAAGCTTAATCCTAAAATTGCTGAATCGTTGCGAGCACATGGGTGTGCAAATGTCACTACAGAGATCATTGAAAACAGCGGGCACTACTTGGTTGATGAGCAACCGCAGGCCGTAGCTAAACTGATTGAAGATCACGCATCTTTGAAGTGACACAGATTGGATTACAACGAATGAAAATACGCGCCATCATGCAATGTTTTTCGAATAAATCCGTCATTGCAACGGATGCAGGTTCAGTTATAGCCGAAGCGGTCGGCGGTTCGCGGCGGACGATATTCAGGCGGCGCTGTCGGGACGTCGTCAGTTCGGTGGTTCCGGCCGTGATCCTCGCGTCGCTGCCCAAGTGTCCGGTCTGCGTCGCGGCCTATGTTGCGATGGGCTCGGGCATCGGGCTTTCGTTACCTGTCGCGGCTCATTTACGGACATTGCTGGTCATTCTGTGCGCCACATCTCTGACCTATTTCATCGCGCGACAAATTCGCCGCCGCCTTCGCCCCAGGGTGTCGGCATGATCGCAACACATAAACTCGATGGAAGATCCGAGAAACTGACGACGGAGAGAGACCATTAACATTGAAGAAATTGTATGAACGAACGCTCAAAATCAAAAAAACATAATCACAAGGTCGTGTCGGAAAAAACGTGGCTGGTGCAGCGCAAGGAACTGTTAAAAAAAGAAAAGACATTCACGCGACAACGCGATGAAGTTAGCCGGCAACGCTGCACACTGCCTTGGGTCAAAGTCGAAAAGCCCTACGTGTTCGATAGCCCGACCGGGAAGAAAACGCTGGCTGATCTTTTCGACGGACGCAGCCAGTTGATCATCTATCATTTCATGTTTGGCCCTGATCCGAAATGGAAGGAAGGTTGCCCGAGCTGCTCGTTTCTAGCTGATCATATTGACGGTGCTAATCTCCATCTCCCGCATCACGACGTAACGCTGCTGGTAGTTTCGCGCGCACCGCTTTCCAAGATCAAACCGTTCAAGAAGCGCATGGGCTGGCGCTTCCAGTGGGTGTCGTCATTCGGCAGCGACTTCAACTTCGACTATCACGTTTCGTTCACGAGGAAGGAAATCGCGAAAGGCAAAATCTACTATAATTACAAGATGACGGAAGGGGGCGATGAACAGCCTGGCATCAGCGTGTTCTACAAAGACAAGAGCGGCGACGTCTTCCACACCTATTCCACATACGGGCGCGGAGGCGATCTTTTAATCGGCGCCTACAACTACCTCGACCTGACCCCTCTCGGCCGGAATGAAAAGAAGGGTGAAGGAATGGATTGGATGCGGCACCACGACAAATATCCCGACGCTGGCACGGTTCGTCGTGGCAGCGTTTCGGGAAAACCAATGAGGACAAATAATGAACCTGAAACATAAAATTATTGTGATCATAGGCGGCAGTTCGGGAATGGGATATGAGATTGCGCGCCAAACGAGTGCTCTCGGTGCGCGTTTAATGATTGTCGGCCGCGACCAAGTCAAGCTCGCCACCGCGGCCAGCAAACTCGGCGGAAAAGTGAAAACGGCCGTGATGGACGCGCATGACGAAGTGGCATTGGAGAAGTTTTTCTCCAAGTTGGTGGCCATAGATCACCTTGTCTCAATGGTCGGCGATTCCATGGCGGGTGGGTTCCTGACCACCTCGCCCGAGACCATGCGCCATGTCTTGCACTCGAAGTTTTGGAGCAATTGGATGATTGGCAAACATGCGGCAACGAAGCTGCGCGATAGAGGCAGCCTTACTTTTACTGCCGGCGTGGGAGGCCGGGCACAGGAAATTTCCGCAAGTTACGTCGCGAACTTGGGCGTCGGCGCTCTGGTTCAGGGACTCGCCTCGGAACTGGCTCCGCGCGTGCGGGTCAATGCGGTATCGCCGACCTTCATGGGCAAGGGAACTGCGTTCTGGAAAGAAATGCCGCCAAAGGAACTTAAGAAAACGATTGCCGGATTCAGCGCGAGCGTGCCCCTAAAACGCTTGGCGACCGTCGAGGAAGTTGCCTCGGCCTACGTCTATCTTATGCGCAATGACTTTATCACCGGCCAGGTGCTCGCTGTTGATGGCGGGGTGATGCTTCGGAAATAATTTAATCACCGATATGACCACGCCTTTTAGTGGCGGCTGCATCTGCGGCGCCATTCGCTACGAATGCTCGGCGGCGGCGGATGAGATACAAATGCTCAAGTGCCACTGCCGGGATTGCCAGCGCGTGTCTGGCGGACCTTATACTCCCATTATATTCGTGCCGGCGAAAACATTTCGGATCACTCACGGAAAGCTGACCCATCATATCACTGCTTCCGAAGCCCACGGCACGCACAAACGGGGCTTCTGTGCCTACTGCGGTTCACGTCTCACCGGTGGAGAAGGGCCGGGCTCGACCGGCGTCGGCATGACAGCGTCGTCGCTTGATGAACCCAGCGCGTTCCAACCGAAAATTGAGATGTGGGTTTCTGACGCACAGCCTTGGGACCGCCTTGACCCCACGTTGCCGAAATGCGAGAAGTATCCGCCCCACGAAGGATAAACGAATGCCAAACAATATAACTACGACCAAGCCGTTGACCGCATTTTGCGCCACCGTTCACGCCTTTGCGTAAATCTCATTTCCCTTTTCGGCAAACTCTTTGGATTTTTCTTCCATCTTCTTTTTCAACGCCTCTTCCTCGGCGATGCCTTGTTCGGCGGCGTATTTGCGGACGTCTTCGGTGATTTTCATTTGGCGTGTCGCAGTTTTTCCAATTCCTGACGCAAGGGCAACCAATAAACTTTGTCGCGTTCGCGTTCGGCAGTTTCCTCATCATCCAATGCCCGCTCCAAAGCTTTGGCGTTTCCCGCTGCTGCATGAGCCAGCAAAGGTCGCACGGTTGCGAACCGCCGGCACAGGGCGGCATTTGACCGCGCCAGTTCAATCAACAGTTCCGGCGTGCGCAATTCCTGCAGCCAAAATTTCACCTGCGCCAGCTTGGGATTGTTGCGGTGCTGGAAGTAATGCGCCTCCACCAAGCGCCGGAGCATTGGCCAGTCCTTGTCCCGCTGCGTTTTCTTGGCCTGCACCAAGTCGGGCAGCGAGAGCAAATCGCAGCGCGTGCCGTCCGGGAGTTCGAGGGTCGTGCGTCGTTTCCACAGTTTTGGAAATGCATCCACGCCACGCATCTTCGCCATGATATCCACGCGCATTTGCAGGGCTTCCGGATGCCGGCACCGAAAGTGAATGGCGTGGCCGCGTCGCAGATATTTCAACCCGATGGGCGGGACGGCGATGACTTCGGCCTGCAAATCGTCCAGCGCCCGACGCAGCCGCGCGAGATTGGCCGCATCGGCAACGATGGCCAAATCCGTGTCGCGGCTAAATTCGGCCGCGCCGTAAAACACGCACGCCTGTCCGCCCATGAGCAGGGCGCGGACGCGGTGCGCGCGCATCGAAGAAAGGACTTTGCGTATCGGGTTCGGGATCAAG
>CAZKTW010000150.1:0-9573 GCA_964555775.1 uncultured Bifidobacteriaceae bacterium | reverse complement strand
AAGTCACGGCGGCCAACGCGGGCGTCGTGGTGGTGGATTCCTTTCGCACCCTGGCCCGCAAAGCGACCAGCGATGCGGGTCAGGTGGAGGTGCAATCCTTCACCCACCGCCTCGCCCAGTTTCTGGCCGGTTGGGAAGCCACGACATTTCTGGTCGGTGAATATGCCGTGGAAGAGATTCGCGACAATCCGCTGTTCACCATGGTGGATGGCATTTTCTGGCTCACGCAGGTGGCGGAGAGGAATTCCGTGGTGCGGAAATTGCAAATCATGAAGCTGCGCGGCCAGGCCACGGTGCCGGGGTTGCACACCGTCCGCATCAGCGACGACGGATTGCAGGCCTTCTCACGCACGCTGGGATTGATCGGCAACAAAACAAAATCGGCGCGGCGCCGGCGTCTTTCCATCGGCATTCCCGACCTGGACCAGATGCTGGGCGGAGGCATTCTCGAAGGCGACAGTCTTCTGGTGGCCGGGCCTTCGGGCACGGGAAAGTCGGCTTTGGCGACGCAATTTATTGCCGCCGGAATTCGCCGTGGGGAGCCGGGAGTCATGGCGATCTTCGAAGAACGCCCGGATGGCTACACGAAACGAGCGGGTACTTTCGGCCTGGATTTGGCGGCGGCGACACAAAAGGGAACCCTCGAAACCCTTTACCTTCGTCCGCTCGACCTTTCGGTGGATGAAACGATGCAGGAAATTCTCGACGCCATCAAACGGATCGGCGCCAAACGGCTGGTGATCGATTCGCTGGTGGGTTTTGAGATGGCGCTGGCGCCCGGTTTCCGCGCCGACTTTCGCGAGTCGCTCTACCGGATGATCGGGGCGCTGACCGGGGCCGGAATCACGATTTTGAGCACGGTTGAAGTGGAGGACGGCTTTACCTCGCTCCAGTTCAGTCACTATGCGATTTCGTTTCTCACCGATGACATCATCCGGTTGCGTTACGTTGAAATTGACGGCCAGCTGCGGAAGGTGATGGTGGTCATCAAAATGCGCGGCGGCAATCACAGCAAAGACATCCGCGAATATGTCATCACAAACAAGGGGGTGGTGGTCATTCATCCCCGGCGCACGGACTACCAGGGGTTGGTCACTGGAATTCCCCAGCGAACCGGCCCGCGCAAGGCGCAGGAAAACGAAACTGCTCCGGAGCCGAAGGCGACGAAGTAAAGGATGATCCATGGGGGCGAAACCAATGCCGGGCACCCGGGACCAGCTTCAAGAAACGACGCTCGCGCTGAATGAGGCGTTGTTGCTTGGCTCGGTGCGCCAGCACGAACTCGCGGAAGCCGCCGGGTTGTCGAACGCCCGGTTGCAGGAGGAAATCCGGGAGCGGCAACGCGCGGAAAGTGAAATCTCCCGCCTCAACGCGGAACTGGAGCAACGCGTCGTGCAGCGTACTGCCCAGTTGCAGGCCGCTAACGAGGATCTGGAGGCGTTTAGTTATTCCGTCTCCCATGACTTGCGCGCGCCGCTGCGTCATGTCATGGGCTTCGTGGACCTGTTGCAAAAAGACGCCGGACCGTCGCTTTCGCAAAAAAATCTCCGGCATCTGACCATGATTTCACAGTCCGGGAAGCGGATGGGGGATTTGATTGATGATCTGCTGGAGCTCTCGCGGGTCGGGCGCGCGGCATTGCAAAAGGCGGAGGTCAATCTCGACGAACTGGTCCGGGAGACGGTGGGCGACTTTCAGGCGGAGACCAAAGGACGGGACATTGAGTGGAAAATCCACCCGCTGCCGGCGGTGCGGGCCGATCGTGCCCTGTTGCGCCTCGTGCTGGTCAATCTGATCTCCAATGCCGTGAAGTTCACCGGCCGCCGCGCCCTGGCCAAGATCGAAATTGGTTGCGCTCCCGCCGGCGTGGCCGAAGCAAATACTGCAAACGGGCAAACGCAACCGGGCACGATGCCAGCACAGCAGCCCTTGCAGCACACTACGGCGGGGCGAAGGCCCGCCGGCGACACCGGGACGGTGATCTTCATCCGGGACAACGGCGCGGGTTTCGATCCGGATTACACCCGGAAACTGTTCGGCGTGTTCCAGCGCCTGCACAGCCAGGACGAATTCGAGGGCACGGGCATCGGGCTGGCCAATGTCCAGCGGATCATTCAGCGGCACGGCGGCCGGGTCTGGGCGGAAGGCGTGGTGGATGGCGGCGCGACCTTTTACTTTTCCATCCCCAAGATTATTTGAAGTTCATACCCGTGGTTGTGCTTTCGTCCTCGCGCGAAACGCCGGAACTGGCCGGGTTTGACCGCCGGGTTTTCGGCTTCATTTTCAGATCGGGGTTTGTGCCGCGGTTGGGCGCGGAATCATCGGATTTGCAACAATTCCGGTATGGGGTGAATACCCCATATCGACCGCCGGCATTCCCACCTATTATTTATCTTACTATGAATGATAATGAACTAGTGCAAGAGGGAGAGCCCACGGGCGCATCAGTTCAAAGCCAAAGCCGGACCCTATCGCGCCCCCGGATTCTCGTGGTGGATGATGACCGCGACCTTCGCCAGTTGTACAATGAGGCATTGTCCCGTCCCGGTTATCACGTTGATACCGTCGAGGACGGCGCCACTGCTTGGGAGGCGCTTCAGGCCAACCACTACCATCTGCTGATCACCGAGCACAACATCCCCGGGCTGACCGGCACTGAACTGGTCAGGAAGCTGCGTGCTGCCCGCATGGATCTGCCGGTGGTCATGGCCGCAGTGAGATTACCCGCGGAGGATGTGGTCCTGGACCGGTCGCTGCAACTGGCAGCCGTGTTGCCGAAGCCTTTCTACGTCAGCCAGTTGTTGGAAACCGTGAGAGAAGTCCTGCGCGCGACCGATGGGCCCTGCGAGCAAAGCGTTCCGCCCCCCGGCCGGCAAAGCCAGCCGTCAACCGTTGGTTTGCAGCTCTGAAGAAACCACTTGGCGAAGGAAGCTGCCGGGCAGAGTTGAGATCATCCTTTCATCCGGGCCGCTCAGGCCGGGTGTGTCAGTCACGAGAAACGCTGAACGATGAATGCAAACGGACAACTGATTGATATCCTGGCCCGTTCGAGGATGTTCAAGACTTACGAGCGCGCCCACACGGAGGTGACGGGGATGCCGATGACCTTGCGTCCGGTCGATACCTGGCGATTGGCATTCCACGGCAAGCGCAAGGAAAACGCCTTCTGCGCGGTAATGTCCGAGCAGAGCCGCACCTGCGTCGCGTGCCTCCAACTTCAGGAAAAACTCACTCAGGCTGCCAGGACCAAACCGGCCACCCGGACGTGCGCGTATGGCTTGTGTGAAACCGCGGTGCCGGTGAAACTTGGCCCGCAAACCATTGGCTTCCTGCAAACCGGCCAGGTGATGAGCCGGAAGCCGACCGAGACAACTTTCCGGCGCGCGGTTGACCAGGCCAGGCAACTGGGCGTGGACATCGACAACGAGCGGACCCGGCGGGCTTATTTCAAGACGCCGGTCGTCCCGCCGGGGAAACTGCATTCCGTGTCCAACCTGCTGGCCATCTTCGCCGACCAGCTGGCGATGAAGAGCAACCAGCTCGTGGTGCAGACCACGCACGTGGAACCGCCGATCATCACCCGGGCCCGGCAGTTCATCCTTGAGCATTACACCGAGGATCTTTCGTTGGGCCAGGTTTCACGCGCCATGAATACGAGCCGTTTTTACTTCTGCAAACAATTCCACCAGGCCGCGGGCCTGACGTTTATTGAGTTTCTCTCGCGCACGCGGATCGAAAAAGCGAAGAACTTTTTGCTGAATCCCAACCTGCGCATCAGCGAAATCGCCTTCGCGGTTGGATTCCAGTCGTTGACGCATTTCAACCGGGTGTTCAAAAGCATCACGGGGCAATCACCGACGAAGTATCGCGGCGGGTTGTCCGCAGTGACCGGAAGCCAGCTGGCGGGTGTCACCAGCGTCTATCCTCTCCGTGAAGTGAACCAGGTGTTCGCTCAAAATGGGTCCGACCGGAGACAGCCTTCTCCAAAGGCGCAGGTTGGAAACGGATGGTCTCGCGAGATACGGGGGGTTCGCAACTCGCCTCCGATTAAAATAAATGCGCCGGAGGCAGGGATTTTTGGCGGGAACTCTGCCGGCCTGGGCATGGCGCTCCGGGCGGCAGGGTAGCAACCGAGAGTGCCCTGACCGCTCTTTGCCTGGATTCCAATCATCATGTTCAGGAAGGTTTCATATGGGGTGTTCACCCCATGGCACCTCGCATTTTTTCCGCTTATCGTTACCCCTAACTCCCCTGCAGGATTTGGTTTTGTAAACCAGACCTCAGGGTGGAGCCGGGGTTATGCAGGGCAATCATCAACACGACGATGGGACAGATAACGGGGCGCGGATGGAACGGGCTGACGCTGAGGCTCGGACGGAACAGGCTGAATTGCGCGCGGACGAGGCGCAACTGCGGATGGACCGGGCCGAGAAGAGCGAACAGGGGATGCTCGCCTCCGAAGTCAGTTATCGCCGGTTGTTCGAAGCGGCACAGGATGGCATCCTGATCCTGGACGTGGTCACGGGACGCATCAACGATGTGAATCCCTTCCTGACCAAATTATTGGGTTTTTCCCGCGATGAAATGATTGGCAAAACCGTCGGCGAGCTTAGTCCGTTCAAGGACATCCTGTCCAATCAAGCCATGCTGGAGCGGGTACAGCAGCACGGGTATGTGCGCTATGAGGATCTGCCTTTGGAAACGCGGGACGGTCGCAAGATTGCCGTGGAGTTTGTCAGCAACGTGTATCAAGCCGGTGACCAGAAAGTGATTCAATGCAACATCCGCGACATCACCGAACGCAAGCGGTCGGAAATCGTTTCCAGCCGGCTGGCGGCAATTGTCGAGTTTTCGGACGACGCCATTATCGGCAAGAATACGAACGGCATCATCACCAGTTGGAACCGGGGGGCGGAAAAGATTTTTGGCTATACGGCCGGCGAGATGGTTGGGGCTTCGATCCTGTTGCTGATTCCCGCCCGCCAGCAGGATGAGGAGAATCAAATCCTGGAGAAGATCAGGCAAGGCGAAAGCGTGGAGCACTTTGAGACCCAGCGCCAAACCAAGGACGGACGTCTGATAGATATCTCGGTCACGGTATCACCGATCAAAGATGCCTGCGGCAAGGTTGTCGCTGTGTCGAAGGTGGCGCGCGACATCACGGAGGGCCGGAAATTGGAATTGAAATTTCGTCAGGCGCAAAAGATGGAATCCATCGGTCTGCTCGCCGGCGGCATCGCCCATGATTTCAACAACATCCTTTCTGCCATCGTCGGCAATATCTATCTGGCCAAAATGGATGCGGCGGAAAATCTGTCCGTCACGGAATATCTGGAGAACATATCGGTGGCCATCCAGCGGGCGACCGATCTGGTCAACCAGATCCTGATGTTCAGCCGCCAAAACAAGCAGGAACGCGAACCGATCTCGCTGAAGGAGGTGGTTTTGGAGGCGCTCAAATTGTTGCGGGCCAGCGTGCCGGCCACCATCCGGATTCAAACCGAGCTGACCGAAACTCCCTCCGTGCTGGCGAACCCCACCGCGATTCATCAGGTGATCATGAACCTTGGCACCAACGCCTGGCATGCCATGCGGGACAAACCCGGCACATTTAAAGTCGAAATGGGTGTCATGGAAGTGGATGCTGACTTTGTCAAAATCCATCCCGACCTGCAACCGGGACGTTACGTGCGGCTGTCGGCCAGCGACACGGGATGCGGCATGGATCGCGCCACGCTGGAACGGATCTACGATCCCTTTTTCACCACCAAAGCCGTCGGGGAGGGGACGGGTCTGGGCCTGGCGGTGGTGCATGGCATCATGAAAAGCCATGACGGCGGCATCTCGAGTTACAGCCAGCCAGGCGAAGGAACCATATTTCATCTGTATTTCCCGGTTTTTGAAGCCGAGGCGGTCATTCATGAAATCGAAACCACACCCATTCCGCGCGGCCAGGGCGAACATATTTTGTTCGTGGACGACGAGGAGGCGTTGGCCGGCCTTGGGAAAAAGATGCTTGAGCGGCTGGGCTATGTGGTCACCGCGAAAACGAGCGTATTGGAAGCCATCGCTGCCGTTCGCGATCGACCGGAGGAGTTTGATCTGGTCATCACCGATTTGACCATGCCGGTCATGGACGGCATAAAACTCGGCGGCCAGTTGCTGCAAATTGAACCGCGCCTGGCCATGATACTTACCACCGGCTACAGCGGGATCATGACGACCGACAAAGCACGGGAACTTGGCTTCCGGGGATTAATGATCAAGCCCACCACGGCCCGGGCCCTGGGTGAAGCCGTGCATCGCGTGCTGTGCCAAACGGCTGCCACCAAAACCGTATGAAGGAGCCACGGCCATGACGAGCAATCATCAAAACCAGGACGTGACCGGCAGTGAGACACGCACGGATCGGGCGATACGCGCCTCGGAACTCAGTTATCGGCGGTTGTTCGAAGCGGCCAGGGACGGCATCCTGATTTTGGAGGCCGACACGGGGCGGATCAGCGATGTAAACCCTTTCCTGATTGAGTTGCTGAACTTTTCCCATGAGGAACTGGTCGGAACGCCCATTTGGGAACTTGGCCCGTTCAGGGACATCGTGTCCAACAAGGCCAAGTTCGAGCAACTGCAACAGCTGGGGTATGTCCGTTATGAGAACCTGCCGCTGGAAACGAGCGACGGTCGCAAGATTGCCGTGGAGTTTGTCAGCAACGTGTATCAGGTCGGCAATGACAAAGTGATTCAGTGCACCGTGCGCGACACCACGGAACACAAGCGGGTGGAGGAGCAGTTCCGCGTTCTCAACGCGGAACTGGAACAAGGCGCCGTCGAACACCAGCAACTGGAGGCCAAGTTTATCGGCGCGCAAAAGATGGAGGTGATCGGCCAGCTCGCCGGCGGCGTGGCCCATGACTTTAACAACATCCTCGGGGTCATCATGGGCTATAGCGATATGCTCCTGTCCGAGCTTGGTCCGGACAGCCCGCTGCGAAACTACACCGAGGAGATCCGGCAGGCCTCGGAGCGCGCCGTTGGATTGACGCGACAACTGCTCGTCTTCAGCCGCAACCAGACGGTGCAGCCTGTCGTGCTCAACCTCAATGACGCGGTGAAAGACATGGACAAAATGCTGCGCCGGCTCATTGACGAAAACATCGAAATGACGGTCATTCCCGGAAAATCAATTGGTCACGTCAAGGTGGATTCGGGTTACGTGGGCCAGGTGCTGATGAATCTGGTTGTCAATGCCCGCGATGCCATGCCCAACGGCGGCAAGCTCATCATCGCCACCAACAATGCCGCACTCGATGAACACTACGCGCGTAGCCACGCGGGCGCGATGGCCGGCGACTTTGTGATGCTCAGTGTCAGTGACACGGGAACCGGCATGACCGATGAGGTCAAAGCGCATTTGTTCGAGGCATTCTTCACGACGAAGCCTCTGGGCAAGGGCACCGGGTTGGGGCTGGCAACCTGCCAGACCATCGCCCAGCAATCCGGCGGCCATATTGGCGTTTACAGCGAGGTGGGCAAAGGCACGACCTTCAAGATTTATTTCCCGCGAGTTGAGCAGCCGCTGGATGTCGCGGCCAGACCGATCCAGACCGGGCCGTCGCCGCGCGGGACGGAAACCCTGCTGGTTGTGGAGGATGAGCCCTCGGTGCGGCATCTGGCTTGCGGCATATTGAAAGCCTTGGGTTATGAAGTGCTGTCGGCCTCGAACGGCCACGATGCGTTGCACGTGGCGCAGAAACATAAAGGATCACCGATCCGTTTGGTGGTCACTGATGTCATCATGCCGCTGATGAGCGGCAAGGTGATGGCCGAGTGGCTCAAAACAACTTATCCCGATCTCAAAATCCTCTTCACCTCGGGTTACACGGACAACGCCATCACCCATCATGGAGTGCTGAATGCCGGAGTTGTATTCCTGGCCAAACCCTACACACCAGCGACGCTTGCGCGCAAAGTGCGGGCGATGCTGGATGATGAAACGGATACCGGCTACCTTCGGAAACAATGCGTTACGCTCAATCAATCCTTCCCGGACGGCATCGGCGACGGGCACGCTCACAACCCTTGACGCGGCATGGCTGAATTGAACGACGACAAAAACCGGCGGATTCTGGTGATCGATGATGCGCGCCAGATCCACGATGATTTTCGCAAGATTCTTTCCCCCGACGTAATTGCAACAGGAGTCCTGGATGCGACCGAGGTGGATTTTTTTGGCAAGCTGCCGGAAGTGGTCCCGCAAACCCGGTACCAGATGGACTCGGCCTATCAGGGACAGGAGGGAGTGATGTTGGTGAAGCAGTCGTTTGAATCCAGGCGGCCTTATGCGCTGGCTTTTGTGGATGTGTGCATGCCACCCGGCCTTGACGGCGTGGAAACCACGGAGAAAATCTGGGCAATTGATCCCGACATCCAAATCGTCATCTGCACGGCCTATTCCGACAATTCCTGGGAGGAGCTGTTTCGAAAGATCGGCAACAGCGATGGGCTGGTGATCCTCAAAAAACCTTTCGATGTGGTGGAAGTGTTTCAACTGGCCCACGCGCTGACGGAGAAGTGGTGGTTGCACCGGCAGTCCCGGCGAAAAATGGAAGAATTGGAGGGTCGGATCGCCGAGCGTACAAGTGAGTTGCTGCAGGCCAACCATATGCTCCAGCTGGAGGTCGCCGAACACGCACGGGCGGAGATGGAGTTGCAGCGGAAGACGGCGTTCCTTGAGGCCCAGGTGAACTCCTCCATCGATGGAATTTTGGTCGTCAGCCAGGAGGGAAGGAAGATCCTTCAAAATCAAAAGCTTGCCGAACTGTTTAAAATTCCCCAGTCCATTGCGGATGATGAAGACGACAAGAAACAGTTCGGGTGGGTCACGAACGTGGCCAGGCATCCCGAACAGTTCGTTGAAAAAGTCACCCATCTTAATGCTCACCCGGACGAAATCAGCCGCGATGAAATCGAGCTCAAGAACGGGGCAATCCTGGACCGATACTCGTCTCCCGTGATTGGCAAAGACGGGACATATTACGGCAGAATCTGGACGTTCCGCGACATCACCGAGCGCAAACGGACGGAAGAGTCGTTGCGTGAGAGCAACAAGAAGTTCCACCAGCTGGCAGATAACATCACCGATGCCTTCTGGATCCGTTCGCCGGACATGCGCGAGGTGCATTACATCAGTCCGGCCTTTGAACAAATCTGGGGCCGATCGGTGGCAAGCCTGTATGCCAATCCGCAACAGTGGGCCGACTTTATTCTGCCCGAGGACCGCGAGCGGGTGTTGGCCACCTTCGCTGCGCTTACGGGAACCCTGCCCAGTTTGGACATCGAGTATCGCATCCTGCGGCCCGACGGCGGGATCCGTTGGGTCCGGGTCCGGGGTTTTCAAGTCCGGGATGATGCAGGCAAATTGATCCGTCACACCGGGATTGTCACTGACATCACCGAACGCAAACGGATCGAGATCCAGTTGTTTCAATCCCAGAAAATGGAAACCGTCGGCAAACTGGCCGGCGGCATCGCGCACGAGTTCAACAGCATCCTGACGGCCATCATCGGCCAGAG
>CAZKTW010000149.1:0-9613 GCA_964555775.1 uncultured Bifidobacteriaceae bacterium | reverse complement strand
TCCCGGCAAATATAAAGGTAAGGGTTTGCATTGGTCGCACCGTTAATCCGCAAATCCCAGCCAAACGCATTCGTCGGGACGTTGATCACAAAATATTGCCACAGTCCGGCCGCCTGATTGGTAATGCTATACGAACCTCCGTCAAACGTCACCGGCTGAGGCGCAATTGCATGAATACGGAGATGGTAGCTGGCATTGCCATACGCAGCCACTGCCTGCACCATCAAGGTATAGTTGGTCACCGCCGGATTGGAGATATTGATCAACGTCGGGCTGCTCCACGTATATCCCTGACCGCCATCCTCCCCGTAACTGTCTGTGCCACCAGGCAATTGATTGTCCGTGCGCAGCGTGATCACCGGGTCACCCGTGACACTCTCCAGCGAAATTTGCAAACTCAACGTGGCTGGAGGCACCGAGAACTGAAACGCGCTGAACTGTCCCGCTTCACTGCTGTTCGTCACCAGAATGTCCGTCAATCCGGTGTTATCCACCGTGCCGATATTCGTCACCCCCAACGTTCCGTAGCTCGTCAAGGTATAGAAACTCGAATTAGTGCCCAAATAAGGCGGATGTTCGCCGACGCCCTGGCTGGCCACCGCCAGATAATAGGTTCCTGCCACCAGATTGGTTTGGCCCGAGGCCGGCATCAATAAATACTGCTCGTTGCCCGCCTTTTGCATCTTGCGCCCACCGTACAAATAGGTCGGGGCACTTCCACCGGCACCCACGTTCGGCAAGGCATCCTTTTGGATCATCAACAGGGATTCGCCGGAATTGGTGGATAGCTCCAGCCGCCAGCTTGGCATATTAGATGGCACCACAATCGAGTAATAGGCCGCCTCGCGCGCCAGCAGATTGGTGGTAACCACCCCATTGGTGAAGGGCAGGCTGATGATGGGAATGGTCATGTTGGTCCCGATACCCCGGCTGACCAGCGTGTAGCTGAACGGAGTCGTCCCCGTCGAACTTATCACCCCCACGTAATACGTCCCCGACTGCAAGGAGTTACCCATCCCATCCTCGAATATTTGGCTATACCGGTACACCCCATTATTATCATAATAATCACCTGTCCAGTCGTAACCCGCCTGCGCCTGACCATCACTCGGCCAGGCGGTTGTATAATACCAATAATAAAAATTGAGGTTGGCAGGACTGGTCACCGTGGGCAGCTGATCCCGGCAAACATACAGGTAAGGGTTCGCATTGGTCGCACCGTTAATTCGCAAGTCCCAGCCAAACGCATTCGTCGGCACGGTAATGGTAAAATATTGGAATTTTCCGGCGGGCTGAGCCGTAACCACATTCGTGCTGCCAGGCCCATCAAAACTGACCGCCGGACCAGTCAATTGGCTGCCGGTCAGTGTAAAATTGCCGAGGGCGATGGTCGGTGAATAAACGCCGATATACCACACATCCGCCGGGTGATTGGGCTGCTGCAGAAAACTGAGGGTGCTGGACAGGTCCACATAACCCAAAATTGAATAACTGTAAGAATCATAAGGATTATTTCGATAATTCCACTCTCCGGGCACGGCGTTGCGACGAATGGCGATTTCAGTGCCCGGTGGTGCGTTGGACAAATCCAACTCCCAACCCAATGAACCCAACTGTTGGGCGGTGTTCACGACGGTGTAATAACGCCAGCCAACCTGGTTAGGCTCGTCATTGGTGATGGAAAAAACATAATTCACCGGGGTGATGACCGGCTGGCCGTTAAAAAGGGTCACCGTATACGAATTCGTGCCATAGACTGTGATATAAAACGTGCCGTTGCTTAAGGTGGGCGGGACCAACGTAGCGCTGGCGCCAACTCCGGGCGGAGGTTCGGAAAAGGCGTCATTCACAAATTCATTGGGGACGTTGTTCTGGCGGATCGCGACGTTGGCGTTGCCCGAGATGGGCGCAACGCTCACCTGCCAGGCGATTTGCTGAATCGGCACCTGAACCACATAAGTTGTATAACCGTAACCAGTAACAACCAGATTTGAAGTGGAGTTGAATGTCATGGGGGTCACTGCCTGTTGGCGCGAATCGAGGGTAAAATTCAGTCCGGGATTGCCGACGACCCCTATAAAATACTGGCTGCCAACGTTCAAATACGTGGGCACCACCAACATTTGACCAGGCTGGGTCAGGTCATAGGTGGAGGTGTTGTACGGGTGAGGCGCCGCCGTTTTCTTGACGTAGATTTGATTGGTGAGCCCGTTCAACCAGAGTCGCCAGGCGAGGGTATTCGTGGTAATGGTGGTCTTGAAGAAATGTATTCCTTCGGCGCCCATCGTCGCATTCGTGCCACTGCTGGCATCCGCAGCCAGATTAGGCAATTGCTGGACGTACGCCTCTCCAGTCACCAGATTCCACTTCGACCCGGGGGTGGCGTGGACGAGTATATACCAATTTTGACCGGCGGCAAATTGCGGTCCCTGCGCCAATATAAATCCGTCGGAGCCCACCCGGGTGGAAGAATAGTTATAAGAAGAAAGTGAAGGGAGCGAGCCTTGGAGCATATACAAGTTGGCCTCGTTGCTGGAAACGTTCAAAGCCGTTCGCCAGACCAGATCGGCTGTGTTTAGCGTCGTGATGGCAAAATAATAGTCACCCCCGGACAAGCTGGTATTGGTATATACCTGCGTTCCGGCATCGGTCGTTCCCGGATCCCATGCCAAAGTCGTGATCGAAGCCAATTCGGTGCTCAAGGTGTAATTGGCAAAACTGGCAGTGCCGGATGCCTCATAAACGCCGATGAAATAGGTCGAATTGGTGGCTTCGGCACTGGTGAAAATAATCGTGTCAATCGGCTGGCCCGGCGCCACGGCCTTGTCATACGCACCCGCGTTGGGCAGTTGATTGCGCCGGATATAGAGTCCGGGTGTCGTGGCGTTGGTGGAACTCAGCACGATACGCCAGCCGGTCAGCAAATTTGAAGGCACATCCACCTGGAAATACTGCCAGGCACCCGCGCCAGAGTTCGTCAGACTTCCGGTCGTGGAAAAGACCAGCGGCTTGGAAACCGGATAACCCGCCGAACGAAGATCGGTGCGGTTCGTGGTCAGAGCCACACTGAACCCCTGGGTTGTGGACGTCGCCGGTGTCGAAACGCGGAGGCCGTAACTGCCGGTGGAAAATTCAGGTGCTTCAAGATTGATTTCGTTGGTTAATCCATTATTAAGCCGCGCGGCGAAATCAAAACTGGTGTCGGTGGGCGTCCCGCCCTGCTTCACCAACAGATAGGAATACGTCGTCGCGCTATTCGACACGACCAGCGAGAAGTTCGTCGCGCCAGCAACGACGGTGAAAGTGAAATTGCTTCCCTGGCCGGGGGAATTGGTCCCCACAAATGTCTGAGCCGATGCCGATAATCCCGCCAGTAGAAGGCAGCCAAGCGAATACCAATATAGCCGTTGTTTCATGGATGTCTGATTAAGAATTCGAATGCTATATATCAGAACAATGAGTGAATGGCAAGCTAAATGTCACTCATAATCTTCCAGAAAATCTTCATCTTCCCTTATTGTCAAACGCCGGCTGGCGCCGGCTTCATAACGTCACCCGCCTGTCCCTGGCCCGTTTGCAGGCTTAGCCAATCCTGGGAGCGCCGGCGTCCCGCCGGTGGGACGTATGGCCGCATACAGTTCCACTCGCCGCCGGGAAGGCAGCGCTCCCAGGTTCAAGGTGATTCAGTGCGCGGGAATGCCTCCTTACGCATAACATTTACTTGCAAAAAGGATTCGTTTCGTTTATAACACGAGGCGTGGTGATTCAATCCGGTGCCACTTTCGGTTGTCGTGCCCCGTCCCTGTGGCGGTATTTCTTATTTCTTTTGATTCTTTTCCTGACCGGGATGCCAGCGACGTTGCCATTGCTGGCCGGCAATTTCTACGCCGGCACCTCGCCGGCGAATGTCCCCTGGCCGGGCGGCGTGGTGCCGTATGAATTTACGAATGCCCTCACCACCGCGCAGCAGCAAACCTATCTCGACGGCCTGCGCGAATGGGAACTGGCTGCGAACGTCCAATTCGTCCCGCACACCAATCAAACGCATTGGATTCTGTTCACCTACAACACCAGCGGCTTTGACAACGTCTCGAGCGGCACCAATCCGCAGGTGGTTTCCGTCTCCAGTCTCAGCCGGGCGCAAGTCGGCCACGAGATGGGGCACTCCTTCGGTTTCACCCACGAGAATATCCGGCCCGATCAGACCAATTACTTGATTGTCCTGTCCAACAACGTCACGCCGGGCAATTTGAACTGGTTTCAAATTGATCCGACCAGCGTTACCAACGGAGCCTATGATTTCGAGTCCGTGATGCATTTGGGCTGGGATTTTGACTCGACCAACCCCGGCGCGGTTCCCACCCAACAGCCCAAGCCGCCTTATTTTCCCCGCTACCAGTTTCGTATGGGCAATCTGACCCTCAGTCCCGGCGACCGCGCTGCGCTGCGATTTCTGTACGGCGTGCCCGTCGTGCCGCTGACGAACATCGTCACCACGACCACCGATTCCGGTCCCGGAAGTTTGCGGGCCGCGCTATATTATGCCACCGATCATCCCGGCTCCGTTGTCACCTTCAACATTCCCACCAGCGATGCCGGTTATAGCAACGGGGTCTTTAACATCCACCTCACCGGCCATTTGCCGGTGCTCGCGACGAATGGGGTGGTGGTTGACGGTTCCAGCCAACCCGGCTTCACCAACGAACCGCTCATTGTCGTGGATGGTTCACAAATCATCCCCGAAACCTTCACCTCCAACAGCGGTCTGTTGATTTACTCGGCGAACAATCAGGTCAAAAACATTTCGTTTCAGGGATTCAACTGGAATGGCTTGACGCTGGAATACGACGATGCGACGAACAACACCATTGCCGGCTGCTGGCTGGGTCTCGATGCCACCGGCAGCAATGCGGCCCCCAACGCGCATCAGGGCATTCTCCTGGTACAAGGAGCCAGCCGCAACACCATCGGCGGCACAAATGCGCTCGCGCGCAATGCCATCTCCGGCAACCTTGAATACGGCCTCTGGATGTCCGACACGAACACGACCGGCAACGTCATCCTCGGCAATTACATCGGCACCGACGCCGGCGGCAGCCACCCCCTCGCCAACGGCAAAAGCGGCGTGATCATCGGCGACAGTGCCGGCAACACCATCGGCGGAGCCAATCCCGACGGGTCGGGCCGCAACGTCATCTCCGGCAATGTGGAATATGGCATCTACCTGACCAATACCACAGGCAATGCCATCCTCGGCAATTA
This sequence comes from uncultured Bifidobacteriaceae bacterium, assembly GCA_964555775.1. Lineage (GTDB taxonomy): Bacteria > Verrucomicrobiota > Verrucomicrobiia > Limisphaerales > UBA11358 > UBA11358. The sequence continues at coordinate 4,351 of CAZKTW010000149.1, read as the reverse complement.
CATCGGCACGGACGTTTCCGGCCGCAACGCCATCCCCAATGGCTTCAGCGGATTGATCCTGGATGACAACTCGCGCAGCAATGTCGTCGGCGGCCCGATTGCTTCCGCGCGAAACCTCGTCTCCGGCAATATCAACGCCGGAATCTGGGTCACCGGCCCCGGTACGTCCGGCAACACCGTGCAGGGGAATTGGGCCGGGCTGAATGCCGCCGGCGACACCGCGCTGCCCAACACCTTTATCGGCATGTATCTGATCGGCGGCGCGCAGAGCAACCTGGTCTTGAACAATGTTTTTTCCGGCCACTCCTCCGAAGGTTTGCGGCTCGCCGATACCGGCACCTCGGCGAATGTCGTCCAGGGAAACTTTTTCGGGACCGACGCCGGCGGGTCGAATGCGGTTCCGAACGGGTTTGCCGGGGTGACCGTCTTTAACGGGGCGACTTCCAACCTGATCGGTGGCACGTCCGACGCCGCTCGCAATGTCATTTCCGGTAATTATTACGGTGCGGTGATCGGCGATCCCGGCACGAGCGGAAACTCCGTTCAAGGAAATTACGTCGGCGTCAAGGTGAACGGCCAGGCGGCATTGCCCAATCAGTATGTTGGGATCGCCATCACGGGTGGCGCCACGAACAATCTCATTGGCGGTGCCGTCGCCGGAGCCGGCAACCTGGTTTCCGCCAACCTGCAGTATGGCATTTTCCTCACGGACGCCAACACCAGCGGCAATCTGGTTCAGGGTAATCTGGTTGGAACCGACCGCACCGGCACCAATGGGCTTGGCAACGGCACCGCCAGTTTCTTCGGCGCCAACATCGAATTGCAGTTGGGCGCCAGCGGCAATTTCATCGGCGGTACCAATGCCGGCGCGGGCAATGTCATTGCCTTCAGCAGCGTCAAAGGAGTGCTCCTGTTCGATCCGGACACGACCAACAATGCCATCCGCGGCAATTTCATTTTTGGCAACACCAACCTCGGGATTGATCTGAACAACGATGGTGTTACACCCAACGATACCGGCGACGCCGATACCGGTCCGAACAACGGCCAGAATTTTCCCGTCATCACCAATGCCTTTGGTTACGCCGCCAGCACCATCATCCTGGGGAAACTGAACAGCGCCACCAATCGCAGTTTTTCCATTGATGTGTATCGCAACCTTGCGGCCGATCCGAGCGGCAACGGCGAGGGCCAGTTTTATGTCGGCACCGTGAGCGTGACCACCGATGGTGCCGGCAACGCCGGGTTTGTGTTCACCAATGCCGCCGGTAATTATTCCGGCCAATATTTCACCACCACCGCCACTTCGGCCGGCGGTGATACCAGCGAATTCAGCCTGGCGGTACTCTGCACGAACCGACCCCTGCCGTCGGCCCAGTTTGCCGGGCCGCTAACCTGGCGCACCAACGGGTTCGTGCTCAACCTGGCCTTCCAGACCAACTTCAACTATCGTCTCCAGGCCACCACCAACCTGGCCAACCCGGTCGTCTGGACCGACCTGACCAATTATGACGCCACCAGTTCATCGCTCACCTTCACTGATCGCACGGCCACCAATTATCGCCTGCGTTTTTACCGCGTCATCTCGCCTTGACCGGGGAAACAGGTGATTGGAGCGCCGGGGGGGCCTCGGAACCCCTGACGCAAAAATGACATTTCTCTCATTTGACAGCGCAGCCAATTTGCGCAATCTTGCGTTGTAACTAAACGGTGACTTATGAAAACACGAACTGCTTCCCGCCTGTTCCTGGCCCTGACCATCACCGCTGTGCTTGCTCTGGCAGCGCGCATCGTTACGGCACAAGATTCCACTACCAGTGCCGCCCAAACCACTCCCCTGCAACTGTCCTACGGCGTCTCGCAAATCATCCAACTTTCCCAGGCGAACGTCAGCGAAGGCACGATCGTCAATTACATCCAGAATTCCGGCAGCAGCTTCGGTCTGGATGCGAACCAGATCGTTTATTTGAAGCAACAGGGGGTTTCCGACACGGTCATCAACACCATGTTGAACCAGCCGCGACCGGCCGCGCAGCCCTTGGTGCAGACGGCATCGGCCGCCGTTGCCCAGCCCGCCGTGACATTTGTCCCGTCGGCCCCTGCCTATGTTCCATCCTCGACGGTTTATGTGATTCCTGACACCCAGACATATAGCTATTACGCCGGTTCGTATCGTCCATATGTCTCCCGCTATTATTATCCGTGCTACAGCCCGGTTTATTACGGCGGTTGCTACCCCAGCTTGTCATTTTCGATCGGGTTCGGTGGTGGTTATCGGGGCGGTTATAATCATGGCGGTTGGGGTGGTGGTTTCCGGGGTGGCTATCACGGTGGTGGTGGCCGGCATCGTTGATTAAAGCGCGGGTGGCCGCCGGCGCGGGTCGTAAAATACGGACAAACTGTCCGCGCTGCTGTCATTGCTTTCACAGCTGTCTGCATAGCTGGCTTTACAGCACGGTCAGCGGTGTTTAAATTCGCTGCAACCACAGACGAAAATGGACAAGCCATCCCTGTTTCCTCATCGACTCCAACTTTCCCTGATATGCCTGGCCTTCGGCATCGCCAGCCTTGGCCCGCTTGCTTCGCGCGCTGCCGACCCGGCCAGTCATCCGGCAGCGAATCATCCCAAATTTACCTACGTCCTCGTGCATGGCGCCTGGGGTGGAGGCTGGGATTGGAAACATGTGAACCAGTTGCTTAACGCCGACGGACACACGGTCTATCGTCCGACGCTGACGGGACAGGGCGAGCATTCCAATCTGGCCAGCACGAACATCGATCTGAACACGCATATCCAGGACATCGTCAACGTCATCCTGTGGGAAGACCTGCACAACGTGGTGCTGGTCGGTCACAGTTATGGCGGCATGGTCATTACTGGCGTGGCCGACCGCGTGCCGGATCGCATCAAATGCCTGGTTTACATTGATGCGCTGTTGCCGGAACACGGCGAGTGTGTGGATGCCATCATTTCACCGAAATTGAAAAAGCCCGTCAAAGAAGGGTTCATCATCCCGACTTGGTTGACCGGCAATCCGCCGCCGCCGCATGACGTCCTGATGCCGGCCAAATGTTTCAGCGAACCCATCGAGTTGACCAATCAGGCTGTCGCCCGAAAATTGTCGGCGACGTACATCCTCACCGTCGATGCGGGCCAAAAGCCGGAGTCGGACGATTTTTATCTGTTTTATCGGCGCGCCAAAACCCGGGGCTGGACTGTGACCATCATGGAAGGCGACCACAACGTCCAACGCTCACATCCGCAGGAACTCGTCCGGCTGCTGGAGCAGTTGCCATAGGCTGTGACCAGGGGCGGGTGGTGGGTAACCGGTCAACCGTCACCCGTTCGGCTGCGCGCTCACAAATTCATGGTGTAACCGGGCGTAAACACCGCCCTGCCGCAACAGGCTTTCGTGCGTGCCTCGTTCCACAATCCGTCCCTGATCCAGTACCAGCACCAGGTTGGCTTGGCGGATGGTGCTCAACCGGTGGGCCACGATGAACGCAGTGCGCCCGCGCAGCAGAATCTCCAGCGCCCGTTGCAACCGCGCCTCGGTGACGGTGTCAATCGCGCTGGTCGCCTCGTCCAGCACCACGATGCGCGGGTTCGCCAGCATCGCACGCGCGAAGCACACCAGTTGCCGCTGGCCAAAGGACAACGCCGCTCCGCGTTCCGCCACCTGCGTCTGCAATCCGTGTGGCATGGCCTCGAGCAAATCCGCGCAGTCCAGCGCCGCCAGCGTCGCCCGCACGTCGGCCTCGGTGGCTTCCGGCCGGGCGAACCGGATGTTGTCCAGCACCGTGCCGGAAAACAGGAAATTGTTCTGTTGCACGCTGCCCATCTGCGACCGCAACGAATCGCTGGTGACCGTGTTCAAGTCCGTGCCGTCCACCCGCACCCGCCCGCCGGTGGGTAGATAAAATTTCTGGAGCAGTCCCACCAGCGTTGTTTTGCCGCTGCCGGTATGCCCCACCAGTGCCACCGACTGCCCCGGCTCGGCCGTGAATGAAATGTCCGTGAGCACCGGCCGCCCTGGTTTGTACTCAAAATGCACCGCCTGAAATTCCACCTGGCCCTGGATGGCGGGCAGCGGTTTGGCGTTCGCCGCGTCCACCCATTCCGGTTTCTGGTCCAGCATCCGGAACAATCGTTCCGCCCCGGCCATCGCCATGAACGCCTGGTTCAATTGATTGCCAATCACCTGCACCGGGTCAAAAAAGAGGTTCGCGAGGAAAAAGAACATCACCAGGTCGCCCACTTCCATGTGCAGCCAGCCATGCCAGCGCAACGCCCCGAACGCCCCCAGCAATGCCATGGCCCCGAGGAAAAGCTGGCTCTTCAACTGCAACA
>CAZKTW010000148.1:0-9647 GCA_964555775.1 uncultured Bifidobacteriaceae bacterium | reverse complement strand
GAGCAAGGTGGCGGGCGAGCTTTTATCGGTGAGCGAACAGGCGGCGGCACTTTCCCAATGGCTGTCCAAGCCGCATTTGCCGCTGAGGGCCTTTGCTGGAATCGGCATCGTGGCCGTGGTCATCATCGTCCTTGAAGTCATCCTGAACGTGAAGGTCCAGCCCACCTTTACGAGCATCGCCGAGTTCCTGCAGGGTGCGGACGCGGCCATCAATGAGGTGGTGTTTCTCGGGATCGCCGTTTTCTTTTTTATCACACTGGAAACCCGGCTGAAACGCCGCCGCGCGATGGAGGCGATCCATGTTCTGCGCTCCATTGCGCACATCATTGACATGCACCAGCTCACCAAGGATCCCGAGCGCGTCACCGGCGCGCGTCCGGCGGGCGGCAACGAGGTCAGGCGCACCCTGAGTCCGGCGGAATTGATCCGCTACCTGGATTATTGCAGCGACCAGCTCGCGCTCATCAGCAAAATCGCCGCCCTCTACGTCCAGAAGTTCAACGATCCCGTGACCCTGTCCGCCGTGAATGAAGTCGAGAATCTGACCAACGGCCTTTCCCGCAAAATCTGGCAGAAGATCATGATTTCCGACCGCATCCTCGCGTCGTGCTAAGGTTGTTGCCGCCAGAACCGCCCGCTGACCGCCGTACCCGCGTCCAACTCGAACTGCGGTCTCCAGTTAATGTGAATAACTTTGTCTCGACGGATGCAATGCTGAGCGTAGAGTCAAACCAATCAGAGGCTAAGCCGTTAGCGTAGCCCAAAAAAGCGAAGAAGGCCGGAAGAAATTCCGGCTTTCTTTTTTTTCAACCGCGGGCGCCAGGAAAGGCAGGCGGGGATTGAATTGCAAAGCCATCGGTGACCAGCACCACCCGGAAGCCGAGGTTGAAATCGGTGATGAACGGGCTGTCCCCTTCGGTTAGGCGGCGACCCGATCGGCAATCCGCCTCGAAGGCATCCCAAGCGCCACCGCGGATGACCTTGACCCCAGTTGAATTCGAGGCCGGACCTTGCGGATCGGTTGTGAATCCGCCCGGGTATGGACCGTACCAGTCCTGGCACCATTCCCAGACATTTCCTTCCATGTCGTACAATCCCCAGGGATTCGGCGCCTTTTGTCCTACCGGATGCGTCCCAAAGCCGCTGTTGGCCGAATACCAGGCATTGTTAACCAGATTTGTGAGATTGGGGTCATCTCCGTAACTATACCGCGTCGAAGTGCCGGCCCGGGCTGCATATTCCCATTCCGCCTCCGTTGGCAGGCGATAATGGCTGCCCGGAGGAATGTGCCCGGCGGTCAACTCCTGTTGCGTGAGCTGAGCACAATAATTTGTCGCATCCAGCCAACTGACGCTTTCCACCGGGCGATTCAAGTCCCCCGGAAAACCACTGGGATTTGAACCGATCACCGCCAGATATTCCCTCTGGGTCACTTCATATTTTCCCATCCAAAACCCATGACTGATGGTCACCGTTGTTTGCGGGCTTTCGTCGGCGGAGCGATTCACTTCGTTGGTCGGGGTGCCCAGATTAAATGTATTCGGTGGAATGAACACCATATTGGTCGGCGGGTTTTGCAGCAACGCACGATAGAACCGGTTCCCCGTCGCTGGCGCAGTGGTATCAACAAACAGGTAATTGGTTGCGGGCAACCGGACAAAAGCCACGCTGGTCCAGGAGTTCGTCTGGGCCAGGTCCGTCGTGGTCTGGACCACGTAATTACTACCCGTGGCGCCGTTGATGTTGATTCCGGCAAACAGGCGCAAACCAAGGCTCGGCGGGGTTTGGCCCGGGACCGGAATGGTTGCGGCGAATCCCGCGATAATTCCGAACCACACGTATGATTTCAAATTTTTCAACATGCTCTTGTCCTTTATTTTTCCGTTGTGCATACGGATTTGACTTTCATGGCATTGACCAACATATGAAGATTAACGGGCGGTTTTGTTCCCGCCGAGCGACCCGGCCTGCAAGGTGCCTTGGTTGCAATCACCTCGCAATGGCCGGTTCGCCGCAGCAGGATGTACGTCAGCCTTTTGATTTGCCGGTCGCCAGCGCTTTCGCATCGGCAGTGGTGAGAGACTTGCCCCCGATTCCCCAGTCACCGCTTTTGGTTTCTTCGAGGACAACCACGGTCACCGGGCGCATGTTCTCACCTTCGATGGACACCATCGTGTCGGTGAGCTTGCGGATCATGTCCTGTTTTTGTGTCGGCGTGAAAACGCCTTCGAGCATTTTTACATTAATTAACGGCATATATTTTCTTCAGTCTTGTATTGGGGTTGCCTTGGTTGTTCGGCGCGCGCTGCAACCCTTCAGCGTGCGCCAAATGATTTTCTGTTGCAGCGTCGGCGCTGCGCGCCGGTTTCGAGCCGCAGGCTCGACGCTGCCATTTCGTTTAACCGGCCAGCGCATGCGTCGCGTGGGTGACTGACGCTCCCGCCCGCAGGGCGGCGGCGACCATCGCGGCCTCGGTCAGCTCGGTTTCAGTGGCGCCCGCCTTGCGCGCGTTGCCGCTGTGGATGTTGATGCAATACGGGCATTGCGTGGTCAGGGCCACGGCCACGGCAATCAACTCCTTGTATTTCACCGGGATCGCACCCTCGGCGACGGCGGCCTTGTCGAAGGCCCAAAAGGCCTTCATCACTTCCGGCGCGAGGCCGTTCATTTTCTCAATCTGGGTCAGGTTTTCTTTGTTATACATAGGTTCATTTCGTTTCGTCTGGATTGGTTGATCCAGCTTTATCTGGTGGGACAATACGGGAAGCGGGCAGGCCGCGCTTTGCTGCGCAGCTCAATCTTTTGACTGGGAAGGTCAGCCGACGGTCAGGGCATGCTGCCGATAAGCCACCGGGGAAACGTCGAATCGTTCCTTGAACACGCGGCTGAAATGGGAAACGTCCTCGAAGCCGCTCTCAAATGCGATTTCCGTGACGTTCATTTTTGAACTGCGTAGAAGCGCGGCGGAATAATCGAGGCGTTTTTGCAGGAGCCATTTGCCGGGCGCTTCCTGGAAGTGCGTTTGAAAATCACGCTTGAACGAGGACAGGCTGCGATGACTCAGCTTCGCATATTCCTCCAGCGAAAGGTTGAAACGAAAATTGGCCTCCATGATTTCCGCGACGGAAGGCGCATCCGATTCGCCAATGGTCCGGAAATAAGCGGCCAGCGCCGGGTTCCGGCCGCTCGTCAGGATGCTGACGATCAACTCCTTCAATTTTAAACGCAACAGCGGTTCGGAGGGCTTTTCACTTCCGGAAAAGTAAGTGCGCATGGACTGAAAGAAAGCTGACAGCGCTACGTCGTTTTCCACCCGCACCGCGCATTTTATCGGCGCGACCCGGAGAGGGACGGGGCTCAGACTGCCGGCAATTTCCCGGACGGTGGCTTTCACCAGATTGTCCGGAATGAAAAACATCAGCAGGCAGAAATCCACTTCGAAGTGCTGGTTGATGGTGGCCGCGCCTTTTTTGAAGAACAAGGTTTCGCCCGGATCGGCCGCCCAGACTCCATCGGAGGTGTGCCACGTCTTCTTGCCGGTGATTACGTTGACCAGATAGTCGGAGGGCGCCCAAATCCCGATTCTCTCATCGCCCACCCCGCAGGTGTATTCGGCAAAAAGAAATTCCCCGATCTCGAGCTTGTTGTAGCTCGGATTCGAACGGACGGCCTCGTAAAGATTCAGCACAGATTATCTTCAATATAATCAACGATTAACACGGTTGGTCAAGCATTGCCTGGAATCGCTGGCGACTTTTTTTACGCCTGTCCGCCTCAAGATCCTGTCGGAATCCAAGACCCCTCGTCGTGCGGGCGGTCGCAGGAAAAAGCATGATTGAGCCGCAAAGGGCGCAAAGGTGGGGCGCCCGTCCTCCGCAGTAGCCTGGCTACGGAGGGTGGAAGGCTGCCGAGGAGCAATATTGACCGGTGCAGCTTCGGCACTTTGGCGTTCAGCCTTGCCACCCGTCACTTGTCCCTTGCCACCCGTCACCCGCGAGCCCGGACACCTTTAGTTTTGGGTCTCGGGGAAAATCCAGGGCTTTGCCCGCTCAAAAGCAGAAGCGGCTGGCCCGGTGTCTTTTCCGTAGAACGCGGCGGCTGGCAAAGCGTGGGTTTCCGGAGAATGTGTCGAGTTGACTGGCAATTGCAGCAACTGTTTGTGTTGAACGACGGCGTGTGCGGCGCGAATCATTGAAGCGCCGGCAAACACCATGAGCATCAGGGAAACCAACAGCAGCCACGTTGTGCCCTGGCAGGGATCCAGGCAAAAAACGGCAAAGGACATAAAGGATGCGAGGCAAAGAAACAGGAGGACACGGCCATGAACCCGCTGCCGGTTCTGCCATTGATTCAAGGTTTCCTGCAGCTGCATCTCTTGTTGTTCAGTCGTTGGCATATTCATAAATGTTGCCGGTTTAACTTCTCAGATTCACACCCAGGCCCATCATCCAACCGTTCTGCCAAACCCTGCCTGCAGTTTAATCCAAACGCTTCCCGTCGAAATAAACAAGGGACAAATTGTCGGTTTTGAGGGGTGAATCCACCGAATCGCGGGGGGAAAATGGCGGAATAATGGCAAAAAGAACCTCCCAAGAAAGTTCCAGCCGCATAAAGGCACAAACGGAGTAAATCCAAAATTCGGACGGCCAGGCTCTGCGCAGCTTGCCATCCTCCATCCTCAATCTTCCAGCTTCGCCCTCCGATTATTTAAACTTCTCTTTGGAGTTTTTGGCATCTGATTTGCTCATGAAAGCGTCGAATTCGGTCCAACCGGCTTACAAACATCGGGGCATCAAAAAATCCAGAACATCACGAGAAAGGTTTAAACATGACACAGGATATATTTTCTGAAACCGCGGAGACTTCATGCGTCGGCCGGCTTTGGAGGACCAACAAAGAGTTTCTGCCTGGTCGAGGGTTCTGCAGCAACATGCGGGGAACCAGGAATATATTCATGGTCTTCTTCTGCCTCGTCTGGGTGCTGGGCAGTTTTTCGGCGGCGGCCCAATCCGCGCGGGGTGATGAACATTGGGATTACAGGTTTGGCCTGCCTGGCGCCAACGGTGCTGTCCTGGCCATTGCATCACAAGGAAACGCAACTTACGTCGGAGGAACTTTGATTACCGCCATCGGCAATGTGGCGGCCACCAACATCGCGAAATGGGACGGACAAAATTGGACCGCTCTCGGGGGCGGCATCAATTCCGCGGGACAGGCCATGGTTTTGCAGATTGCTTTTGGCGCCAACGGCGAGGTGTATGCCGGCGGGGTTTTTACATCAGCCGGCGGCGTAAACGCCACAAACATTGCTCGCTGGAACGGCGTTGGCTGGTCGTCGCTGGGCAGCGGGGTGAGCGCCAGTATCGTCGCCATCGCGGTCAATGCCAACCAGGTTTATGTCGGCGGCGGAATCACCAACGCCGGCGGTATTGCCACCAAGGGCCTTGCCCGGTGGGATGGCACCAATTGGGCATCGGTTGGCGGTGGCGTTGATGCCGGCGCGAACACCTCCGTCTCCGCGTTGTTGGTGGACGGAAACAATCTTTACGCGGGTGGCAATTTCACCAACGCCGGCGGCCAGGCAATGAATCGGATAGCCAGATGGGACGGAACGAACTGGTCAACTTTGGGCAGCGGAATTACGGGTGCTACCAACGCATACGTGCGAACCATGGTAAAATGCGGAACCAATCTCTTTGTTGCCGGTTGCTTCACGAACGCCGGAGGTGTCATAGCCACCAACATCGCCCGCTGGGACGGTGCAAACTGGTGGCCCGTAGGCACCGGGATCAGCGCGCCGCCTTCCGCTCTGGCCGTTGAAGGTCCGTTCGTTTTTGCGGGCGGCACCTTCACCAACGCCGGCGGCATAACCGTGACCAACGTTGCCCGCTGGGATGGCACCAATTGGTCCAATATCGGCGGCCTGACCTCGTCTGACCCCACCCAGGTGGGAGCAACCTATGACGGGACACTGGCAGTGGATCAAAACGGCGGACTATGGGCCGGCGGTTTTTTCACCATGGCGGGATCCCAGGCGGTTCAGAGTCTGGCCCGTTGGGACGGGACGAATTGGGGAACCTGCGGCTTGGATTACTGTGCCGGGGTGGCAGGCATGTCGCTCTTCACGGTTTATGGACTGGCGGTGGGAACCGACTCGCTGTACGCCGGCGGCTTTCTCACTATGGCCGGACATACGGTGGTCAACCAGATTGGCCGGTGGGATGGAACAAATTGGTCGGCCCTGGGCGCCGGAATCGTCGGCAAGATGAATCTCGGTCGTGTGGTCGGCCTCGCGCTCAATGGTTCGGACCTTTACGTCGGCGGAATCTTCACGAATGCCGGTGGCGTCACCGTCAGCAACATCGCTAAATGGAACGGAACGGCCTGGTCGGCGCTCGGGACCGGCATGAATGGAGGTGTTTGGACCATCGCCACCGACGGAGCAAACGCCTATGCCGGCGGGGCCTTCACCGTCGCCGGGGGAACCGGCGCCAATTACATCGCCAAATGGAACGGTTCATCCTGGTCCGCCCTGGGTTCAGGCCTGAACAACATCGTTGCGGCCATCGCCGTGGGTTCGGATGGAATCTACGCGGCTGGAAGTTTCACTTCGGCCGGCGGAACCAACGCCAATTATATCGCCCGGTGGGACGGCGCGAACTGGCTGCCGCTGGGCAACGGAACCACGAACGGGGTCAATGGCAGTGTGAACGCGATCGCCGTGAGCGGCTCGACGGTTTATGTGGGTGGTTCGTTCACCACGGCGGGAGGTTTGCCCGCCAGCCTGGTTGCCAAATGGGACGGGAACAAGTGGTCAAATTTGGGCGCCGGTATTCAAGGGTCCTCGGTCAATGCTCTGGCGGCGATCGGCAGCCGCCTGTATGTCGGCGGGCAATTCACCTCGGTCGGCGGCCTCAGCACCACGAATTTCGGCTGCTGGGATGGCACTTCCTGGACCACTCTGGGCACCGGCAACAGCGCCAGCGGCGTCTCGCCAATCGGTTTTGTAACGGTCATGGCGGCCTGGGGCAACGACCTTTACGCGGGCGGCAGCTTTAAACGGGTGGGCCAGAAACCGGCCAACGGCATCTGCCGCTGGAACGACCAGACAAATTTTCTGCCACCAACGACCATGCAGTTCAGTTGTCCGGCGATTCGGCCCGACAAGCAATTTCAAATCCGGGTCGGGGCAAGCGGCGGAGCCAACTACGTGGTGGAGGCTACGACCAACTTGATCGACTGGAAATCGCTGCTGACCAACAGCGCCGGCGCTTTTGATTTTGTGGATTCATCGGCCTCGAACCTGCCGGCCCAATTTTATCGCACGCGGCAGGTTCCGTGACCCAATTGTTCGGTGGCGAGGCATTTATCAATGCGTTGTTAAGAGCCGCAAAACCCTGACGCGAGTTAATTGCCGCAAAAAGACGCAAAGAACCTGACGCGGCTCGCGCCGCAACCACGGGTGAGAGCCGCAAAAGAACACAATGACCGGGATGGAAACCGCGAGATAATCCAGCCGCAAGGAACGCAAAGATGGGGCTGGGCTCTTGGCGAGCCGTTTTAACTCCTTGTCGCGCCGTAATGGAACGAAGACGGATCAACCCTCAACCAGTTTGTCGTGGCCCTCCGGAAGGACTTCACGGTGCCGGAGCAAAACTCCAGCTCACACTCGCGCTTCCGGCGGTGGTGTCAGTGACGACACCGGTGATGAACATGAAGTCGCCGATCAGGTCGCCGGGATTGTATAAGTCGCCGCCGCCGGCCCACAAAGGTCCCCGTGCCGGCAGCAATTCCGAGCTGGAAAGAGTGCTGCTCGCGACCGGCAGCGCCCGGTGAATCACGGTGACGGTTCCCACCGTACTGGGTTCGGTAACCGGGCTTGCTCCGGTCGCCGTCAGGGTGGCACTGATCTGTAAAACAATGGTGAGGGAATAGGTGTTGGACATGCAATCAATATCCAGGATCAGTTGCGATACGGCGGGCAGGCTCGGGTCTGGCAACGGCGGGCCCGAGCCAACGGTCGTTATGGTTGTAACCGGCATCTGGGTGAGATCATCCACCCGGTCATTCATCGAGGCGGTGCCGGTCGGATATCCGGTGAACTCCGCGTTGGTGGCTGACACCAGGGACCGCGTCAAATGAAACACCAGCTGTGCCTGACGGTTGACGTTGAAAATGTAATCCGGCGATGGCGGAGTCAATGCGTATGAAAAATTCAAGGTGCCGTTCCAGTTGCTCACACTGTCGAAGCCGCAGGGGTTGACAATGACGGTGGCGAAGCTCGGGGTGGTACCCGATGCGTTGCTGGCGCTGAGCGTGTAAACCGTCGTGACTGTTGGCGACACGATGGCGCTGCCGCCCGTCACAATCCCCGGACCCGGTGAAAGCCGATAGGTTGTACCCGCCACGGGACACCAGGTCAAGGTGCTGGTGCCTCCGGAGGCGATCACCGTTGGCGCCGCCTGGAACACGCAACTCCCGGCCTGTTCGAGCCGGAAAAAACGGCTCTGGTTGGTGACGGGAAACAAGACGACGAGCGCATTGCCTTGCGGGGCCGGAGTCTGCGTCACCGACTGCCAGTTGGCGGGCGATGACAGCTTGGTTGTGGACGTCAATTGCCAGGTTGTGAAATTGCTTGGCCAGGACAATTTCGCGGTGGCAGCCGGGAGGAGGGAAATCGAAAGTGCGGGTGATTGGGCTTCGGCGATGGACGCCATGAAAAACACGCAAAGCGAAACGCAGACGGTCCTGGCGCCGGGAATCAAATATTTTAATGAACTCAGGTAGCCAGCCTAACCCAAATGCCCGATCCCGGCAAGCCACAAACACCGGGGAGCATCATCCGCAAGCCAAGACAGATGAACCGGCAGACAGAACAAATGCTGAAGGCTGAACGCTAAAGTTTATGGCAGAATGGGAAATCAGGTTTCAACATTTCGCGATCTCGTTTCGACCGCCAGTCGATGGCCGTTTCTGCCCAACCCTTCATCCTTTATCCTTCATTCTTCGGCCGCCCGGCAAGAGAGAAGATTATTCAAAATACGGGACTGAAACTTTTTGTCTCCTGCCATCCTGTTTGAAATGGGCTTAGGCGTATCCATGCAATAGAAAAACCTTTTTACCACGGATGGACACTGATGAACATGGACAGGAAAGGGATTTCAGGCATGCCAAAACAATCACCAATCAGTGAGGCATTCCGGGGCTGCGTGAAGGGGCCTTTTTCTTGTCTCAATCCGTGTCTATCCGTGTCCATCCGTGGTTTAAATGAATTCTTACGGCTTAGAACGCTGTTTTCACCCGGAAAAATTGCTGGCCTGGCCCGGCCGTGGATATCGTGGTGCTGGCCGTGGCGCCCGATGCCTGAACGGTTCCATAGGTGGTCCACGCTCCCGCCGCCAGGTTGGTGCAGGACTCAATCGTGTAATTCTGCTGCGGCACCGAGTCCCAAGTGAACTGGACGCTGCCGACGCCGTTTGGCGCCCACGTGAGATTGAACGGTTGTCCGTACACCTCAAATTCCCACAAGGAATAGCCGAAGCCCGTGCCGCGTTGCGTACCGCTCATCCGCACGAAGCGCGCCGTCGTCGCCGGAAAACTCCAGTCGTCCACCCCGCCCACACCGTTCGTCATGGTGACCACATTGT
>CAZKTW010000147.1:0-9725 GCA_964555775.1 uncultured Bifidobacteriaceae bacterium | reverse complement strand
ACATGGTGCAGGAACGCGGCCGCCTGATGGTGGAGCCGGGCGACGCCATTTACGTGGGCATGATCGTGGGCGAGAACGCGCGGGAGAACGACATCCCGGTGAATCCCGTGAAAGAAAAGCGGCTCACCAACATGCGATCCCAGGGTGATGGCAAGGGCATCCAGCTCAATCCACCGTTGAAGCTGAGCCTCGAACGCGCGCTGGAGTACATTGACGTGGACGAATACGTGGAAGCCACCCCAAAAAATTTGCGGTTGCGAAAGAAAATTTTGGATGCGAACGCCCGAAAACGATCCGAGAAAGCCCGTTCCATCAAAATCTTGTCGGAATAGCGGGACATGGATTGAAGTAAATTGTCTGCGCTGTCGCGCGGAAACCATCGCGCGAATTCCTGTAATTATAGCAGTTCCAGCTAACCTTGGCACAGTCAGAGGTTCGCCAGGGAAAAGCGGCGGCGGGCTGGCGCACTCCAAGACGCTGCCGCGCGACACCGCAATGTTGGAAAGGCGCGAAGCGTTCTGGAGTGCACCAGTCCTGTGGCGCTCTGGAAGCAGGCGAAATATCCGTCAGATTTTCGCGTGCACTTGTGTGCCAATGAAAATATGAACTGCTAGGGCCTCAACTTTTCAAAGCAGGCTTTCCGGCAAAATCCATCCCGACGAGGCAGACGTCGTCATCAAATTCTCCGCTGACTGCGAACCGGCGGATGGCTTCGATCAATTCGTCGAACATCTGGCCGGCGGGTTTGGTCAACTGGTTTTGCACGTCCAACATCAGCCGTTCCTGCGAATACAGTTCCTCATTGCGACCCTGGACCTCGTAGAGTCCGTCGGTGAACAACATCACAAAATCACCGGGCCCGATGGCAATTTCAGTGGTTTGATACGACGGGTTGTCGAACAATCCGAGCGCCGGTTCGCCGCGGCCGGTGGCGTGGGCAAGCAATTCAATGCGGCTGGTGGAACGATGCACCAGCAATGGCTTGGGATGGCCGGCGTTGGCAAAACGCAGATGGCCGGCCTGCCAGTTGGCCACGAGGTAGAACGCCGTGGTCAGCATCGGTGACCCGGTGCTTTTAAGGATGCTGCATAAATCAGAATTCAGCTTGCGCAAAAAATTTCCCGGTTCGCGCGCCAGAGGCTTCAATTCCTCCGTCAGCGCCCGGATCATGGCGGTGACCAGCGCGGCGCGAACGCCATGGCCGGTCACGTCGCAAATAAATACGGCGGCTTCCGTGTCCGAAAGGGCGGAGACGCTGAAAAAATCGCCGCTCACCGTCTCGGCGGCCTGGTAGCGATGGACAAATTGGAACGCGCTTTGTTCCGGCGGAGCGTGACCGGGGAAAACCGGATATTGTTGCGGGAGCATGGCCACCTGGATTTCGCGGGCCATCTGCAGATTGCTTTCCATGAGCTGGTTTTTGGTGTGTAATTCTTCGCGGCTGCGTGCCAGCTCGGCGGTGGTCAGGCGGATTTGCTCTTCCGCGCGCCGCTTTTCGGTGATGTCCCAGAAGATGCCCTGCAGCCCGATGATTTTTCCATCGGCCCCGTAAAGCGGCGTCTTGACCACTTGAATCACGGCTTTCTCCTGGCCAAAGGGTTGATGTTCCTCGGTGATTTCCAGGGTTTGCCCGGAATCCATGACGCGCCGATCGTCCCGCTGGTATTGCTCCGCCAGTTCCTTCGGGAAAAAATCAAAATCAGTTTTCCCCAGGATGTCCTCCAATTTGCAGCGGTAGTGGTTGCAATATTGCTGGTTGGCAAAGGTGAACCGCCCTTGCAGATCCTTGCGAAACACATTTTGGGGCATGGATTCCACAAGCGAATGATAAAGCGACTCCGATTTCCGCAGGGCCCGCTCCACCTGCCGGCGTTGGGTGATGTCCTGGACCGTGCCTTCGTAATAAAGCAGGGCGCCTTTGGCACCGCGCACCGCCCGGCAATTTTCCGAAATCCAGATGATGGAATTGTCCTTCCGGTAAATCTCCGATTCGAAATCCGTGATGGTGTCCATTTCCCGCATCACCCGGATGAATTCCTCGCGCCGCCCCGGCTGGACGTAAAGCCGGGTCGCGATGTCCTTGATGCTGGCCATCAATTCCACCGGCGAGGCGTAACCGTAAATGCGGGCCAGGGCCACATTGGCCAGCAAATAGTGCCCGTCCGGTGTGGTGCGGAAAACACCTTCCACCAGGTGGTCAAAAACCCCGTAGTAATTGTCCCGTTCGTCAATCAGGGCCGTGCGTTCGAGGTGGCGCTCGACCGCGCAGCGCAGAATGTGCGGCAGCGTGCCGGGCTTGATTTGATCCCGGATCAGGTGGTCTTCTGCCCCCGCCCGGATGATTTCCACCGCCAGGGCCTCGTTGTTTTCCAGACCGAACACCACGACCGGCACCCGTGGAAATTTGGTGGTTAATTGCGTGACCAGGAACAGGCCGGCGGCATGGGTCGGGGGAAGCTCAAACAAAATGACCTGGTAAAGACTGGCCGCCAACTCCGCCAGCCCGTCCTCCAGGGAGGCGACGCTGGCGACTTTGGCAATTTCGCCGCTTCCGCGCAGCATCTCCGCGATGCTTTGCGCAAAACCTTCGCCATTACCGACGAACAAAACATTCAATGGTTCAAAATCCATAGTGCAACCTGGTCTGCGCCGAAAACGCAGGCCAAATCAATCCACCGCCCCGGCAAAGATACAGGGTTGGCCCGCCGCCGCAAGTGGTTGCGTTGGGCGCCACCCGCCCCGCTCCCAGGATTCCGCTTTCCAATTCCCCGGCCCCAAAGTACCCTGCTTATCTGAAAGATTATGCCGGGTGTTTTCATCAAAACCTATGGTTGTCAGATGAATGAGCGCGACAGCGAGGCCGTGGCCGCCCAGCTCGTGGCGAAGGGTTACACGCTCGCGCCGTCCGAAGCCGTCGCCGATGTGGTGCTGCTCAACACCTGCAGCGTGCGCGATTTCGCGGAACAAAAAGCCATCGGCAAGATGCAGAATATCGCCGCGGAGGTGCGCAAGCACCGGCCGAACGTCGTGCTCGGTTTCATGGGTTGCATGGCCCAGAGCCGGGGCCGGGAATTGATTGATAAACTGCCGGACGTGGACCTCGTCCTCGGTACCCAGAAATTTCATCACGCGGCGGATTACCTCGATGAAATCCTGGCCGGCCGCCGGGAAAAAATCGTGGACGTGGCGGCGGAATCAGGGAGTGAGGCGACCATTCGCGAGCATCTGCTCAACGGCAACGCGCAGAAATCCGTCACCGCATTTGTGAGCATCATGCAGGGTTGCAACCAGTACTGCACCTTTTGCATCGTGCCCTACACGCGCGGCGAGGAACGCAGCCGCAGCATACCCGACATTGTGGCCGAAAGCCGCCAGCTCGTGTCCCAGGGCGTCAAGGAAATCACCTTGCTCGGCCAGATCGTCACCAGCTACGGACGGCGCAACGTGGAAGCGCCGGCGTCTCGCCGGCGAGTTGCGGATCTGGCCGGCGAGACGCCGGCGCTCCCAGGCACATCCCCCTTCGTCCAACTCCTCGACGCCGTCCATGAAATCGAAGGCTTGGAACGCATCCGGTTCACCTCGCCGCATCCGAAGGGTTACGGTGACGATTTGATCGAGGCCTACGCGCGTCTGCCCAAGCTGGTGGAAAGCGCGCATCTGCCCGTCCAAAGCGGCAGCGACCGCGTCTTGAAATTGATGCACCGCGGCTACACGCGCCAGCGGTTCCTGGAACTCATCGGGAAATTGCGCCGGGTCCGGCCGGACATCGGCATCACCACGGACATCATCGTGGGCTTTCCCGGCGAGACCGAGGACGACTTCGAGCAGACCCTGTCGCTCGCCCGCGAGGTGCGGTTCGACAACGCCTACATTTTCAAGTATTCGCAACGCCGGGACACGCCGGCGGCGGAAATGCCGGATCAGGTCCCGCTGGAAATCCGCGAGGAACGCAATCATCGCCTGCTCGAGACGGTCAATGCAATCGGCAAGCGCAAATACGATGCCTTTATCGGGCGGCAGACGCAGATTCTCGTCGAAGGCCCGAGCAAAAAGAACTCCACACGCCTGGCCGGGCGGACGCGTTGCAACAAGATTGTGGTGTTCGATGGTTCAGACCGGCATCGCGGCCAGCTCATGGACGTGAAAATCACCCGCGCCGGCTCCTTCACCCTCTACGGCGACCCGGCGATTGTGAATTTGTAGCTGCTGCCCGATTATCCAGATTGAATTTTTCATGTCCTTTGGTGTCTATCTGTGGTTAGCTGGTCAAAGATGAAACTTTCAATTTTATCCATCCTGCTCGGGGCGGGAATGAGCGTGCCGCAGATATACGGCCTGACCAAGCCGGCGCAGTTCGCCGCCGCCGCGCGCAAGTTTCCCCGCAACCTGCCCGCCGGAATCGCCTTGATGCTGCTGGCCACTGCGGGATTCATCTGGAACGTCAACCTCGAGCCCATCGCGGATTTTTCCGCCTTCAAGCCTTACATGATGGCCGGGTTCGCGGCGGTGGGCATTTTGTCCTGCATCTTCGTCCAGGATTTTCTGGCCGTGCGCGGTCTGGCCGTTGTGATGTTGTTGCTGGCAAAATTAATGGTGGATACCGGCCGGCCGCATCTGGATCAAAGCCCGTGGGTTTTGGTGATTCAAGTCTGGGCTTACCTCCTCGTCATCGGCGGCATCTGGTTCACGGTGGCGCCGTGGAAGCTGCGTGACGTGTTGAATTGGGCCACGGCCACGGAAGACCGCATCCGCATCGGCAGTGGCATCCGCCTGGCGTTTGCCGTGTTCGTGCTGCTGCTCGGCCTGACGGCGTTCCGTGCGATGTGAGTCCGGTCAAACCCAAGATACTGGTTATTCGCGGCGGAGCCATCGGCGATTTCATTCTTACCCTCCCGGCCATCGCCGCCTTGCGCCGGCAATTTCCCTTGGCCCACCTGGAGGTGCTCGGCTATCCGCACATCGCTCAGTTGGCGCTGGCCGGCGGTTTGGTGGACCGGGTGCAGCCGATTGAAGCCAGCGGACTGGCGGGGTTTTTTGCCCGGGGCGGCAACCTCGAACCCGACCTGGTGGATTACTTCTCCGAGTTTGAGCTGGTCATTTCGTACCTTTACGATCCCGACGAAATTTTCAAAACGAACGTGGGCCGTTGCCTGGTCAAACAGTTCATCGTTGGACCTCATCGCCCGGACGAAACCGACCGCGTCCACGCCACCCAGGTTTATCTTAAACCACTGGAACGTCTCGCCATCTTCGGCGCGGACCCCGTACCGAGTCTTAACGTAGGGCAGGCGTCTCGCCTGCCCAAAGAGTGCGCAAGCGCGGACGGAGCAGGAATCCAAGAAAGTGTCGGATTCACCGACGCGGGCAGGCGAGACGCCTGCCCTACGTTGGCCCTCCACCCCGGCAGCGGCAGCGAGAAGAAGAACTGGCCGGAAACGAAATGGGCCGGCTTGATTCAGCAAATTGCGGCAACCACCAACTGGTATGTTTTACTGGTCGGCGGCGAAGCGGAAGGCGGACGCCTGCAACGCCTGGCCGGGGCCATGCCGTCAGCGCGCTGCTCCATCGCCCAGGGCCTGCCGCTGGCGGAACTCGCTCAACGAATTCAATCCTGCGCGGCTTTTGCGGGCCACGATTCCGGCATCACGCATCTGGCCGCGGCGGTGGGACTGCCGTGTGTTGTGCTGTGGGCGGACACGCTGGAAGAGATCTGGCGGCCACAAGGCGAACGCCTGACCCTTTTGAAGGGAATCACCGGTATCCAGGCCATCAGCGTGGAAAAAGTGATGAACGAATTGCGCCAACTGGTTTCCGGATGATCGGATATGTAACAGATACCGCTCATTTATTGGAGCGCCGAGCACCCGCTCGGCACGATGGTCTATTTCGATGCTCAACGAGCCGAGGCGGTGCTCGGCGCTCCGTCAAGGTTTCGATCCGTTAGCGCTTTGGTTCACCGGTGCAATGACCACTTCAATTTTCCTGGCGCGAAGATGCTTCACCAGTTCGCGCGGCGCCCGAGCGTCGGTCACCACCGTGTCCACATCGTTCAGACCGCACAACGTCAACACGGACTGCCGGCCGAATTTGGTGTGGTCGAGGCAGAAAATTACCTGGTGCGCCGCGCGGATCATCGCCAGTTGAATGTCAATCAACAGCCCGTGTGAATTGGTGATGCCTTCCCGCGTGATGCCGCCGCCGCTCATGATGGCCACATCCACGTGGATTTTCTTGGAAAACGCCTCGACCGCCAGGGGGCCGACCAAAACCCCCAGCCGCGGATAAATCACCCCGCCGCTGGAGACCAGTTCCACCTGGGTGGAGGCGGAAAACAGATTCGCGACAGGCAATGAATTGGTGACAATTTGCAGCGGCTTGTCATCCAGGTGGCGGGCGACATGGTAACAGGTCGTGCCCGCGTCAATGATCACACTTTGGTTTGGCTGAATCAGCGCGGCGCAAGCTTTGCCGATGGCCTTCTTTTCCGCCAGTTGATGCGTTTCCCGCGCGGAAAAAATAAATTCATCCGACGGCGGAAAAATAACGCGGGCGCCGCCATGCGTCCGCTTCACCGCTCCGGCGGTTTCAAGGCTGGTCAGGTCACGCCGCACCGTGGAAACGGAGGCATTGACCTCCCGGGCCAGTTCCTCCAGCGACGCAAACTCCGCCTTCTGCAGGAAGGCTTCGATGCGTTTCTGGCGTTCTTCCGTTGTCATCTTGGAAGAATTTGGTAGATATTGATATATTTTGCAAGAAAATTGTTGACGGATTTCATGAATCACGCAACAGTAAAGTCAAAGTCCATGACTGAATCGTTGGAACAGCAGCTTGATAGCTTTGAGGCTGGGCGCCGTCGGGAAGCCTTGTCGGCTTTGTGGCAGCAGGCCCAGGCGGGGAAGGGCGCGCTGCCTAGGGTTGGCACCGACGTCAATCTCCACGCCCACACTTTCTTCTCTTACAACGCGTACGGTTATTCGCCGTCCAAATATGCCTGGCTGGCGCGCCAGGCAGGATTGGCCGTGGCCGGGATTGTGGATTTCGATGTGTTGGACGCGCTGGAGGAATTTTTGGAGGCTGGCCGGCTGGTGGGATTGAAAACCTGTGTGAGCCTCGAATCGCGCGTGTTTGTTCCGGAGTTTGCGGCGCGCGTGATCAACTCGCCCGGCGAGCCGGGGATTGCCTATCACATGGGCGTCGGGTTTACGAAGGCCGTTCAACATCCTTTCCTTTCTGAAATGCGTGCCGCCGCGGCGCAACGCACCCGTGATATGGTCGGCCGCGTCAACACCCACATGCGGCCCATTGAACTCGACTACGAGAAGGACGTGGTGCCACTCACGCCCAAAGGCAACGCGACGGAGCGCCACTTGTGCGAAGCATACGAACGCAAGGCCATCCAGATGCTCCCGGATGCCGCACAACGCGCCGCGTTCTGGAAGGAAAAGCTGGGCGATGCTCCGCCGGCCGGGGCCAAGCTCCAGAATCTGATTCGCGCGAACACGATGAAAAAGGGCGGCGCCGGTTACGTACAGCCGGGGAAAGGTTCATTCCCGCTGATGGCCGACATGAACCGGTTTGTCCTGGAGTCCGGCGCGATTCCAACGCTGGCGTGGCTGGACGGCACAACCGATGGCGAGAAATGCATCGAGGAATTTTTCCAGGTGGGCATCGCGTCCGGCGCTGCGGCGCTGAACATCATTCCCGACCGCAACTACACGCCGGGCGTCAAGGACCAGAAACTTCAGAATCTCCTCGACGTGATTGTATTGGCGGAGAAGCATGATTTCCCTGTCGTCGTTGGCACCGAGATGAACTCGCCAGGGAACAAGTTCGTGGACTCGTTCGAGACGGCAGAGCTCAAGCCGCTGGTGCCGGTATTCCTGCGCGGAGCGCACATGGTCTATGCCCACTCGGTCCTGCAACGCCAGAGCGGGCTGGGTTATCTCAGCGTCTGGGCCAAAAAAACTTTTGCGACGACTGCGGCGAAAAACGAATTTTTTGAAAAGCTGGGACGCGAACTTCAGCCTTCCACGGAAGAACGTTTGCGCGGCTTGACCGCGGAGGCGACGCCAGCGCAGATTCTGGCAAAAATCCAATAATTTAATATGGCATCCATTCCACAAAAACAGCGGGCGGTGCAACTGGTTGGGCCGGACCAGTTGCAGGTCAACGAAACCAAGGCGGTCTTCGAGCCGGGACCGCACCAGGTCCTGGGGCGCGTCGAAGTCGTCGGTTTATGTTTCTCCGATCTGAAGCTGCTAAAACAATTTTCCGGCCACGTCCGCAAATCGCCGGTAACGACCGGCATTGATTCGCAGGCCTTGCTGGAGATGCCCAACTACGTGCCCGGCGACAAACCGGTGGTGCCCGGTCACGAAACCGTGGTGCGCATCGTCAAGGTTGGTCTCGGGGTCACCCGTCACAAGGTTGGTGACCGGTTCCTGGTGCAGACTGATTATCGGTGGCTGCCCACGGCCAGTTCCAACGCCGCGTTCGGCTACAATTTCGAAGGCGCGTTGCAGGAATACGTCCTGATGGATGAGCGCGTCATCACCTCGCCCGAGGGAGAATCCATGCTCATTCCCGTGCCGGAAGACTTGTCGGCTTCCGCGCTGGCGTTGGTGGAACCGTGGGCGTGTGTCGAGGATTCCTACGTGGAAAAACAACGGCAAACCCTCAAAGACGGCGGCCATCTGCTCGTGGTTGGCGAGATGCCCGTGGACAAAAGCCGCGTGGCGAATCTTCGGGGCAAACCGGCGGCCACGACGTTCACAACGGCCGACAAGATTGCCGATCTTAAGAATGCCGCTTACGACGACGTCATCTATTTCGGTTCAAATCCCGAAACCGTGGAGAAGCTTTTTCCCAAGGTTGCCGCCGGCGGTTTGTTCAACCTTGTCCAGGGCGGCGGCAAGTTTGGGCGCACAGTCGTGTCGCAGGTTGGCCGCGTTCATTATGGCGGTATCCGTGTCATCGGCACGACCGGTTCCGACCCGGCGGCGGCAACGGCGGCCATTCCCGCCACGGCGGAAATCCGCCCGAACGACAAGATCAACATCATCGGCGCAGCCGGACCGATGGGCACAATGCATGTCATTCGCGACCTTTGCCAGGGCGTCCCTGGTGTGACGGTGTACGCAGGCGACCTCAGCGATGACCGCCTGGCGGTGCTTCAGAAACTCGCCGAACCGCTGGCCAAAAAGAACAAGCTCGAGCTGCGTCCATATAATCCGTCCAAGGACAAGCTCCCTGACAAATTTGATTATATCGTGCTGATGGCGCCGGTCCCGGCGTTGGTGGCCCAGGCGGTCCCAGCCGCCGCCCCGCGCGCCATCATCAACATTTTTGCCGGCATCCCGGCCGACAAGACCGCGGACATTGACCTCGATGCATATGTCGAAAAGCAATTGTACTTCATCGGCACCAGCGGTTCCGTGCTCGAAGACATGAAGCAGGTCCTGGCCAAGGTCGTTTCGCGCCAGTTGGACACCAATCTTTCGGTTGCCGCCATATCCGGGCTGGATGGTGCGATTGAAGGCATCCGGGCGGTGGAAAAAAACCTGATGCCCGGAAAAATCATCGTTTATCCGTCCTGCCGCGGATTGAAGCTGACACCGTTGACGGAACTTGGTGGCAAGCTCCCGCTCGATGATGGTCACTGGAACAAATTGGCCGAGGAAGCCCTGTTGAAACAATTTCCAAAAACATGAGCGCGAATCTTCCGG
>CAZKTW010000146.1:0-9812 GCA_964555775.1 uncultured Bifidobacteriaceae bacterium | reverse complement strand
CAACGCCAGTGGCCGGCAGGAATTCCTGGAAAATCTCATCAACGAGTTTATTTGAGGTTCCCGCAACGCCGGAGCCGGCGTAACTCAGCTTAAATTTTGGCCTTCATGGCAAGGGCCGCACTGTTGTGCGGCCAATCCATCTGCAGCCCCGTCCTGCTGACAACATCAGGACGGTGGCGGTCATTCTGAACGCCCTTGCCCGCGTTCGCCTTCGACCAGTTGCAACCCGGCGCGCAAATATCCCAGCGCGTAGGCCATGCCCGCATGCCACGGCGCGGCGCAGCTCATTTGCGGCGCATGGTCGGGGATGATCACGCCGTTGAAATGGTTCTTCTGCAAAATCCGCAATACCCGGAGCACATCCACGTCGCCATCGTCAATGAAGGTTTCCCTGTAAGTTGGCACCTTGCCATGGACGTTGCGCAGGTGAACGTAAGCCAGCTTGCTCTGACGGCTGTACGTGTCCACGACGTCGTAAATGTCTCCCTCGCTCATCTCGGCGAGCGTGCCGACACAAAATTCCAGCGCGTTGCGCGGGCTTGGCCTGAGGTCAATAAGCTTCTGGTAAAGTTGCGGTTGATAAACCAGCCGCGGCTGGCCACGGACGGTCGGCAGAGGCGGATCGTCCGGATGCGCGGCCAGTGTCACCCCGGCGGCTTCGGCCACCGGAACCAAAGCGTCGAGAAATCCCTTCAGCCGCTGCCAGAGTTGTTCCGGGGTCGCGGAGGGAACAACGCCGGGCGCGGCATTCCGGTCGTAAACCATGTTCCACGCCATGCCGTTGGGCAACGGTTTGTCCAGCGGACCGTCCATGCCCACTGCTTCCGCCCCGCCGCGGGCGAATCGGCCCTTGATGCGCCCGGCGACACCGGCGATCGAAAAATTGTACCCGAACACCGGAATGCCTGCCTGGCCGACGTTGCGGATGATGGTCTTAAGATTTTCGAGCTGCTGCAATTTTTTGGGGCCATCGAGCAACACATCATGCCAATGGGCCGGGTCAAAGTTTTCAATGGCTTCCAGTTCAAGCCCGGCGTCGTTGATCTCCTTTTTGATCGCGGCCAGTTCCCCGTAAGTCCAGAGCTGGTCCGGATCGCCGGCCAATCCCCAGCCGGTGTCGTCGCCGACCGGTTGGTCGCCGGGCCGGTTGCTGCGCGACGACCGGAAGTAATCCACCAAGTGAATGACGAGATGGGTGCAACCGCATTGCCGGGCAAAGCGGTAATGCTCCGCGTCGAGTTGATGACGATACAATCCGAGCCCAAGTTTCATGGGCGAAGCATAGGAAAATCCGACGGTTTTGGCTACTCGAGGCATTGGAACGTGACGGCCATGTTCAACGAATTGCGCACCCGGTTGCCGGAAAGCAATATCGAGTTGGTTGGCGTTTTCCCGCGCTGGTAAAAGAATGATCCGATTCATGAACTGGGCCGACGCCGTGGAAAGCACTTTGGCGTCGATGCTGAAGCAAGATGGGTGGTTGGCCCGGTGGAAATCAGTCTTCAACGTTGGCTGTTTTCCGATCCTCCGCCATGACCAGAGTTGTCAAAATCCCTTTTCCGTTCATGATCACAGAAATGTTAGGAACACCATCATGACGGAGGACGGCGCCAAAAACCGGGTTGGCCTGCTGTTACAATGGCTGCTGCAGAAATATCCCGACACGCCAAAGACGCGCGCCAAGCAATGGATTCTGGCCGGGCGCGTCAGCGTGGGCGGCGTTATTCAACGAAAGCCGCATCTGGCCTTGCCGGATCCGGGGGACACCCTGGAATTGCTGGACCGGCGCGCGACCACTTTGGCGTGCGAGGAGGCCGCGTGGCAGATTCATCCGCGCGTCTCCTTGATTTACCTGGATTCCGCGCTGGCCATCCTCAACAAGGGACCAGGACTGATCTCGGTACCCGCGCCGGATTGCGAACTGTCCGCCCTCGGCATTCTGGCCGATTTCCTGGCCGGGCGACTGAAAGCCCGGGACCGCGGTGTTGCCGGAAAGACCCTGCCGCACGCTTACCGCCGGCTCGAGCCTTTGCCCGTCCATCGCCTCGACCAATATACCAGCGGCGTCTTCTGCGTGGCCATGAATCCGATGGCACGCGGGCATCTCATCGAGCAGTTGAAGGTGCACAGCATGAAGCGGGAATACGTGGCCTTTGTGGAAGGCCGGGCGACAGCCCGGGCGGGCACCTGGCGGCAATGGCTGCAGTTGAGCCGGGACGAAATGCGCCAGCACATTGTCTCCGCGAGCACCGCCAGGGCCGCTCCGGATGAGGTTCAGGAGGCCATAACGCACTATGAGGTCGTGACGGAATATCCGCTTGCCGGCGGCCGGGGCTTTGTCACCAAATTGCGGCTGCGGCTCGAAACCGGCCGCAAACATCAAATTCGCGTCCAGGCTGCCAATGCCGGACTGCCGTTGATTGGCGACCGTGCGTATCATCCGAAATATCGCGAGGAAGACCAGACCGGCGCGCCCATCGATTTCCCACGCCAGGCGTTGCACGCGGAAGTCCTGACCCTGGAACATCCGGAGCGGCCGGGGACGCGAATGAGTTGGACCGCCCAGATGCCCAAGGATCTCCGGCAGCTCGAAGCGGCGCTGAAATCCGGACGGTCCTGAATGCCTTTCAACTTCCGGGAAACGCGAAATTGCTTGAGGCCGCCCGGCGCGTCTGGGATTTTATTGAGCAGCATCTGGTCGATCGTGTGCACGGTGAATGGTTCTGGCGCATTGCGCCGGAAGGTCGTGTTAATACAACCTCGCCCAACGTCAGCGAGTGGAAGGGCCTGGATCACGGATCACGCATCTGCCTGGAAACGCTCAGCCGGTTGCGTGCCATCTCTGAAAAACGAAACCCCATCAAAACATGAAAAGTATTGTTCTCCTTTTGCTGTCCACCACGTTGCTCTGCAACCGGACCTGGGCTGAATCCAGCCAGGTCAGTGTGCAAGGCAGCCATTTCGTCACGGCTGACGGCCAGACCATCGTCTTCCGGGGGTTGGACACGAGCGATCCCGACAAGCTGGAGCGGAACGGACAGTGGAACAAACATTACTTCGAAATGGCGAAGTCGTGGGGGGCCAACGTCGTGAGGATTCCAGTGCATCCGGCGGCGTGGCACATTCACGGAAAAAAGAATTATCTGAAATTGCTCGATCAGGGTGTGGCTTGGGCGAAAGAGGAGGGACTGTATGTCATTATTGACTGGCACAGCATCGGCAATTTGTACGCGGAGAAATTCTTCCCCGGATCGTCGGAACTTTATCCACCCATGCTTTACAACACGACCAAAGAAGAGACCTTCGATTTCTGGCGTACCATGGCCAGGCATTATCGCGGCAACCACACCGTGGCCTTTTTTGAATTATTCAACGAACCGACCGTCAACGCGGACCTGAATATTGGTACCTGCACGTGGCCACAATGGAAAGGCCTGATGGAAGAACTCATCAAAACCATCCGCGCCAACGGGGGTACGGCGGTCCCACTTGTCGCCGGTTTCAATTTTGGTTATGACCTGACCCCGGTGGCCGATGCCCCGATCAACGCCGAAGGCATTGGCTATGTGGCCCATCCGTATCCGATGAAGGCCAAACCGCCTTGGGATGTCAACTGGACGCACGACTGGGGTTTTGTTGCCGACAAATATCCGATGATTCTCACGGAAGTCGGTTTCTTGCCGCCGGATGAACCGGGCGGCTACAATCCGATTACGGGTGATGAAACTTACGGTGACGCGCTAACTTCCTACTGCGCCCGGCATGGCATCTCCTACACCATCTGGTGCTTTGATCCGCATTGGGAACCTTGCCTGATCAAGGATTGGAATTTCACACCGACCCGGGCCGGCGCATATTTCAAAAAACCCCTGCAAGCGAAACAACCATAGGACAAGTCCCCTTCCGTTATGAAACGAATTCTGTTTGCCATCCTTTGCCTGGTCGGCGTTGGCGCGCCGGCCCAAAAATTCGATCAACTGGCCTTGACGCCACCCATGGGGTGGAACAGTTGGAACAAGTTCGCTAGCGAAGTAAGCGAACGACTCATTCGCGAAACCGTCGATGCGATGGCCACCAACGGCATGAAGAGCGCCGGGTATCAGTACATCAACATTGACGATTCCTGGCAGGGCGAACGCGACAGTCAGGGATTCATCCAGCCGGACGCGAAGCGGTTTCCGTCCGGAATGAAGGCGCTGGCTGATTATGTTCATTCCCAGGGTCTCAAGCTGGGCATCTATTCGGATGCGGGGACAAAAACCTGCGCCGGCCGGCCGGGTAGCCGGGGACATGAATATCAGGACGCACAAACTTACGCGCGCTGGGGTGTGGACTATCTGAAGTACGACTGGTGCGATACGGAGGCTTTGAGCGCCGAGGGAGCGTATCTGACCATGCGGAACGCGCTCTTTGCCGCGGGCCGGCCGATGGTTTTCAGCATCTGCGAGTGGGGCAATCAAAACCCGTGGTTGTGGGGCGCGAAGATCGGCCATCTGTGGAGGACGACCGGTGATATTTATCCCTGTTTCGATTGCACGCAGGACCACGGCACCTGGAAATCGTCGGGTATCCTGCAAATTCTGGACTTGCAGCAGGGGTTGCGCGAGTACGCCGGCCCCGGCCACTGGAATGATCCGGACATGCTGGAGGTCGGCAACGGCATGACCGTCAATGAGGATAGGGCTCACTTTTCCCTGTGGTGCATGCTCGCGGCCCCGCTGATTGCCGGCAACGATCTGCGGAACATGCCCAAACCAATCCTGGGAATTCTCACCAACCAGGACGCAATTGCTGTTGACCAGGACGCCCTGGGCATTGAAGGCTGGCGCTATTCGACGGATGGAGTCCTCGAAACCTGGTTCAAGCCCCTGACGAAAGATGCCTGGGCAATGTGTGTGCTTAACCGCAGCCCACGCGCGCAAAAGATCGTTTTCGATTGGAAAACCAAAACTGTCGCCGATGATCTCTCAAAAAGAGAGGCCCATTTTGATACGACGACCTACACCATCCGTGACGTGTGGACGAAAAAGAACCTCGGTACCACCAGGGACCCCCTGAATGCCGAGATACCGTCGCACGATGTGTTGATGCTATGGCTCGACAAAATGTAGGTCGTTTGGACTGCGCCGGCAGAGCGCAGCGGCGAAGGCGTTTTTGGATGGGGCGACATGTTTGATTGTCGAATTTGTTCCTCAAAGCGGTGTCGTGCTCCGCTTGCCACCGCAGTCCAAAATCATCGCGACTCAACTACACGCGCCAGAATCCGGTGAAACACGGCCTGGTGTCGGTGGCAAAAGACGCGTTGCGTATTTCCAGCGGGAATGGCCTGGCCAACATGCGCAAAAGAATCAAGGGGATTGGCGGGGAATGCCAGGTGGACAGTGCCCCCCGGCAAAGGCCCCCGGGTAAATCTTGTCGTCCGGGTAAGAACCTGGCCGCAATGGGCCGGGGATTTTTTGAAAATGGAGCCAGCTGTCAGGATTGAACTGACGACCCACGGTTTACAAAACCGTTGCTCTACCGCTGAGCTAAGCTGGCATCTCCACCGCCGGCATTTTTTGCTTTGTCCGGTTTCCTGTCAAGCTTGCTGAACCCAATGCTCTTCACCCGCGGCTGCGAATCCGCAGCCAATCCTCATTCGCCGCCCCAGATGGTTTTGACATGGGCCACGCCGCGCTGG
The DNA here is from genome assembly GCA_964555775.1 of uncultured Bifidobacteriaceae bacterium. Classification (GTDB taxonomy): domain Bacteria; phylum Verrucomicrobiota; class Verrucomicrobiia; order Limisphaerales; family UBA11358; genus UBA11358. The sequence goes on along the minus strand of CAZKTW010000146.1, from coordinate 4,132 downwards.
ACCACCTCCACCGGCAATGATGGGCTGAGTTCAAAGACCTTGATGTGGTCCGGTCTTACCAACGGCTTGAGCGCGGCAAAGTCAACCGTGCCGGAACCGGGTGGCGCGTGGTCGCCGGCAGGAAATTTCACGTCGTGAATGTGAAAGCCGGCCAACCGCCCCGTCAGCGATTCCAGATGTTGGGCGTGGTGCAGGAACCCGAGGTTCTCCTTGATTTGCGCATGGCCGGTGTCGTGCCAGTAAACCATGTTCGGGCTGTCAAACTCGCGGAAGAAAAATTCAAAGTCTCCCTCCAGCGGGATTTCTTCAAGTCCCTGGCGGTTTTCGATGCCCAGCCTGAGGTCGCGTTTTTCGGCTTCCGGCAGGATGAGACGGAGGGTTTCGTAAACACGCTCGACCGCCTTTTTTTTCCCGGCTTCGCGGCTGGCGGCGGCTTCGGCGCGGAGCTTTTCGTATTTGGGTGTTTTTTTTCCGTCGCGTTCCAGCATTTCACTCAATTTGCCGGTGTAGTCCTTTAGCTCCATGCTGCCGAGATGCAGCACGACGAGCGGGGCCTTGACCCGCTGGGCGAAATCGAGCGTCTTGAGCGTGTATTTGATGGCCAGTTCGCGCTCGCGCGGCCGTTCATCGGAAAATTCGTAGAGGTTCGGCGAGGCATGATTCACGCCCATGGGCAGCGGGCAAAAGTTGTGGAGGCTGGATATTTTGATCTCGCCCGCATCCACGGCTTCCACGACGCCGGGCACGAGACCGAGCCGGATGCCGTGGCTGAGCTCGGCATAGGCAAAACCGAGGTCGCGGATTTCATGCAACATTTTGCGGCCATCCGTGTGCCGTTTGGAATTCCAACAGGTGGAAAGCGAATACATGGGCGGCGTCTAAAATAAAAGACCGGGCGTATCGTAATCGGATGCGCCCGGCTTTGAAATCGCAAAATTACAGGTCGGCGTAACGGGCGGTCAGCATCGCGGAAAAGCGTGCGGCTTTTTCCTTGCGCCGTCGCTTCTCACTCGGCTTTTCGAAATGCCGGTGATTGCGCACGACCTTGAGGGTTCCTTCGCGGTCGACTTTTTTCTTCAGTCGCCGCAATGCGCGTTCCACGGGTTCGCCTTTTTTTAATCTTATTTCAGTCAACGCAACTCACTTCCTTTCTGGGGGCGAGAAAGTCCGCTCACAGGCGGGGCTCGCAAATGGGCGCGTAGCATAGTTTTTCCGCCGCCATTGTCAATGCGCAAAAGCAGACGGTTGATTTTGGGCGCAATACGGTTATTCTGCCCCCATGATTAAGGGGAAAAAGCCCGCCAAACCCGCCGATCTGGAGCTGCAACGCCGCATCCATGAGCTCATCGCGTACAAGGGCGGCGGATACAACGAGAGCGAGGTCGCCGACATCGTCGAGAATGCGCTCAAGCTGCTGATCGATGTAAAGGACACCGGCGACGTGCGGGTGATCCAGACCGCGTTGCGCGAACTCCGTTATGCCTTCCGGCTCTTCGCCCCCTATGCACGCATCCGCAAGGTCACGATTTTTGGTTCGGCGCGGACGCAATCGGACCAGCCGGAATATCAACAGGCCGTGGATTTCGGGCGCAAGATTGCCAAAGCCGGTTTCATGGTGATCACCGGGGCCGGCCCGGGCATCATGCAGGCCGGGCACGAAGGGGCTGGACTCGAAAAAAGTTTTGGGGTGAACATCCGCCTGCCCTGGGAACAATCCGCCAACCCCATCATCGCCGAGGACAAAAAACTCGTCACCTTCAAATATTTTTTTACGCGCAAACTGATTTTCATCCGCCATTCGGACGCCATCGTGCTGTTCCCCGGCGGTTTCGGCACGCTCGACGAAGGTTATGAGGCACTCACCCTCATGCAAACCGGCAAGGGCCAGCTCATGCCGCTGGTGCTGGTGGAGCCTCTCGGCGGCACGTATTGGAAAACCTGGGACAAACACGTCCGCGAACACCTGCTCCGCGATGGGTTGATTTCCCCCGACGATCTGGATCTTTACCAGATCACCAATAGCACCGATGAGGCGGTGAAATTCATCACCCGCTTCTACCGTAATTTTCAATCGACCCGGTTCGTGAAGGACTTGCTCGTCATCCGGCTCAAAAATGCGCCATCGGATTCCGCGTTGGCTGCCATTAATGAAGACTTTGCCGAAATCATCACCGGCGAACCCATCAAAGTGATCAAACCGACGCCGGAAGAAGTTGAAGACAACGACAATCTGGACCTGGTGCGCATCGGGTTCGGGTTCAACCGCCGTGATTATGGACGCCTGCGACAGTTGATTGATGTATTGAATGGCCTGTGATCGTGCGGCGCGCCCGCGAAGGCGCATTACGGCTGACGAAGCCTTGGGCAGGCACGCCCCAAGACCGGAAAACCGGTTGGTTGAGAAGTGACAACCAACAATGACCAGCAGCTATTTGAGGAGGTGAACAAATGACGGATTTCAGACGTGTTGTCCTGATCATCTTCGGGACCGTAGTTAAAATATCGTTGGTGGGCGCCGAACCAGACCCGGCGGCGGCCAATCCAGCATCCGGGCAAGCTGGCATGTTCACCGCCCTGCCAACCGGGATCTGGCAGGGGGCGGTTGGTGAAGGATTTCGGCATTCCATCCAGACCCTAAGCCTCGATGCGGGTGCAACCGTTGGTTTCCAAGCTTTCGGAGGTCAACAGGATCACAATTTGGCCCTGGTCAGTCTTTCGTACGGTCACATGTGGGGCCGCGTGATGGGGGTGGACCACTGGTATCGTGGTAATTGGGAGATCCGCGGGGAACTGTTTGCCGGCGAGCAATTCTCTCCTTCAAACAATTGGCTGGTTGGACTGGCACCGCATTTGCGTTATGACTTGGCCACCGGTACCCGCTGGATTCCATTTGTAGATGGAGGGGCTGGTCTTACCGCCACCGGGATTGGACCACCAGACCTGAGCGGCATTTTTGAATTTAATTTGCAGGCGAATACAGGCGTACATTGGTTCGTGCGGGATAATCTCGCACTCACCTTTGAAGCCGGCTATCTGCACCTTTCCTGTGCCGGTATCCATTATCCGAATCAGGGTGTAAACTGTGTCACCGGGATGGTTGGCATCACCTGGTTCTTTTGAAGGGCAGCCATTCTTTGCTTGGGACCGCCCCTGAGGTGGCTGGCCCGTCCAATTTTCACGCGCTCGACACTTCCCGCCCGGATTGTTAGCGTTTCTGCATGAACTTTTTGGTCACCGGCGGGGCCGGCTTCATCGGGTCGCACGTTTGCGAACGCCTGCTGCACGACGGTCACGCGGTCTGGACCCTTGATGATCTCAATCCGTATTACGACCCGCAACTCAAACGCCGGAACCTCCGCGACATCCAGTCGCTGGCCAAGCCCTTTGAGTTTGTCCATGGCGATTTGTGTGATCGCGCTGCGCTCGACGAATTGTTCGGCAGCGTCAAATTTGACCAGGTCATCCATCTTGCCGCCCGTGCGGGGGTGCGCCCGAGTCTGGCTGAACCGGCGCTCTACCTGCGCGTCAACGTCGAAGGCACGGTCAACCTGCTCGAAGCCGCCCGAAAAAGTGGCGTCAAAAAAATCATCATCGCCTCGTCCTCGTCGGTTTATGGGGTGAACTCCAAGGTTCCGTTCAATGAGAACGACCCGATTTTCTCCGCCATTTCGCCCTATGCCGCGAGCAAGCTCGCCTGCGAGTCGCTCGGCCATGTTTATCACCACGTTTATGGCCTGGAGGTGGTGATGCTCCGCCTGTTCACCGTTTATGGCCCCCGTCAGCGGCCCGATCTGGCCATCCGCAAGTTCGCCACCCTTATCCAGGGCGGCAAACCAATCCCCGTCTTCGGTGATGGCCGCATGGCGCGTGATTACACCTACATCACCGATACCGTGGCGGGCATCATCGCGGCCACGCAAAAAGAATTCGGTTACCAGATTTTCAACCTCGGTGAATCGCAGACCGTGACGCTGGCCCGCCTCATCGAATTGCTGGAGGCGGCCCTCGGGAAAAAGGCCGTGATTGACCGGCAGCCGCTGCAGCCCGGCGACGTGCCGGTCACTTTCGCCGACATCACCAAGGCGCGCGCCCAACTGGGCTATGATCCCCAGGTCAAAATCGAGGCGGGCAT
>CAZKTW010000145.1:0-9849 GCA_964555775.1 uncultured Bifidobacteriaceae bacterium | reverse complement strand
GTCCTTTCCGTTTAATCCGCCGGAATAGGTCGTATAATCGTAGCGGACTTCCGGCTGGATTTTTATGTAAGGCACCGGTGTGTAATTGATCGTGGCGGTCAAGCTGCCCAGGGCGCCGCCGTTGTCAGTGCTGCTGAGGCCGGCACCGGGACGGACAGCCGGTCCAAGCAAGCCGTTATCCTGGGAAACGTAGTCGGCCCGGGCCGCCACCCCAACCTTGGAAGTGAAGTTATACCAAGCCCAACCGCCGACCGACCACAAATCGGTGTCGGTGCCGGGTGCTGCGAAGTGGAAATAGTCAACCTCGTAACCGGTGCCAAATTCCTTGGTGAACTGAAAACCGCCAATGCTTGAAAAACCCGACGTGCTTGAATCGCCGGGCTGGGAGTCATACCAGCCGATCAAATTGATCCACAATTTGTCAGTCGGCTTTAAATTGATGGAGCCGCTGAATGCCTTGCCCTGGTTGTTATCCACCGGCCCTTGGTAAAGTCCATTGTCCACGCGCACCGTCAACCCGATCTTGTCAGTGAAGTTGTAGGTGCCTTGGATGCCGGCGGAGGGTCCGTTGCCGGTGTACCACCACTGGTAGCCTTGTGAGAAGTTTGGGTTCGCCGCGCCGCCGTCGCCGGATTCCCAGTTCAACAACGAAATCAACTCGCCCGCCTTGATGTCCAGGCCGGTGCCGATGGGCACATTTATTTCCACGTAAGCTTCACGCAGATCATTGAAGCTGGTGTTGCCGCCAGTGCCGTTGGCGCCGGGCGTGTTGAGGTCGGGGGCGTCATCGCCGAACATCAACGAGGCTCTGAAACCGGCGTCCCATTTGTCGGTCGCCACCGGCGCGCTGGCGACGGTCAGCTTGAATTTATTGAGTGAAAATGAATTGTCCTTCGTGTTCCAAAGATACGAAGCCGACTGGCCGGAGGCCGGACGCTGGGTGTTGTAAAAATAGGAAGCTTGCACAAACCCGCCAATGGTGACCTGATTCATGGCCGACATGACACTTTTGTTCGTGGAACCGCTTGGCATCAGACCCTCCTTCTTTACCAGATCTTCCAAAGCATCAAGCCGTTTTTGCAAATCCTGATTCTGTTTCTCCATATCGGCCATCGTCGCCGTCTGGCCGTAGGCCGCCATGCCTCCGCTGACAATCACACCCAAACAGGCTCCCACGGTTACAAGACGCTTATGTGTTCGTAATGATTTTTTAGTTGGTTTTTTTTTCATGTTGTTTTTTGGTTCCTTTAGGTTCTTGCAAAATCTTCCCTTGCGGGCAACGGACAGTTACTTGGCGTCGTAATTGCTTCGTTGAGATTTGTAATGTTGATTTTCTGGATTCTGTCTCCTCCCATTTCGTGTTTAGCAGTCACGATGCCAGAGGCCAGTGTTCCGGGAATTGAACCGGCTGAAATAAATTCACAATTGCTGTGATTAAAATTCACATATGAATGAATCGCTAGATAGCAGACAGTTGAAGGCGTTTGTGGTTCTTGCCAAAACCGGAAGTTATACCAAAACCGCGAAGGAACTATTCGTCACGCATTCGGCCATTTGCCACGCCATGCGCGAGCTGGAAGCGGATGTGGGATGTCGACTTTTTACCAAAATGGGCAGAAAAATTGCACTGACCGAGGCCGGGGAAGCGTTATCATCCCACGCCCTCCGCGCCCTCGATGAACTGGATCAGGCCCGCCGGACACTGACCTATTTGAACAAATGGGGGACCCGACGATTGCGGGTGGCGGCAGATGCAATTTTTCTTTCTATTTTTCTCACGCCGGTCTTGTTGAAATTTCACAAGGAATCTCCCAACATCTTGCTGCAAGTCAAATCGTTCGATTCCAATGAATCGTTCAGCCTGCTGGAAAATAATCATGCAGATGTCATCCTGACCGAAAAACCGGTGAATAACGATACGGTCGATTTTTATCCACTCATGACCGATCAATTTCACCTGGTGGTTAAATCCGGGCATCCCCTCGCGGTCAAAAATGGCGCGCTTCGAGATGAATTTGGCAAATATCCCTGCTTCTTGATCAAGGATTCCAGCCGCCAGCGGAAACAGGTGGAGGATTTTATGCTCAAGCAAAAAATCAAGTTGAACGTCCTTGGGGAAATTGAAAATCTGGGAACCATCAAGGAATTGGTGGAGCGCACGCTGGCCATGAGTTTCCTGCCGCGCTGGAGCATTGCCAAGGAATTGGAAAATCATTCGCTGGTGGCCCTGCCCTATGGGCGCAGGGTTTTCGAGCGGACATGGGGATTCGTATGTTCCCGCGGCCGTCCGCTAAACCTGACGGGATCAACCCTGCTGAAACTCTGTCGGAAGCGCGTCACGGAAGCGGAATTGAAGGCTCAAGATACCGTCAGGGTGGGAGTGCTCCACTCATTAAGCGGAACGATGGCCATCAGTGAAACGTCTTTGCGCGATGTTTTGTTGTTTGCCTTTGATGAAATCAACCATGCGGGCGGCATCAAGGTGGGCGACAAATCCTACAAAATCGACCCGGTGATTGTCGATGGCGCGTCCAATTGGCCCTTGTTCGCCGAAAAAGCCAAGGAACTCCTGGTGGAGGACAAGGTGGCTGTGACCTTTGGCTGCTGGACCTCGGTGAGCCGCAAATTCGTTCAGCCGGTTTTTGAAAAGGAGAACGGATTGCTTTTCTATCCCGTCCAATATGAGGGTGAAGAATTGTCCCACAACATCTTCTACATCGCCGAAACGGTCAACCAGCAGGCCATACCGGCCGTGGATTACCTGCTCGCCCAGGGCCGGAGAAAATTCTACCTGATCGGCACCGATTACATTTATCCCCAAACCACGAATTTGATCCTGAATAAATATCTGCTCTTGCATGGCATTTCGCCCGAAGGCATTGGCGGCGGTTTCCGCAAGGACACGGACGGCAAAGTCATTTCCGCCGGCAAATACGTTCCTTTTGGTCACACGGACTTCCAGCAAATTGTTGCGGACATCAAGCAATTCGCCGCCAGCGGCGACGCCTGTGTCATCAACACCATCAACGGCGATTCCAACGTGCCCTTCTTCAAGAAAATCGTGGCCGCCGGTTTGTCGCCGTCGGATTGCCCGGTGGTTTCCTTCAGCCTGGCGGAAGACGAACTTCGCAGCCTGCCAACCAAGAAACTTGTCGGTGAACTCGGTTGCTGGAGTTATTTCATGTCGCTTAAAACACCGGGAAACAAAACCTTCCTCAAAAACTGGTATAATTGGCTGAAAACTGAAAGCTACCCGGGTGTCATCAAGGAAAAGCGCGCCGTGGACAGCCCGATTGTCCTTTCTTACAACGGCGTTTATCTGTGGAAGAAAGCGGTGGAAAAAGCCGGTACGTTTGACGTGGATGCTGTGCGCCACGTGCTCGAATCAGGTGAGATCAGCTTCGAGGGCCCCGGCGGCAAGATTACCGTCCAAGCCAATCATCATTGCACCAAGAATGTTTACATTGGTGAAACCAAGGCCAATGGGCAATTCAAGATTCTGGAGACCTTCCCGCAGGTCGTCGGCGAGCCCTTCGTCGGCGAGCCCTTTCTCTTGAAAGGCTTGGATGAGAAACTGTCGGCCAAAAATTTATGCGTCCCTGACAGGCGCGCGTGAAGCCGCAGCGTTCCTCCAACGCAGTGGTGTTCAGCAAATCGCGGAATTGGGCTGGCATTGATCTAATTCAGGGTTTGACCGCAAAACGCGTAATTTTGAGGAGGCGCGAAAAGGCGCCCGCGCTGACGTGGGATGCCATTTGCGCTCAATTCCACGCGTGCGCCGGGAACATTTTTAGCAACCAATGCCTCTTAATTATGTTATATTCTACAGCGGCCGGAATTGACGGCCGTCTAATTATGAAAGTTCCAATCTTCGAAAGATGCGTTTTAGGGATGGCGGCGGCACTCATCTGTTTGACCGGCATCGCTTTGCCGCTGAATGCCCGCGCCCAAACCCAGCCGGATTCACCCCCACCCGACAATTCAGCCACCACCGACGAACTGCCACCATACATCTACACCACCAGCCCGCTGGCGCAGGTGGTCCGGCTCACCCAGGCCGGCGTGGACCAAAGCATCATCCTGACTTACGTCACCAATTCCGGCAGCACGTTCAATCTCGATTCCGACAAGATCATTTATTTGCGGGATCTCGGCCTGCCGAACGAAGTCATCAATGCCATGATGCAACGTGACCTGTTTTTGCAGCAGCAAATGCCCGCCACGCCACCACCAGCCCAACCCGCTCCCACCCCGCCACCCGAGACGACCGACCAGCCGCCAGCCCCACCGGAAGGGCCGCCCCCCACCGAGGTCACAGTCAATAATTTTTACGACACGCTCACACCGTATGGCGCCTGGGTGAATATTGACGGCTATGGCCGTTGCTGGCGGCCCAGCGTGGTGGTTTACAACTCCGGCTGGCAACCGTACTGCGATCATGGACACTGGGTTTATACCGACTGCGGCTGGTATTGGTTTTCAGATTATTCCTGGGGCTGGGCGCCGTTCCACTACGGACGCTGGCTTCAACACCCGCGTTGGGGCTGGTGCTGGACGCCGGACACGGTTTGGGGTCCGTCGTGGGTAACCTGGCGATATTCCAATGGCTACTGCGGCTGGGCACCGCTCCCGCCTTTCACAACCTATCGGGCTGGCGTCGGCTTCTTTTATCGCGGCACCGCGGTCAGTGTCGGTTTCAACTGGGGTTTGAACCAACATTGTTTCACTTTTGTTCCCACCCAGTTTTTTTGTGACCCGCATCCCCGCCGCCATTCCGTGCCGCCAGCCCAGGTCACCCAGATTTTCAACCAGACCACAGTCATCAATAATTTCAATGGTCACGACCATCGTCTGGCCAACCGGGGAATTGATCCGGAGCATATTACGGCGGTCACCAGGACACCCATCCGTCCCATTACCCTCCGCGACGCCCCTTCGCCCGCCGGGCATGGTCCCCGCGGCGATCAATTCAGCCGCGATGGCCGCACGCTGATCGTGGGGCACCCGACGCAACCCTGGTCCCCGACTCAAAATCGTCCCGGGAATCCGACCGATAATCGAACTGTGCCTCCCACGCAGCCAGCCCATCCGACACCGTATCCCGGGGTCAACGACCACAACCCGCAAAATGGCAATCCGGTCCACATCCCGCCGCAACAACCGACGCAACCTTGGTCTCCGGTTCAAAATCGTCCCGGGAATCCGACAGATAATCGGACTGTACCTCCCTCGCAGCCAGCCCGTCCGACACAGTACCCCGGGGTCACCGATCACAACCCGCAAAATGGCAATCCGATCCACATCTCGCCGCAACAACCGACGCCTCCGGCCAATTTTAATAATTCCCCACCGATGCCGGCACCGACGGCGCCAAATCAAAACAACCGGACTTATTCTCCCCGGGGGGGAGAACAGTCTCGTACGCCACAACCGCCGCGACCCAATACGTACAATCCCGGAACCCCTGTCACACCGGTTCCCAACCCGGGGCAAGGTGCAGCACCCGAAGCCAACCACAACAACGCATCCACCGCAGCGCCGGTCCAATCGCAACCGCAACAAAACCAATCGTCATCCTCGACGCCAAGATCGTCAAATCAGAACCAGAATCAAAACGGTTCCGGCAACAATTCCGGCAACGGCGCCAGACGTTGACCGGTCGTTGGTTTTATCCGTCAAATCGCCGGCGCAAGGTTCCGGCGCGGCGTTTTTGCTTTTGCAACCCGCTCACCGCTGGCAACATCAACTTGTGGGCATCACTCGCCGGCAATTTGAACAAATGCAGGAACGCCTAGGCGGCGCTTCCCCGCGCACCGTCTCGCCGGTTTTCACATCGGCGGTACAGACAGTTCCCGGCGACCGGCGGGTTATTCTCGGCGTGGACCCGTCATTGCGGGGCACCGGCTTTGGCATCATCCGCCTGGCCAAACCCCATCCGGTCACGCTGGCCCACGGCACCATCACCTGCCCCGCCAGCTGGGAACGTTCGCATTGCCTGGTGAAAATCTCCCAGGAACTGCGGGACGTGATTCAAAAACATCACCCCACCGTTTGCGTCATTGAAGGGCTTTTTTACGCGCAAAACCTGCAGACCGCGCTCATCATGGGCGAAGCCCGCGGCGCGGCGCTCGCCGCCATTGCCGGCGCCGGCCTGGAAATTTTTGAGATCGCCCCGCGCAAGGTGAAACAGGCCATCGTCGGTTACGGCGCGGCGCAAAAATCCGCCGTCGCCAAAATGGTCCAGCGCCTGTTGAACCTGCCACAACCGCCCGCCCCAGATGCCGCCGACGCGCTGGCCCTCGCCCTGGCGCATGCGCAGGAAAATTCACGCTATCAACTGACGCCGCTTAAACGGGTATGAATTCCGCGTTCCGCATTCTGCTTTCTCCATTCGCATGATCACCTTTCTCCAAGGCAAACTCGTCGAGGCGCTGCCCACCCAGGTGGTGGTGGACGTGAATGGCATCGGTTATGAAGCGCTCATTCCCCTTTCGTCGTTCGACAAGCTGCCGCAGCCGGGAAGTCCGGTGAAACTGCTGACGCAACTCGTCATCCGCGAGGACGCCCACACACTCTACGGTTTCATGACCGCGCCGGAACGCGATTTGTTCCGGCTGCTCGTCCACACCGTTTCCGGCATCGGGCCAAAAATTGCGCTGAACATCTTGAGCGGCATCAGCGTGACCGCCTTTCGCGGCGCGGTGGCCAGCAGCGACGTGAAATCGCTTTCGCAAATATCCGGGGTCGGCAAAAAGACCGCCGAACGCATGATTGTGGAATTGCGTGACAAAATCGGCGCCGCCGGGGCGTGGGAGGCGGCCAGCGCCCAACGGGCTCTCTCGCCCGACGATCAGAAAATCAACGATGCCGTGCTGGCGTTGATGGCGCTGGGTTTCAAACAGATTGACGCGCATGACGCCGTACGCATCGCGCAGTCATCCCTGGGCGCGAAGGCGACGGTGGAAGATCTTGTGCGCGCGTGCTTGAAGAAAGGAGCATGATGGCCGCGGGAGATCCGAAGCCCGAAGTCCAAAGCCCGGGACGCCGGCCCCGAAAGTCGGGCGTGGTTGTGCCGCATTCGTCCCGATGGTATCAACGGCTCGGGGCCTGGGCGATTTGGGCCGTGTTCCAGCTGGTCTCGGCCACCCTGCGGTACCGCTTTAGCGACCCGCACGAATTCATGACGCGTAAAGATGCGGCCCAGGTGATTTTTTGCATCTGGCACAACCGGCTGGCGCTGTCCATGAAGATGCATTTTGGCTTCAGGCGCCGGCGCCACCAGGCGGCGGGCCTCGCGGCACTCGTGAGCGCCAGTCGCGACGGCGCATTTCTCGCGGCAATTCTGGAACGCTTCGGGGTCCAGCCCGTACGCGGGTCCAGCAGCCGGCGCGGCGGACAGGCGCTGCTCGAACTGACCACCTGGGCGGAACGTGGCTATGATCTCGCCATCACGCCCGACGGCCCGCGCGGGCCGCGTTATGCCGTGCAAGAGGGCGCCATGGCCCTGGCGCAGGTCACCGGGTTGCCCCTCGTTCCCGTGTCATGCCATTTGAGCTGGAAAATACAGGTGAAGAGCTGGGACCGTTTTCAAATTCCACTGCCGTTTTCGCGTTGCGAAATCATCATCGGCCGGATGCTGCCCGTGCCGCGCGAAGCGACCGACGCCGAACGCGAGGAATTGCGCCAGCAACTGGAAGCGCAATTGCGCGCCATTACCCGGGATTGACTTTTCACGCCGCGCAATCCTTGACACCCGACCCTCGACTTTCGACTCTCGACCAGCATGATTGCCCGCATCAGCCTGGAAATGGCGCTCCGCAAGGAGTTCGACTATTTGATTCCACCCGGATTGGCGGGACAGATTGATGTCGGCAGCCGGGTGCAGGTGCCGTTCGGTCCGCGCAAGATCCTGGGCGTGGTCACCGCGCTGGCGGAGGAATCGGCGCACACGAACCTGAAGCCCATTCTGAAAGTCATCGGTGCCCAGACACTCGTCACGCCAAAGGTCCTGAAACTCGCCCGCTGGATTGCCGATTACTACTGCTGCGCGCCGGAGACCGCCCTCAAAAGCGTTCTGCCCGAGGCCGTGCGCAAGGAGGAATCCGGCTGGCGCGAACGGCTGTTCGTCCGCGCCCTGCCACCGGCCGGTGAATTCCCGAAACTGCCGAAACGGCAGCAGGAGGTCTGGGATGTCATCGGGGAACGGCGCGAACTGCCGTTGCAGGAATTGGTGGAACTGTGCGAAACGACCGCGGCGACCGTCCGCAAACTTGAAGACCGCGGCCTGGTCGAAATCGCCCCGCAGATTTCCGAACGCGATCCCTACGCCCGCGAACACATCCTGCCGTCACAGCCGCTGGCTTTGAATCCGGCACAGGAAGCGGCGTTGGCAAAAATCATGGAGGCAATGGATCGCCTCGAGGATCGAAGATCGAAGATCGAAGATGGAAAAGGCAGCCCATCCTCCATCCTCCATCCTCCATCCTCGACTTTCCTTTTGCACGGCGTCACCGGCAGCGGCAAGACCGAGGTCTATCTTCAGGCCCTCGCGCACGCGCTCGAACGAGGCCTCGGCGCGATCGTGCTCGTGCCGGAAATTTCCCTCACCCCACAGACCGTCGAGCGCTTCAAGGCCCGGTTCAGTTCCGGCAAACTCCAGACGCTCGTCGCCGTGTTGCACAGCCATCTGTCCGCCGGCGAACGCCACGACGAATGGCACAAGATCCGCCAGGGCCGCGCCCGCATCGTCATCGGCGCGCGCTCGGCGATTTTCGCGCCGGTCGAGCCGCTCGGCCTCATCATCGTGGACGAGGAGCACGAGCACACCTACAAGCAGGAGGAGGCGCCGCGCTACCATGCCCGCGACGTGGCCATCATGCGCGGCCAGATGGAGAACGCTGTCGTCGTGCTCGGTTCGGCCACGCCATCCATGGAAAGCTATTATAACTGCAAAAAAGGCAAATACACGCTGCTCGAACTGCCGGAGCGCGTGGACGACCAGAAAATGCCTTATGTGCGGGTCGTGGACATGCGCCAGGCCGCGTACAAGGAAAAAGGCCCGCCGATTTTCTCGCCGCAACTCAAGGAAGCCATCACCCAGCGGCTCGAACGCAAGGAACAGACGATTTTGTTTTTGAACCGGCGCGGTTATGCTACCTCGCTGCAATGCCCGAAGTGCGGCTACGTCGCGCCCTGCCCGAATTGCAGCCTGCCGCTCACCTACCATCGCATTGACCAAAGGCTTTCCTGCCATATCTGCGGCCACAACGAAGAAGTCCCGTTGGTCTGTCCGAATGAGAAATGCAAAAACCCGGCCATCCGCTATGCCGGCACCGGCACGCAAAAAGTCGAGGAAACGCTCGCCAAACTCTTCCCGCAGGCGCGCGTCAGACGCATGGATGCCGACACGATGAAACGCAAGGACGATTACCGGAAGGTCCTCGGCGATTTTCGCACGGGCAGGATCGACATCCTCGTCGGCACACAAATGATCGCCAAAGGACTGCATTTTCCAAACGTCACGCTCGTCGGCATCATTTACGCCGACCTCGCGCTGCATCAGCCGGATTTTCGCGCGGGCGAACGCACCTTTCAATTGCTCACCCAGGTCGCCGGGCGTGCCGGGCGCGGCGATGTCGAGGGTGAGGTGTTCGTACAGGCGTTTTCACCGTTCCATCCAGCCATCCAGTACGCACGCCGCCATGACTTTCCCGGTTTTTATGACCAGGAAATCGAGTTCCGCGAACAATTGAAATATCCGCCGGTCAGTCGCGTGGCATTGCTCACCCTCAAGGGCCGCAACGAGGACAAGGTGAAATTTTCCGCGGAGCATTTGAAACGCGAACTGGA
>CAZKTW010000144.1:0-9902 GCA_964555775.1 uncultured Bifidobacteriaceae bacterium | reverse complement strand
GTTTGCGGAGCACGTACGGGCTGGTGGTTTACGAGGAACATATCCTGCAAATCTGCGAAGCCTTTGCCGGACTGTCTCCGGGCCGGGCGGACGTGCTCCGGCGTGCCCTGAACAAGCAGAACCGAAAGGTCATTGAGAAAATACAGGGCGAGTTTGTCCAATCGGCGCTGTCACGTGGCCACTCGGCCGAAAAGATCGCCGAAGTGTGGGGGCTGGTCACAGGCTTTGCCGGCTATGCATTCTGCAAGGCGCACAGCACCGCTTACGGCGTCGAGGCGTATCAATCCGCGTGGCTCAAGAAGTATTTTCCCGTCGAGTTCATGGCGGCGGTCTTGTCGAACGGCAAGGGGTTCTATCATCCCATCGTTTACGTGCTCGAATGCCATCGGCTCGGATTGAAGCTGCTGCCACCGTCAATCAATCATCCCGGACCGTTATTCCAGCCGGTCGGTCAATCCATCCGGGTACCGGTTCGTTCCGTCAAGGGGCTCACCAATCGGACGAACGAAAGGATTTTGGCCGAACACGAACGTGGACCGTTTCAATCACTGGCTGACTTTTACCGTCGCGTTACGGCGTCGCCTGAAGAAATGGAGTCACTGCTGCGCGTGGGGGCTTTCGATGAATTTGGCCGGACGCGGACCGCGCAATTTTGGGAATGTCAGTTTCTCCAACGAGCTTTTGGACATGCGGACAATGGACGGCAGGGCCTGTTGTTGCCGCCACCCGGCATGGATCGGTTGCCGGAAGTGCCGCTCAAAGAACCGACCCGTCGCGAACGTTTGGAAGCGGAAAATGAATTGCTGGGCTTTCCGGCGAGCGGCCATCCACTGGAACTGCACGATCACATCGCCTGGAACACCTACTGCCCGGTGGCAAAACTGGCCGAGCATGTTGGCAAGGAAGTGGTGACCTGTGGTTTGATTGTTGAACAACGCACGCATCACCAGATCACGGGCGAACCAATGAAATTCCTCACCCTCGCCGACTGGACCGGCATGGTGGAGACAGAACTTTTTGCGCAAACTTACAGGAGCTATGGTTTGGCCACTGTACGTTATCCGGTACTGGAAGTGGAAGCAAAGGTCGAACCCTTCGAGAACGGACGGGGCTTCTCATTGCGCGTGCTGCGCGCGGGGAAGCCGAGGCAGAAATAGCGCGCGGACTCGTGGAGAGTCCCGTGGTGGTTGTCAAATTGTTCCGAGAGGCGTCACTGCCGCTGCAAGGCATTCGCCACGGCCGCTTTGATGGCCTCGCCGCGCAAATCCCGTGCGACGATTTTGCCGTCTGGACCGATGAGGAAGATCGCCGGGATGCCTTCCACGCCAAAGCGCTCCGGCACATCGCTCTTGGACCAATCGCCCAAAAATCCCTGAGTCCATCCGAGTTCATTCTTGGCGGCGAATTTGCGCGGTGCGCTGGCTTCCGGGTCGAGGCTCAAGCTGACCATGGCAAAGTGCGGGTCGTTTTTGAAGGCGTCCCACGCGGTTTTGAGATGCGGGGTTTCTGCCACGCATGGTCCGCACCACGTCGCCCAGAAATCCAGCAGCAGATACCTGCCTTTGAAGGCGGAAAGATTCAGCGGTTGGCCGTCGAGTGTTTTGACGGCGAAATCCGGCGCTGGTTTTCCAGCCTTTAAACTGTGACGTGCCGTCATCTCAAGCGCGCCCAGGTCAAACGGGTCGTCGCTACGGCCGCTGGGTGAATCGGGCACGATAATCTCCTTGGTCAAGGAACCGATCAGTGGCTGGTTAAATGGCTGGCTGCCGCCGGCCTCGTGCAGATCAATCCGCAAATTATATTTTCCGCCCGGCACATCCTCAATGCGAAACGCACCATTCGTCGCAAAATTCAGCGCATAACGATGTTTTGAAAAATAATAATTCCTCCCGGCCTCGGTTTGGTAAAAGGCGCGCGTTTGCTTCATGGCCGCGTCGCGCTGCTTTTGAAACTCATCCTGCGCCGCTTTGCGTGCTTCGTCGTTGTCCTGCGAACGCATTTTCGCCGCGAACTCCTGCGACATCGCCATCAGGTCCGGCAACCCTTCCGGCGGCGGCACGATAGTTTCAATCGATTGGACGTCGGCGCGGTAATTGATTTGTCCATCGTATCCGGTGACGACCAGCTGGCCGATGACCGGCCGGCCCTTGCCGCCCAGCGTGACTTGGCGCGTTTCGCCAGGCGCAAGCCGCAAGCCGGTGGTTTGGGACTGCGGAATGGTTCCCGTCGAACTGTCGCGCACCTTTGGCTGGTGGTTAAGCGAAACTGCAATGGGAGGCACGCGCTCGAACACAAATTTTCCTTGGGCATCCGTGCGCGTGCTCAAGTAAAGATTCAGCGGCGGAAAATCTCGCGGATAGTCGGCATAAGGAATATACGCACGGTCGAGATTCACGGTTTCGTTGCTGCCCGGGCGCGCACCGATCAGCAACTGTCCTTCCACACGCGCATAGGTTTGCAGCCGCACTTCAGCGTTGGTTTCCAAATTACCGACGCGAACTTCGGCGAAACCATTCGTGTCCACGACCAGAATCGCGTAAGCATCCGGCAGCGCCGGGAACGAAAAATGCCCGGCGCCATCCGTTTTCGTTTTGCGCGTGCCGGGATAAATGTTCTCGCGCACAACCATTTTCTCGCCCTCGCCAACATAGACGCCGTTCCGGTTTGCGTCCGCCAGATAGACCGTGACGTTGGTCGCCGGCTGGCCGTCCGGGAAAAGAACCACTCCAGACGGGCCAGTTCCTTTTTTGAGCGCAAAAGCAAAATTTGTTTCGCCGGTGGTGATCGGGCCGGAGGTTTTTGGAACGTGACCATCGGCGGCGATGGAAATGGCCGGTGGCGACTGCGGACGGCGGCTCAAATAGACCGTGAAGGCGCCGTTGCTTTGCGCACTCTCGCGGGTGAGTAGCCAGTTGATCTGGTCGTTGTAAGAATTTTTTCGCCCCTCGGTCACGGTGAATGCGGGCAGCGGCTTTTGCGTGTCGGCGTCCACGACTGTGCCGGTGACCTTGATGGCATCCGGCGGCGGCGGCGCGCTGCCGCCTTCTGCGCCGCGCAGCGGTTCCTGGCGGAGAGCGTTGGCCGATTCCCAATCCTCGTTTTCGCGCTCGCGGTCTTTACCTGGCTCAAATTCCAGAACCAAATCCATTTTGTTGGTGACCATCCGGCCAATCAGCTGAAACGAATTGAACCGGTCCAGACTGACGTTGCGGAGTGACAAACGATAGCCCGGGATGCGCGCCGTGATGCTGACTTGCTCCGGCGGAACGCCGGCGAAATTGAAACGTCCGGCCTCGTCCGTCTCCATTTGTGCGCTGTCCCACGGGCTTTCGCGGCTCAACTGCACGTGTTCGTGCGCCGGCAACGGGTTGCCATCCGCCAGCCGGATTTGTCCGCCCAGCACAAACGCCGGCCGCACTTCCACGTCGCCAACATCGCTCGTTTCGCTGTCGTCACCCGCGCGGATATTTTTCGCCGGAAGGCAGCCGCGCGCGCCGAGCGAATCCATCGTGCCGCAAAGAACGTATTCCGTCCGCGGCGGCAGATTGGCGAAAAGAAATTTTCCATCGGCATCGGTGGCAATGGAAAAATCACCGACAAACACCGAAGATTCCCGGTTCGCGCCGGACACGTTCATTTCCACGCCCGCCAGCGGCTTGCCGTCTTGGACGACGCGGCCACTGATTGTCGCGCCCCTGGTGAGTTTCAACGTGTGAATCTCGCCGCCGGTCGCCAGGTTTTGAAAAATGCCTTTCGCGAGGCCTCGCGCTTCCACGTCCACACCGGCGGCATCAAACGGTTTGCGGCTGGTGATGAGAAATTTCCCGTCGGCGTCACTCACAGCCACCTGGTCAACATCGTCGTTGCCGCCGAACTGCGTTCCCTGGCTGCGCGTCACCCCACGAATGCTGACGACCGCTCCGGTCACCGGTTTGCCGTCGGCATCCACAACGCGGCCTTGAAGTTTTTGATCCGGCGATTCTGCGCCGGGTTGCGGCTTGAGGGTGACGGCCAGCGGCTTCAGCGCCGGATCCACTTTGGAAACAAATTGCGGCTGCCATCCACCGCCGGCGACGAGGATGCGAAACAGCAAATCCGGGGCGAGATTGGTGATTGCAAAGGCGCCCTGCGCATCCGTGCCCGCGCGCTTGCGGCAATCGGCATAGCACGACGGACAAAACGTGCTCGGGCCGTGCTTCGGCCCGGCCGTGTAAATAAAAACCACGGCATTGGTAACTGGCTTGCCCGCCTCGTCCCGCACAACTCCGGTCAGGTTGGGACGCCGGCCGTTTTCATTGCCGGCGCCGGCCACGTGTGCCATCAATGCAACCATGGCAAACGAAGTTCCCAGGACCCGCCGGATTGAGAAAGTTGGTAAGTTCATGACTTTTGTTGTGGAGACTTCATCAATTAGGGCAGTTTCATCTCTTTTGGCAAGAGTCAACTGAAGGCGCTCCTAATGGCGGCCCGAACGACTGCGGCATGCTGGGGGGGTTGAGATCCTTCTCGTCGTGGTTCTCGTCCTCGTCCTCGAATTTCCGGTTTCGATTACGAGAACGAGGACGAGGACGAGGACGATTCACACGGAATGTCAACCGGCCAGGCGAGCCGGGCTTCGGTGCTAACGAGTGCGCGCCTTCGGGCAAGGAGTGCAAGTCCACGGCATTCCGCCATTGCTTGGTTGATAGTTGATGGTTGAGAGTTGAGAGACCGGAAGGCCTGCGGCGCAGTTTCGTCGTTTTCACACGTCCATCAACCATGAACTCTCAACTCTCAACCATTCTGAACGGCGTGTAGTTCAAAGAGAACCGTCCGGCTTATAAACAGAATCGCACTAAACGGTCGTTTTCGAGCGCCGTAGAGCGAACAATCCCATCGTGCCCATTGCCAGCAATATCCAAGCAGATGGTTCAGGAACAGCCATCACCTCAAAGGCGTTTAGATTGTGTGCTGTTTGACCGACGCCATTGACATTGATGATCTGATGCGTGTCATCGGCAGTGAAGGTGCCTAGAATGATCGTATTATTACCGGTGGTGATTGTGGGGGAGATGCCACCGGCACCATCATCGAAATTTTCTGTGCGGGTATCAATGCCGCCCCGGTCATCCAGGCTCCACAATTCCACTTGATAATTCGAACCGATGCTCAGGGAGTTAAGCGTCAAGACACCAGGGTCCGTCCCATCATAGGCAAAATGATCCAACATGATGTCATAGGCCGCGTCGCCGGTGTCGCCGTTGTAAACATCGTCCCGGGTTGACGCGCCATCGGCAGCGACATAACTGGTAAAGCCATTTTGAAAGGTAATTCCGTTGATTGTCAGCAGCCCGGCCCCGCCGGCATATTCGGCCTGAATAAGTGACCCATTGTTCAAAACATCGTTGGAACTGCTTACCGTCCCATAGACCGACCAGAATATGCTGGCCGCCCGGCCACTGGTAATCATGGTGAAAATGGTGAAGACGATCGCCAGGCTCAGGTGTTTTAATTTCATGCAAATCGGTATCGTCCAAATTATGGAAGATAACCAATTCTTCAATCGGCTTAGTTGGTCAATTATTAAGCATTTTTTGGCAAAATATCGGGTGAACCGACCAATCTGAAGCGTGACAAGTGGCGAGTGACGGGATTTGTCCTGGCAACATGTCTTTTCGCGTCACCCGGCACGCGTCACTCTGTGTTCGCGTAACACTTGTTGCGATTACAGTGACTCCTGCGGCAGCTTTTCGTATTCGACAAGCTGTTCCTGCGTCAGCTTTTCAACCGAAGTGACCTTGATGTCCGGCAACGCGGCAAGCGCCGCCTTGAGCTCGTCGCCATCAAACGCCAGAAACGAGCCCACCAGCTTGTCACCTTGCTTTTTGGTCCGGAAGTAGCCGATCTCGCCGTGCTGGCCGGAATACACGGGGATTTTTGCCAGGAACTCGCCCGGGGTTCTGGGCGAAAAATCACCGACCGGTTCAAAGCTTACCGCCCACACACCTTTTGCGGCGTCGAGATGGTCGAAGTCAATGAAGGATTCCTGCGGCAGTTTTTCGTATTCGACAAGCTGTTCCTGCGTCAGCTTCTCAACCGAAGTGACCTTGATGTCCGGCAACGCGGCAAGCGCCGCCTTGAGCTCGTCGCCATCAAACGCCAGAAACGAGCCCACCAGCTTGTCACCTTGCTTTTTGGTCCGGAAGTAGCCGATCTCGCCGTGCTGGCCGGAATACACGGGGATTTTTGCCAGGAACTCGCCCGGGGTTCTGGGCGAAAAATCACCGACCGGTTCAAAGCTTACCGCCCACACACCTTTTGCGGCGTCGGGCTTGCCGATTTTAGCCGGCTGGGGCTGTGTCTGATTCTGCGCATCCGTCAAAGTGAACACCGTCAGACCAGCCAAAAGCAAAATAGGCAGCGCCGGTCCCCGGTCGGATTTGTGGAATTTTGCAATCATACGAATCCTTTCTTTCATTTGCTGCTTGTTCTCCAGAATTCCGGCCTGCCCTGGCCCCCAGGCCGGTTGACCAAACCCTTCCAGAAGCTTGACGATCGTCAGGCCGTAAGCTTCGTTCTCGCCCGTCCGCGCGTAGGATAGCGCCAGCGCATCGCACGCCAGTTCCCGGTCCGTGCGCAGTCGATAAAGGGCCAGCCAGACCAGCGGATTGAACCAGTGAACGATTTGCAATCCCATCGCCACCCAGCCGGTCAGAATGTCGAGGCGCTTGATGTGCGCCAATTCATGCAGGAAAACATAGCGGAGTTCTTCGCGAGTGAACGTGGACACCAGCCCCGTTGGTAACAGCAAGCGCGGACGCACAAAGCCAAACAGGATCGGGCTGTTGATTACCTCCGTCTCGACCAGCGACACCGGCGTGCTGACACCCATCAGCGCCTTGCAATCCTCGAGCAAACTGAGCGTCGGTCCGTCCGTCAACGGACGCAGCCGTTTCACGCGGCGACGGAATTTGTATTGGCTGATAACGGCGCAAACGGTCACGAGCAGGGCACCAGTTACCCACAACCACGCAAGCCAGTTTATGCCCCGGGAAGACGCCGCGGTGGCAATCCCTTGTGCATCCTCAATCGGAAAATTTTTCGTTTCGACCGGAGGAGCTTCTGCTCGCACCTGGGGCACGGCAGCGGGGATTTTCAAAACATTGAACAGGCTGGCCGGTGAAGGAACGGTCCACGGCAAAGTCAGGCGCAGCAGCACGAGCAGCCACAGGGCATAGCGCCAGCGCGGTTTCAGACGCGGCCCGCAAAACAGTTGCGCCGCCAGCACCAGCAAAATGAGAATGGAAGCTTCCCCTGATATTTTCAGCAGGACGGGAAGGTGGGGGAAAATTTCTTGCATAATATCAGGTTAATCAGGGTTCTTGAGCAGACGCCGCAACTCGCGGATTTCATCGGGTGATAGCTTTTCCCGCTGCACAAAGTGAGCGAGCATGGGCTGCAACGACCCGCCGAAGACTCGCTCCAGAAACGATTCGCTGGCGGCGTCAACACAATCCTCTCGCCTGACCAGCGGGCGGTAGACATAGACACGTCCTTCCTTGCTGAAACCCAGGACTTTCTTTTTGACCAGCCGATTGAGAAAGGCCTTGGCGGTGCGGGGATGCCATGAAGCATCGGTTTTCTGCAGGGCTTCGATGATCGGACCCGCCGGGCAGGGAGCCTGGGACCAGAGGACTTTCATGATTTCCCACTCGGTTTCTGAAATTCGAGGCATTTTTTTCATGTCCACACTTTAAGATTAATATTGTAATCTCACAAAGATTACAGAGTTAATCCACGGGGGTCAACAGAATTCTCTTATCTTTGGTTGCCATGTTGTGCGCCACCAATGGCCAGTCATGCCCGTCCCGCGTCTCCATTCACAGCTACTTTTCAAATTCGATCAACCCTTATGCCGGGCGATGACCTTGTAACGTGTCCAAATCACACCGCCTGATAATTGTTTGAGAGATAGAAGGCGAAGCGTTGCCGCGGCTCTGGATCGCGGATCGCCGGGAATATCGAAAAAACTGGAGATGCCGATACCGCCATCGGCAACCGGCACTGTCACGTGGCTGATTTCATCCACGAGTCCGGCCCCAAGCATTGCCCCATTGAATTTTCCACCGCCTTGAAGCATCAACTTCTTCAATTTAAAAGCCGCGCCGAGCTTTTGAAGGGCGGTATGCAGCTCGATTTCTTTCTTGCCGCAGAACAAGTAGGAAACGCCCACTGATTGAAGGTGCGCCAGGTAATCATTTCCCGCACGTTCAGTCACCAGCAGGACAACGTGATCACCCTCAACTTCGTTCGCCTGAAAGCGCAGGATGCCTTTCGCATCGGCACCAATCGCCAAGCGCTTGGCTTTTTTGTTCGCGATGTGGTCGCCACGAACGAAGGTTTTTGCGGCCCGCGGCAATCGCGTCTTGCGACCATCGAATTCGTCCATCGTGGTCGTACCCACCAGCCAGGCGCCGATGCCGAAACTGGCGGCGGTGGTTTCGAAAAGATCCGCACTGTTCTTGTGTCCGGGAAGTTTCCCCCAACGATCACCGAGGATTTTGCCATCCACGGTCGTGCACATATGACAGATCACGTAAGGCTTCATCAGTTTTTCCGGTTTTGAATGTTGGAGCCAGAATACAACCGACCTTGCGGGATCGCGAATCTAAAACTCGCTGCCAGTTAATCAACAAAGAACAAACACCTCACAAACCCGTGGCTGCGTTCGTGAGAACGCGGCTGACTGACATGAAATTTGCCGCGCTCTCACGAGACGCGGCTACGAAAAAATGATATGAACAATATTTTGAACAAAGCAATCGTGCTGGTAATCAACCGCAACTGGCAGGCGATCAACATTCGCACGCCGCAGGAGGGAGAATTTCTTTTGATGTTTACGAAGGCCGACAGGTGTGTTTTCACAACGATTTGAGAGAAATTTTAAGCCGAAGCTACATTGAATTGCGCGCCTGCCTACTGGAAGCGCGGACGCAACAGCGACAAACTGAAAATCCCAAAGGGATTTCATCCATCAGCCCAGGGTTGCGAGGAACGAGCTACCCTGGGTGGTCGTGAAAATAAATCACAACTTTGAAGGAGTTGCGTCCATGCGGGAGTCCGGCGCATCAAAAAACGCAGACACAACCCGCGTTGGGGTTGTGGAGATATGTTGATTTGAACCCAAGGTATCGAACGCGAGGTCATTGTTCATCGCAAGGGAGCAACGCCGGCGGGCGCGGGCGCGTTGGGAATCATTCCCGGTTCGATGGCGACGCCCGGATTCGTCGTGAGCGGCAAGGGCAACACGGAATCATTGAATTCGGCGTCACACGGCGCCGGCCGGGCCATGAGCCGCAAAGCCGCAAACGAAAAGTTCAACTGGAATGAAGTGAACCGGTTTCTTCGCGAGCGCGGCGTGACCTTGATATCTGCCGGCCTCGACGAAGTGCCGATGGCCTACAAAAACATCCGCGAAGTCATGGCGGCACAAAGCGACTTGGTGACGGTGCTGGGCCAGTTTGATCCGAAGCTCGTGAAGATGGCCCCGAGCGGCGAGCGCCCAGAGGATTGAACATGTGGCTACTTTTCTTGTAAATCAAACATTGCGCTTTCCGAGTTTACTACTGCTCCAAATCTTCTTTGAAGGCACGGACGTACGGCTTTTTACAGAAAACAGGAAAGCACAAAAGGCGGCGGGTTATCGGGAAAGGAACGGTAACCCGGGATAAGTCCTTGCCGGTCCGATGCCTGCACCATTTTGGCTCAATCCATTTTTTCAAACCGTCCGGCGGGTGGGCGCCGTTTGAGCACTTCACAGTTTTGCCGGGCGAGATCATGCATGTCCAGAATCAGCCGGCGCAGCCTCTGGCCAAACGGGGTGAGCGCATATTCGACCCGGGGAGGCCGGGTTTTAAAATCCT
>CAZKTW010000143.1:0-9930 GCA_964555775.1 uncultured Bifidobacteriaceae bacterium | reverse complement strand
TGTCGGGGAAACCTGTTGGTGTTCAGCCTTCAGGCTGTTTCGGGCCGAAAACATGTTGAAGCATGAACTCCAACAACTCACGCCACAAAACAAAAGACCCTGGGAAACCGTCGGGCCGGGGCTGAATTAGCTTGCCAATTGGCAGCGCCAATGGATAAGATAAATAAAATCAGAAAGGTGAACAATAAGGCCATTGCTTTCAAGCCGTCGGATGTTTTTTTGATGCGCCTTGTGATTTAACAAGCCCATAACCAGGAGCCATATCCATGAAATTCCCTAACCGCAACCTGTCCATGTTGGCGGTCTTTCTTCTACCGTGTGCCAATGGTTTTGCCTTCCTGCCGCCGGACCGGGCGCCCTTGCCTAATTTCGACCGGCGCACAGATGGCATGCGGACCAATAATGCCGCGCCCGGAAACCGGCAGGCGGCGGTGGAACGACTGCGGGCACGTTTGCCGCAGGCGCAGGTCGAGTTCGACCCGGCAACTGGCGCGCCCAAATTCATTTCCGCCGGCGATCAATTTCTGAGCGGCCCCAATGGTCAGGGCAAGGCAATCCCGGCCGTGACGGCGGCAAAGTTTGCAGGCACGGATCCTTACCGGCCCACCAAGGCCTTTCTGGAGGAGCATCGGGAATTGTTCGGTCATGGTCCCGAGGTGCTGGATAAAGCCCGGATCAAACGCGAGTTTGTGACGCCGAATAACGGAATGAACACCGTGGTGTGGGAACAGCAGGTGGACGGCATTCCGCTCTTTGAATCCGTGTTGGTCTCGCACACGACCCGCCAGGGGGAGCTGGTGAACATCTCCAGCCAGTTTGTGCCCGATCCGGAAGCCGCCGCGGACCGGGGCGCCACCAATCGGGCGGCGCTGACAGCCGCTCCGGCCGTTTCCGCGCGCCTGGCCGTGGTTTCTGCAGCGCGAAACATCGGCCTGGAGATTGACGAACCGGCGGTGGTACCTGTGGTGGAGGCCAATAGTGCGGTTACGGCCGGTCCGGAACAGCGGCGGTCTTTCAAGTCCCCCGGTTTCAAGGGAAACGCGGAAGCGAAACTGATCTGGCTGCCCATGAGTGCGGACCGGTTGCAGTTGTGTTGGGACGTGATTCTGATGAGCCGGGCGCGCGGTGAGATGTTCCGGGTGCTGGTGAACGTGCAAACCGGCGAGCCGTTGCTGCGGCATTGTCTCACGGATTATATCAGTGACGCGACGTACCGGGTCTATACCAGCGACAGTCCTTCGCCGTTCTCGCCTGGCTGGTCCACGCCCAGCTCCGGTCAACCGCCGTTGACGAACCGGGTGCTGATCACGCTGCCGGCACTGGACACCAACGCCTCGCCCAATGGCTGGATTAACGACGGTGGCAACGAAACCCTCGGCAATAATGTGGATGCGCATACCGATCTGAATGCCGACAACATTGCGGACCTGCCCCGGCCGCAAGGGTCGCCGTTTCGGGTTTTTGATTTCCCTTTGGATTTGGCCCAATCGCCGGCCACGTACACCAATGCGACGGTGGTGCAGTTGTTTTACTGGAACAATTTCATGCACGACAAGCTTTACGCACTGGGCTTCACGGAGGCAGCAGGCAATTTCCAGAGCAATAATTTTGGCCGGGGCGGCGTGGGCAACGATGCGGTGCAGGCCGACGCGCAGGACGGCAGCGGGGTCAACAACGCGAATTTTTCCACGCCGCCCGACGGTTCAGCGGGGCGCATGCAGATGTATCTCTTCACCGGTCCAAGCCCAGCGCGGGACGGGGATTTGGATGCGGAAGTGGTGCTTCACGAATATACCCATGGTCTGAGCAACCGGCGGGTGGGTGGCGGTGTGGGCATCAGCGCCCTGCAAACCGGCGGCATGGGTGAGGGCTGGTCGGATTTCTATGCCATGGCATTGCTCAGTGATCCGGGTGATGATGTGAACGGTGTTTACGCCTGCGGCGGATATGCCACTTACCAGTTGAGCGGACTAACGCAGAATTATTATTTCGGCATTCGCCGTTATCCGTATTGCACGGACATCAGCAAGAATCCGCTAACCTTCAAGGATATTGATCCGGCGCAGGCCAGCAGTCACAGCGGTGTTCCGCGCAGTCCCATCATCGGCACCACCGCCAATGAAGTCCATAACATGGGCGAGGTCTGGTGCATGACGTTGCGGGAGGCGCGCGCAAACCTGATCAACCAGTACGGCTGGGCGGTTGGCAATCAACTCATTTTGCAATTGGTGACGGACGGCATGAATCTCTCTCCGGCCAACCCGAATTTCCTACAGGCGCGTGATGCCATCCTTCAGGCTGATCAGGTGGATACTGGTGGAGCGAATCGAAGCCAGTTGTGGGCGGCCTTTGCCAAACGGGGAATGGGATTTAGCGCCACCTCGCCGTCCAGTTCAACCACGACCGGTCTAGTGGAAGCGTACGACATCCCGGACGATCTGGTGGTCAGCCCTGCCACGGGTTTGAGCATTTCCGGTCCGGTGGGCGGACCGTTCGCTCCCACGGGCCAGGTTTATTTGCTCAAGAACACCGGTTCCAACGGCATAACCTGGGCCGCCTGGACCACCCAAGCCTGGATTAGTATCAGTGCCAGCACCGGTACGCTGCCCGTCGGCGGCTCGAACAATGTCAGTGTTTCTCTATCGCCGTCCGCAAATTCGTTGGGGGCCAGCAACTATGTTGCCGGAGTCATTTTCTCCAACACAGTCAGCGGGATGAGCCAAACCCGCTCCGTCAATTTAACGGTGTCACCACCCCGGGTTCTGTTCTTTCCGCTCGACACTGATCCGGGCTGGACCCGCCAGAGTCCGTGGGCTTTTGGTCAGCCCCAGGGGTTGGGTGGTACGACGCACGGCGATCCCGATCCTGCCGCAGGAGCGACCGGTGCCAACGTGTTTGGTATCAATCTGAGTGGTGACTATTCCACTGCCATCGGCGGGCCGTATTATTTGACGGCCGGCCCGTTTGGTTTCGCGGGTTACACCGGCATGAAGCTGCAGTATCGGCGCTGGTTAAATACCGATTATCAGCCGTATGTTTACGCCACGGTGGAAATTTCAACCAATGGCACAACCTGGACCCAACTCTGGAGCAATGGCACCAGTGAGATTGCCGATGCAGCCTGGTCGCTCGTGTCATTGGATATTTCCGCCTATGCCGACAATCAAACCAATGTGTACATCCGGTGGGGGCATCGCGTTGCCTCGAGTGGCGCTTTTGCCTATTCGGGCTGGAACCTGGACGACGTGGAATTCCTCGGAAGCCCGAGCCAGAAACTGGCGCTGGCAATCCCCGGTGCCGCCACCGAAGGTGATGGAGTGCTTGCCGGCACCATTGTCATCTCGCCGGTGCTGACCAACGATCTCGTCGTCAACCTGAATTCCAGCGACACCTCGGAAGTCACCGTGCCGGCAACGGTGACGGTTCCTGCCGGACAGAGCAATGCTGTGTTCAATTTGACGATCATTGATGACGGAGTGCTGGATGGCACACAAACCGCCACGATCACGGCCTCGGCCTCCGGCTGGAACCCAGCCAGTTCAAATCTGGTGGTGTTTGACAATGAAACCGCGACCTTGCAGGTGCTGTTGCCGGCCACGGCGACCGAAGGTCAGGGGACAGTGCAAGGCACGGTGCAGGTCGGCAGTGCGGTGGCCGCCAATGTTTCCGTCAGTTTATCTTCCAGTGACACGTCGGAAATCCAGGTTCCCACATCGGTGATTATTCCTAACGGACAGACGTCCGCCGTCTTCACCGCGACGGTGGTGGATGACAACCTGATTGACGGTCCGCAGAACGCAACCGTCACCGCCCACGTGCAAAACTGGTCCGACGGCAGTGCCTTGATCACCGTTCTGGACAATGAGAGCACGAACCTGACGGTGGTTCTGCCTGTCAGCGCTCTGGAGAGTTCGGGAGTGCTGGCCAGTGCCGGTTCGGTCAGCATTGCGGGCCTCTTCTCGAACAACCTGGTGATTTCACTGGTGTCAGGCACTCCCGGCCGGCTGACCGTGCCGCCCACCACGACCATTGTGGCCGGTCAACTTTCCAGCACTTTTAATCTCACGTTGGTGGACAATACCCTCAACGATGGCGACCAGCCGGTAATCGTGACGGCGAGCGCAGCCGGCTTTGTCAACGGGGCGGGTTCGATGCTGGTTGTGAATGACGACGTTCCGCCGACGATCATCACCCAGCCGACCAACCAGGCGGTCTTCGCGGGTGGCACCGGATTCTTCATTGTCGCCGCCGGTGGTAAACCCCCGGTGAGCTATCAGTGGCAATTCGGCGGGACGAACCTTGTCGGGGCGACGAACACGACGCTCACCTTGACCAACGTGCAGTTCAGTCAAGCCGGCAATTATACGGTGCTGGTAACCAATCTTTATGGTTCGGTTCTCAGTTCGAATGCGGTGCTGACGGTTTACGCCCATCATTACACCTGGAATCCGATTTCGTCACCGCGCACGACCAACGCGCCGATTGCGGTCACCATCCTGGCCAGGGATGCCGCCAACGGGACTTTGGCGGGTTATACCAATCCCGTGTCGATCTACGGCACAATTACCAATCAAGCCGGTTCCAACATGGATTTTGAGGCTGGCACGTTGTTGCCCTGGACACCTTTGAACGTTGGCAATCAGCCCGGACCCTACGGCCTGGTCACCTTTGACGTCAATGGTGACGGACTTTCCTCCACCGCCTTCCGCATCGCCGCCAATGCGGGAACCCCTGACGGGATTACGCAAAATATTTCCCTGACTGGCGGCACGACTTACACCTTGAAAATGGACATCGCCACCGATGACACCAGCAGTGGCAATAATGCTGATGGCGGCACAACGGCAATCTTGATCGGTAATACGACCGTGGCGCAATTCGGCTGGGGTTCCGTGAATATTGGGAATATTTATCGGACCAATCTCACCGGGATCTTCACGCCGCCTTCAAACGGGGTTTACGCGGTTACACTCACCTTCTATCGCGGTTATGGTGAGCCGGGGAATTTGTGGTGCCTGGCCGATGATCTGCGCATCATCGGACCGGGTGGCTCAGTCACCGTCCTCCCGACGGTGACGGGCAATTTCACGGATGGCATCTGGAACGGCACTGTGACAGTGCAGAACCTTGGAAGCAATGTCTCGTTGACGGCGGATGACGGCCATGGACATCTGGGGGTGAGCAATCCGTTCGATGTTCTGCCCGCAATCTCACCGGTGATTCTAGTGCAACCGACCAACCAGACCGTCCTGGGTGGAAGTAATTTGACCTTTGCCGTCGTTGCTTCTGGAACGATGCCCTTGAGCTATTACTGGCAGAAGAACACCCTGCCGCTGGGCGGAGCCACCAATGCATCGCTCGCCTTTACCAACGTGACCCGGACGAATTCCGGCACCTACACCGTGGTGGTGACCAACGTCGCCGGCAGCATTACCAGCAGCAACGCCGTGTTGCTGGTGCATGTGCCGCAACGACTCGGCGTGCCGGTGCTGTTGCCGGATGGCACACTGAGGCTGACCTCGGGCGACATGGACGGCGGCACGATTTCGGCCTCCGACCTGGCCAACCTTCAGGCGCAGGCCAGCACGAACCTCGTCAATTGGGTCACCCTGCCCGGGAGCCTGACGCTCACGAACGGCATGCTCCGGCTCCAGGATCCCGGCTGGACCAACCAGCCGCTGCGCTTCTATCGCATCATCGAAAGCTGGTAGCGAACTTTGGCGTCGCGCCAGCAGACTTCACAAAGGTCGTGGCGCCCCGCGGCCCAATGAGTGACATGGCCTGCGCATTCGGGAAATTGCTTGCCCTTGGGCGCGATAAAATCGCGCTCAGAAGGACTTTTGCACCCCCGAATCGGTTTTGCATTCCCGAGTTATTGGCGCAATAAGAGTAGTTGTGAACATCCACACTTTGACATGTTCCTTCAGGTTCAAAACGAGCCATCGACTTGCGGTGAAGTAAGTTTGGCTTAACCTTGGATTGCCTTCGCGCGTCCAAGGTGGGAGAAATGAACCCGCCAACAACTTTGAACATGTCTCTGCTAAACCTGAATTCCGAAGTCATCTCACAGGAGGGAACGGAGGAAACAGAGAGTAATGGGGTTGCGGATGAAGCGTTCTCGGAACACTCGCTCCAGAGCTTTTCCGGCCCAAATCTTCTCTCCGTTGACTCGGCTTGCTCCTGTTCAAGATCAATTTTTATTTTCGGGCCAAAACGACTTTGTTCCCTCTTGCTGCCTGCTATTTGCGCGCTGGCCCTGTGCGCACGGGCGGGTACAGCAACCAACGCTTTGGTCGAATGGACTGACCCGGACACCGGGCATCACGTCGTCCAGCTTTCGCGCGAGCCTGGCAGCGAAAGCCTGTATTTCAACCTGAACCCCTTCACGCCGGACGGACGGAAGATGGTCATCACCACGCCGGGCGGGATAGCCATGATCGATCTCCAGACGCGCCAGGTCGATAACATCGTTGCCGGCCGGGCGCACGTCATCATGGTCGGCCGCAAAACCGGGCAGATCTATTATGCCACGACGAACCGCACCGTTTTTGCCGTTGATCCCGCCACCAAAATCACGCACCAAATCGTCACGTTGCCGCGCGGCGCACAGGTGGCGACGGTCAACGCCGATGAAACCATGCTCGCCGGCACCGTCATCGAGCGCACCGATTGGGGAACGAACGGGGACTTTTTCGACGGCGGCCCCAACCGGCGGACCGACATCGAGACCGCCGATAAGCAACGCGAAAGAAAGGGCCAAATGATGGAAGACCGCCTCGCCAAACACTATCCGATGGAACTTTTTTTCTACAATATCCAGACCGGCGAGACCAAAAAATGCGACCGCTGCACCGACTGGCTCGGGCATCTGCAATTTTCACCGACCGATCCGAACCTGCTCCTGTTCTGCCACGAGGGACCCTGGCACAAGGTGGACCGCATCTGGACCATGCGCGCCGACGGCACGGATTTGAAGTTGATCCATCAACGGCAGATGACAATGGAAATTGCCGGGCATGAATTCTGGAGCGCCGATGGCAAGACCATCTGGTACGACTTGCAGACACCCCGGGGCGAGGATTTCTGGGTTGCGGGCTATGAAGTATCGAGTGGCTCGCGGACGTGGTATCATCTCTTGCGCAACGAGTGGTCGGTGCATTTCAACGTCTCACCGGATGGCACCTTGTTTTCCGGTGACGGCGGCGATGCCGGGATGGTTGCCCATGCGCCAGATGGGAAATGGATTAATCTTTTTCGTCCTGAGCTTCTGACCGACGGATCCGATGACACTCCTGGCACCAACAGCCTGGTCCGGCCCGGAGTGTTCCATTCCGAACGGCTGGTGAACATGGCCAGACACGATTACGCGCTGGAGCCGAACGCCATGTTCTCGCCGGACATGAAATGGCTCATCTTCCGCTCCAATATGAGCGGGGCCAACCAGGTTTACGCGGTTGAACTGAAAAAAACAGTTGGCAGCAAATAAAGGTTTGATTGCCGGGATAAATGCCCCCCCAAGCGAGAGCGGCACGCCCTGCACCAGCTGACCTTCAGCGGATTTCGTTCGAAAATCCCTGCTGCCGCAAGGCCTCGAACAGCACCAGCGCGGCGCAGTTTGACAAATTCAACGATCGTGATTCGGCGTTGAACATTGGAATCCGCAGCCAGGATTCCCGGTTCTGTTCCAATAACGGCTTGGGCAGACCGGCGGTCTCGCGTCCGAAAATCAGATAATCGTCCGCCGAAAATCTCACCTCGCTGTAAATTTTAGGGCCGCTGGATTCGATGAACCAAAACTTTGAGGCGTCTGCCCTGTGAGCCGACTCGAACGTTTTCCAATTTTTCCAGCGATGCCACTCGACGTGCTGCCAGTAATCCATGCCCGCCCGCTTGAGTTGCGCGTCATCGAGCTTGAATCCGAACGGCTCAATCAGATGCAGCGTCGTCCTCGTGGCCGCGCACAGCCGGGCCACATTGCCCGTGTTTGGCGGGATTTCCGGTTCAACCAGGACGATGTTCATTTGTTTCTTACGTGGCAGCCGAGGTAACGAGGCTCATTCTGTGTTCTTAATCGGAGCCTCCTCACGTCGGCTCCTGCGAGCTCGGGAATAATACACTTTCCAAAGCACAAGCCCATGCGCCGGCGCGGTCATGCCGGCCATGCGCCGGTCCTTCTTCGCCAGCATGCGCTTGATTGCGTCCGCCGGAAATTTGCCTTCGCCGATTTGCACCAACGTGCCGACAATGCCCCGGCACATTTTGTAGAGGAAACCGTCGCCTTCGATGAAAAAAGTCAGCAACGGCCCGTTTTTCCTGATCTCGCAGCGGGTGAGCCGGCGCACAGTGGACTCCATCTCGTAATTCCGGCTGGCGGCGAACGATTTGAAATCGCGTTTGCCGACAAACAACGGCGCCGCGGCGCGCATGGCCTTCAAGTCGAGCGAACGCGGCACCTGCCAGGCGGTGTGCCGGAGCAGCGGATTCATCCCCTTATGGTTCCACACAAAATAGCGGTATTGCTTGCCCGTCGCGTTGAACCGGGCATGAAAAGTCTTCGGTGCGCGTGAAGCCGACAGCACGCGGATGTCGTCGGGCAGCCATGCGTTAAGCGCCAGTGTAAGTTTGGGCAGGGCCATCTTGAACTCGGCCCCCGGGATTTCAAAATGTGCAACCATCCCCAGTGCAT
Source organism: uncultured Bifidobacteriaceae bacterium (assembly GCA_964555775.1). GTDB lineage: Bacteria > Verrucomicrobiota > Verrucomicrobiia > Limisphaerales > UBA11358 > UBA11358. The sequence continues at coordinate 1,244 of CAZKTW010000143.1, read as the reverse complement.
GAACTCCGGTATCCGTTCGGCTGGCGCTGTGAAGGCGCGGCTTGCTGGGAAACAACTTTGCCAGTGCCGTTTCGACTATTTCCTGGACGCCGGTTCCGGTTTTCTGCACCTGCCAACCTTCGTAACCTGTGCCGTCGTAGGCAATGGTCAGTTTGAATTTCATGGTCGTGAAACGTGAAACGTGAAACGTGAAGCCTTGTGAGAGGCGTTCACTCGTCACGAATCACGTGTTGCCGTCCAGATAACTTTGCAGAAGGATTGCCGCGGCGGTCTGGTCCACCTTTTGTTTGCGTTTGTCACGACGGGCTCCGCCCTGGATCAAGACCCGGTTCGCCTGTGCCGAGGTCAACCGCTCATCCCAGGTTTTAATCGGGATGGTGATGGCACTGCCCAGCACACTCACGAAGGTCCGCACCTTTTCCGCCGCCGGGCCGTAGCTGCCGTCCATGTTGCGCGGCAGGCCGACCAGGACGAGGCTGATTTCCTTTTCGGCCAGCAATTTTTTCAGCCGGATCAGAAAATCGGCGAACGGTTCGGCGGGAATGTACTCCAGCGGTTGCGCGATGGTTCGGGTTTCATCGCTCACCGCGACGCCGATGCGCTTGGTTCCATGATCAAGGGCGAGAATTCGCATGACCCTCGCAGTTTTGCAAAAAACGCCTGGCGTGGCGAGCCGATTTCAGCCGGAGAAAACCAGGAAAATATCACAGCAAACTAACGTTGGCTTATACTTCCGCCCTCAACCTGACCTTCTCCCCCAGGAGAAGGAATAGCAATCTCTGGTTTCTGATTTGCGGTTGATCGTCCGGCAAATTCAGTCGTAGGTATTTCAATGAGACGGAAAAACATTCTCCTTCTCCCCGGGGGAGAAGGCTGGGATGAGGGCGGACGTCATCTCTGATTTGCCTGCGGTGAAAAGAGCGCTCGACAGAAATTGGCAGGCAAAATAACGTTGCGGCTAGGCGAAAATTACAATTGGTATCTTGATGATAAGAAGCGAATCCGTCAGGAAGATGTAATCAAACACTGAAGCGGCCAAATTTCTTTTCGTGTCTTTCGTGTCTTTCGTGGTTAAATTTCCTCCGCGATGATCCAGTACCTTGATTTGCTGCGGCACGTTCTCGAGCACGGAAAGTTCAAGGCCGACCGCACGGGTACCGGCACGTATTCCGTGTTCGGCGCGCAGACGCGGTTTGATTTGCGAAAGGATTTCCCCGTTCTGACGACGAAAAAGCTGCACTTGC